>NCEH01000165.1 GCA_002304505.1 Rhizobiales bacterium 32-66-11 | reverse complement strand
GTGGCCGCCGGCGATCAGTGCCACCGTCTCCTCGTCGTCCATCGCCATGCGCGCGAAGGTCTCGCGGATGTCGCGCGCCGCCGCCACCGGATCGGGGTTGCCGTTGGGGCCTTCGGGATTGACGTAGATCAGGCCCATCTGCACGGCGCCCAGCGAACCCTGGAGCTGGCGGTCGCCGCTGTAGCGCTCGTCAGCCAGCCACTTGCCCTCGGGGCCCCAGTAGATGTCCTGCTCGGGCTCCCAGGTGTCGGCGCGGCCGCCGCCGAAGCCGAAGGTCTTGAAGCCCATCGAGTCCAGCGCGACGTTGCCGGTGAGGATCAGCAGGTCGGCCCAGGAGATCTTGGCGCCGTACTTCTGCTTGATCGGCCACAGCAGACGCCGCGCCTTGTCCAGGTTGGCGTTGTCCGGCCAGCTGTTCAGCGGGGCGAAGCGCTGCGTGCCCGCGCCGGCGCCGCCACGGCCATCGCCGCTGCGATAGGTGCCGGCGCTGTGCCACGCCATGCGAATCAGGAACGGACCATAGTGGCCGTAGTCGGCGGGCCACCAGTCCTGCGAGTCCGTCATCAGGGCGAACAGGTCCTTCTTGACCGCCGCCAGGTCGAGCGTCTTGAACGCCGCGGCGTAGTCGAACTCCCGGCCCATGGGATCGGACCGCTCGGTCTGCTGGTGCAGAACCTTCAGGTTCAACTGGTTGGGCCACCAGTCGCGGTTCGCCGCCCCGCCCGCGTGGGCGATGGTGGAAGCTCCCCCGTGCATGACCGGGCACTTGCCCGCGGACGGTTCGGCGGCGACCGCCTTGGGGGGGCCGACCGCCGCAAAGGCGGCGACGGCGCCGGTGGCGCTGATGAGCTGACGACGATCCATGATCCACACCCTGATTTTTTTGGCTGACGTGACGCCATCAGGCTTAGCAGCGGGCCCGGCCATAGGACCAATTGTAATTTTTAGTGGGATGAATAGATCTTATCTATGTTTAGGGCGGGGCGGTCACTGGAAGGCCCTCATCAGCGGAGCAAACGGCCCCCGGATCACTCCGGGAGCCGTCGTTGCTCCAACCTCCAGCAGCTCTACTGCGTCCGGCCGGCCGCCTTCAGGGTAGGCGCGGGCGCCGGCATAGCGGCAGGACGCGGCATCACGGCGGTGGAACGGAAGAACCGCGACGCAGGCGTGGTGGTGATGAAATCCGCGATCAGGTCCTGGTTGGATCCCGTCGGCGGGGGCGAGCCCGGCGGGCGCTGCAACGGCACGATCTGACGGATCGCAGCGTGGGCGGCCGTGGGGCCGGCGCCGAACTGGCGGGCCGGGTTCTGCTTCTTGCGCACATCCATCCAGTACGCGCCCTGGATGATCTGGCCGGCCAGCAGTTCGCGCTGGACCTTGAGCAGGCGTTCGGCGCGCTCGAGCCGAAGCAGCGGCACGGCGCCCACATCCGCGGGGTTGGCGATGGTGCCGATGCCGGGAGGCGACAGCGGCATGGCCAGGGACTGGATTTCAGGCCACAGCCAGTGATTGGAGCCGCCGCCGCCGCCAAAGCCGGGGCCCATGATGTCCTGCGCCCGCACCACGGTGAAGTAGGGATCGTTGAAGCGGCTCATGGTCTCGATGATAATCGAGTCCACATTGATCAAGGCGATACCCACCTGTTCGAGCGAGACCACCAGGGGGAAGGGGTCCCAGTTCGAGTTGGAGAAGATGTAGCCGCCGACCCCGTTCGAGAAGCGGCCGCCCTTGATGTAGTATTTCATCATCTGGGGCGTGGAGAGCTCCCAGGCGTCCTCGGGCTTCACGCCCGGCCGCGAGGTCGGGTTGTGGTCCGAGGAATTCATCTGGATCAGGGCGTTGTCACGCAGGTTGGCCCACGCTTCCCAAACCGCGCCCTGGCGCCAGGGGAAGGCGCGCAGCCCCTCGGGGTCCTGGATGATCCGGGCCGGGTCGTTGTCGAAGAGGTAGCCGCCCTTGATCATCTCCATCACGCGGGCGGCGTGGAAATTGACCCAGGGGAAGGGGCGGGTGCCCTGGACCGGCATGACGAGCGGCGTCACGTTGGAGTTCAGTCCGCTCATCGTCAGGACATAGGCCATGTCGGCCCATTCCAGGTATTCGCGCAGGTCGTTGACATAGAGCGCCGTCTTGCCCGCGGTCAGCGAGCTGACGGTGTTCATGGCGTCGTCGTTGCCAGAGAGCTGCAGCGGCTGCAGGCCCGCCTGGCGAAGGGCGTCGGCGGCCGGCATGCGCTGGCCTGTGTAATAGGCGAAACCGCGGCCCATGATGGTGGCGCCGACCGGAATGAAATCCGCCTCGCCGCGGCCGCCGCGAAGGCGGAAGGCCGGGTACACGCCCGCGTTCAGCAACGCCACCGTGCCGTTGATGTAATTTTCGCTCGCGGCTTCCCACGTCGCCTGATTGGCCAGGGTGGCCATCATGGAGCGCAGATCGCCCTCGTTGACGACATCCGTCTCCACGCTGCCGCCGCCGCCGCCCGGTCCGCCGCCGCCTTCGAAGCGGCGGGCGATGATGGCCAGATTCTCCGGCGTGTCCGGCGGCCCCTTCAGGGTCTCGATCTCGCGGCCGGCCCCGGCGCCGCGGTTGAAGCGGTAGACGGGCACGCCCTCTTCCTGCGCCTGGAGCATCAGGCCATAGGAGGCCTTGGCGCGGGCCATCGCCTCAGGAGCGATCTTCACCTTGGCGCCGCCGCGGGCGATCTGCACGAGCGCTTCGATGGTCAGGTTCTGACCGTTCAGGGTCACGGTCTGTCCGGCCATCGCCGGTGTGATCGGCTTGAACTGCGCCAGCGCCGGCAGGGCGAAGGCGGCCATGGCGAACGCCACGACGATACCGACGACGACGCGGGCTCTTCGGCCGTTCGGGTCGGCTCGGCCCCCGGCCATGTAGGGTTCGAGATGCAAGGATGGACTCCCGGATAGGGGTTGAACGCCGAGCGGGACGCGTCGCGGACACCAAGGCGACGCGGAAGACTTCAAAAAACTTTATCACCAAGAAAACACCGCCGCCCGGCCGCCAAGTCAAGCTCGAACCAGGCAGCGACCATCATCCTACCGAGAAAGCTGGATTTTCAGCCGCAGAGCAGCAGGAGCTTGGAACGTGGAGCGAGGAGAAGCTCACCGCGGAGCCTGGTGGGTGCGCACCAGCGGCGGGCGGGCGGTGCGGGCTAGGGTGCGCCAGTCACTGCGCGCTTCGGTGAAGACCATGCCGGCGCGTCCGGTAACCAACACGCGCCGATCGACCGGCTTGCGCCTTCTCTGAGCTGTTCTTTCCTTAGCTCGCGCACCTTCGGGTGGGAATATTTGCGCGGACAGCGCCCGCGCACGGGCTCAGCGGCTGAAGATCGGTAGCGGCGGCTGGTCCGCGTCCTGCAGCTTGACGCCCAGCGCCTGGGCCAGGGTGGGGGCGATCCGGGTCATCTCGACCACACCGAGGTTGTGCCCCGGCTTAATGCCCTTGCCCCGGACGAAGAAGGACGCGTTCATCGTGGGCTGATCGGGCAGGTAACCGTGGGTCCCCGCGACCGCGGGCAGATCGACCAGCTTTTCGCCGAAGTATGCGCCGCCGACCACCGTGCCGGGCTTCATGCCCACCACGAAGCTCGCGCCGGCGTAGCCGCCCAGCCTTTCGACCTCCGCGCCCTCCACGATACGGTCGATCCCGTTCTGCGGATCGGCGCCGAGCGCGTGCAGAAGTTGCGAAACCTTGGCGCGCGTGACTGCGTCGGACGGGTCCTTCAGCCGGATCGCGGCCGACGCGCCGGTGATCACCTGCGCCTTGGCGTCCTTGACCTTCACCGCGCGGCCGGGGACCAGCGGCTCGAGCTCGATCAGGCCGGCCTCAACCAGGGCGATGCGCAGATTGAGCGCCCGCGTGATCGGCGCCTGTCCGTGGTCGGACGTCACCGCGATGATGGTGTCTGGATCGTTGGCCAGGGCGGCTTGGATGATCTGGCCGATCATCGCGTCCTCGTGTTCGACGGCCTTCTTGGCTTCCTCGCTCCACGGCCCGTGCGCGTGCGCGGCATGGTCGACGGCGATAATGTGGAACATCATGAAGCCCGGCTTGTACCGGCGCATGATCTCCGCCGCGAACCGGGTGCGGATCTCGCTGCCGGCCTCGGTTCCGTCCTGGTGATAACTGCCGAGCTTGCCCTCCAGTTCGGTCAACAGGCCGGGCGGCGTCGCCATCGCCTCCTGATACTTGACCGTGATCTCGGATTGATACGGCTCGACGTGCGGCAGGTTGTATTTGACCGTCGTGGCCCCGGCGGTGTTCAGCCAGCCGACGCTGCCGCTCTCGATGCCCGCGCGGGCGGCGGCGTCATAGAGGGCGTCGGCCTTGACGTCGCCCGCGAAGGTGCACAGCGCGGCCGAATATCCGTCGGTCTTCAGTGGATCGTTGCCGTAGATTCCGTGCTTCGACGGGGTGACGCCGGTCACCAGCGTCGCATGGCTGGGGCAGGTGATCGTGGGGACGACGCCGCGGACGCCTTGGGCATAGCTGCCCTCGGTCAGGAAGCGGCGCAGGTTGGGGACCTTGAGCCCCAGGGCGTCCGCCTTGGTGACGTAATCCGGGCTCAGGGCGTCGATGCTGATCAGCAGCACCGAGGCGGCGGATGCGGGCGCCGCCGCCAGCGGCGACAGGCCAAGGCCCAGAAGCGCCGCGGCGCAGACCGTCGAACGGCTCATCGTTTCTCCCCCATGGCGAAGACCGGAAGCGCCGGCTCTATCGCGTCCTTCAGCTTGATCCCCAGGGCCTCGGCCACCGTCGGGGCGATCTGCAGCATGTCGATGCGGCCGAGGTTGCGGCCCGCCTGCACGCCCTTGCCGGCGATGAAGAAGGCCGCGTCCTTCTGGGTGTTGTGGGGCAGGTAGCCGTGGACCCCGACCGGGGCTTTGCGTTCGCTCACCAGCGGGCCGACCAGGGCGTTTCCGACCGTCGTGCCCGACGTCATGTCGACCACGAAGGCGGCGCCGGTGAAGCCCTGCAGCTTGTCGATTTCGGCGCCTTCGAGAATGCGGGCGACGCCGTTGGCGGGATCGGCCGCCAGCCCGTGCAGCACTTCGGAGACCTTGGCCCGGGTGGCCGTGTCGGACGGGTCCTTCAGCATGATGGCGGCGCCGGCGGAGGCCCAGACGTCGGCCTTCCAGTCGGCTATGCGGGCCGGCCGGCCCGGGACCGGCGCCTCGATCCGGATCAGCCCGGCTTCGATGAGCGGGATGCGGAGGTTCAGGATCCGCGTCGCCGGCGCCTGTCCGTGGTCCGAGACCACGACGACGACGGCGTCGGGATCGGCGGCGAGGGCCGCCGCGCGAAGCTGGCCGATCAGGTCGTCAATGCCTTCGGCCGCCTTGTTCGCCTGGGGGCTGAAGGGGGCGTGGGCATGGGCCTCGACGTCCACCCCGGACAGGTGGAGGGTCATGAACTGGGGCTTGTAGCGGCGCAGGATGTCGATGGCGAACCGGGCGCGGACGGCGTCGTAGTCCGGCGTGTCGAAGTCGACGCCCGTATAGGGCCCGAGACGGGCCTCCATCTCGGGCAGGAAGTTGGCCGGCCGCGACGCCACCTCCATCGCCTTGAGGTTCTCGGTGGCCCAGGCGGAAGGCTCGTAGCGCGGGATGTCGTAGCGGATCGAGGGATTGCCGACGCTGGCCAACTGGTCGACGTTGGCGGTGACGAGGCCCGCGCGGGCGGCGGCGTCCCACAGGGTGTCGGTCTTCACGTCGCGGGCGTAGAAATAGATTCCACCCGGCTTGTTGCGGTCCGAAGGCTCGAACCGCTCGTTGTTCAACACCCCGCTCTTCGCCGGCGGCGTACCGGTCATCAGGGCCACGGCGCTCGGCCAGGACACGGTCGGGACGACCCCGCGCACGCCGGAGGCGTACCCGCCCTCGGTCATGAAGCGGCGCAGATTGGGCATGCGGAGCCCGCGGACCTCGGCCTCGGTGACATAGCCCGCGTTCATCCCGTCGATGCTGATCATCAGCACGGAGCGAGCTTCCGCCTCGGCGGCGCCGATCAGGAAGGCGAGGGGGGCGGCCAGCGACAGGGCGAGCACCCGCTTCAGGCGCCGAGCAGGCCGGCGGAGCGGCTTGGAGGAGGGCATGGGGAAGTATCCGATGCAAAGGCGACAGGGGGATGAAACGGATCTCGGGCGGGCGCCAGGCGCGCCCGCCCGAGCCGGCCTCGGTCAGTATTTGAAGCGCACGCCCGCGCGGAAGGTGCGGCCCAGGATGTCGTAATAGGTCCCGTTGTAGGCCGTTTGCTGGGAGCCGATGCCCGTGCCGTTGTTGTATTGCGCGGGATCTTTATTGGCGATGTTGGTAGCCACCGCAAAGGCCTCAAGCCGGCCGCGCATGAACTTGTAGTTCACCGACATGTCGAAGTAGAGCGCGCCAGGGGCGCGGTTGCTGGTGATGGTGGGCCGGTTCGTGTTGTTGACGGTGACGGGCTGGCTCGGGTTATAGGCCGGGCAACTGCTGGAGCACACGACGTAGGAGTGGCCCTGGTAGGTGCCTGCGCTCAGCCACCGCGCGGTCAGACCGCCGGTGAAGGGGCCCCTGGTGTC
>NCEH01000021.1 GCA_002304505.1 Rhizobiales bacterium 32-66-11 | reverse complement strand
GTGCGGGATTGAACGGAAAAGACCATGCGGGAAATCGTCCTCGACACCGAAACCACCGGCCTCGACGCCAATAAGGACGACCGGCTGGTGGAAATCGGCTGCGTGGAGATGGTCAACCGCATCCTCACGGGCACGGTGTTCCACGTCTATATCAATCCGGAACGGGACATGCCGACGGAGGCGTTCAACGTCCACGGCCTGTCCGCCGAGTTCCTGTCCGACAAGCCGAAATTCGCCGAGGTGGCGGACGCGTTCCTGGACTTCATCGCCGACGACACGCTGGTGATCCATAATGCGGCGTTCGACATCGGCTTTCTGAATGCCGAGCTGACGCGCTCCGGCCGGACCGTCATCGCCCGCGACCGGGTGATCGATACGCTGGCCCTGGCCCGCCGCAAGCATCCCGGCGCCCAGAACAGCCTCGACGTGCTGATGAACCGCTATGGCATCGACAGCTCGCGCCGGGTCAAGCACGGCGCCTTGCTGGATGCCGAGTTGCTGGCGGAAGTTTATAGCGAATTGCTGGGCGGCCGGCAGGCCATGCTGGTCGGGCTGGTGGAGGAAAGCGGCAATGCCGCGCCGCGCCTCGTGGCCGATACGGTGATCGCCGCCCGCGCCCGCCCGGTGCCGCTGGCGCCGCGCCTGATGGACGAAGAGCGGGCGGTTCACCGCGCCTTCATCGCGCAGATGGGCGACAAAGCCTTGTGGGCGCAATATCTCGTGGACGAAGTGCGGGCCGAGGAAGCGGCGCGCGCCTGAAGACCTCGCGCCTGAAGACCTGGGCCTCTGGCAGCGCGCGAACCCCCTCACCCGGCCGTTGCACGGCTGACCTCTCCCCCTCGGGGAGAGGTGAATTCGCGCGCCCCTCTCCCCGCCGGGGAGAGGGCCGGGGTGAGGGGCCGCCGCGATCAGCGAAAGCCCGCACCCCGTTCGAAAATCCTCAGGCCTGGCCGACCGGCTGAAGGCGCTGGGCTTCGGCCATCATGCGCTGCTGGTACAGGCTGGCGAAGTCCACGGGATCGATCATCAGGGGCGGGAAGCCGCCGTTGCGCACCGCGTCCGCCACGATCTGGCGGGCGAACGGGAACAGGAGGCGCGGGCATTCGATGAGCACCACCGGCTGGAGGCTCTGCTCGGGAATGCCCTGGATGCGGAAGATGCCGCCATAGGTGAGGTCGAAGGCGAACATGGTGTTGCCCTGGACCGAGGCCTTGCCATCCACCTTCAGCTCGACTTCGAACTCATTGTTCGCGAGCGGGCGGGCATTCACATTGATCTGCACGCTCACGTCCGGCTGGCCGGCCGGGCTCGCGAGCGAATTCGGCGCGTTGGGATTCTCGAACGAGAGATCCTTGATATATTGTGCGAGGACATTGAGCGAAGGCGCCACATTGTCCGCCGGGCTGCCATTTTGAGTCGCCATGCTCGTCTCCCTTGAGGCTGGTCCTCGTCCCCATGCGAGGTGGCGGGTCGCTAGCATGCCTCAGGACCAGGGGCAAGGACGCCAGCGGGGATGCACCATAGGCCGCCCCGCTTATGACATGAGGAAGACCAGCATGAGCGAAACCGAAATCCGGGCGCCGGCGGCAGCGCCGGGCAAATCCCTCTCCCCGTCGCCCCTTTCCCCGGCGGCGCAGCGCGCCTTGGCCGAGGCGGCGGAACGGCGCGCGGCGATCGACGCGGTGGCCAAGTCCATGCCGAAGGAACTGAACGGGCGCGGCGGCACCGAGCCCGTGCGGTACGGGGATTGGGAAGTCGGCGGCATCGCCTCCGACTTCTGAGGCCGCGGATCCAGCGCGCGGCGATCGCTGCCCTCAGTGCACGATGGCGAGGCCGATCAGCCCCGCCACGCCCACCACGATGCGCCACCAGCCGAACACCGCATAGCCGTGGCGCGAGACGAAATCGAGCAGCGAGCGCACCACCAGCACGGCGGCGCAGAAGGCCGCGACGAAGCCGATGAGGATCAAAAGCCCGTCGTCGAACGAGAGGATGTTGCGGTTTTTGTAGAGGTCGTAGGCGAAGGCGCCGAACATGGTGGGCAGGGCCAGGAAGAAGGAGAATTCCGCCGCCGCCCGTTTGTCCACGCCCATCAGCATGGCGCCGACAATGGTCGAGCCCGAGCGCGACATGCCGGGGATCATGGCCAGGCACTGGAAGAAGCCGATCTTCAGCGCCAGCGGGAGCGGAAAGCCCATGGCGTTGTTGTAGCGCGGCTCAGGCACGATGCGATCCACGAACAACAATATGATGCCGCCGAAAATCAGCGTGAAGCAGATCAGCATCGGGCTTTCGAACAGCACCGCCTTGATGAAGCCGTGCGCGGCCGCCCCGATCACCGCCGCCGGCAGGAAGGCGATCAGCACGCCGAGCACGAACCGCCGGGCGCCGGGGCTGGTGGGCAGCGCCAGCGCCACCTTGAGGAACCGCTGGAAATAGACCGTGAGGATCGCCAGCACCGCGCCCAGCTGGATCAGCACCTCGAACGTCTTGCCCGTGCTCTCGAAGCCCAGGAAATGCCCGGCCAGCAGCAGGTGGGCCGTGGAGGACACGGGAATGAATTCGGTGAATCCTTCCAGAAGGCCGAGGAGCAGGGCTTCGAGCATTGTGCCGAGGGTCATGGCGCGGGAGTCCGGGCGTGAAGGGGGAATGGCCAGGGGCCATGAAGCGGCGGCATCCTGAAATTTTCGCTTAATCGGTGCAATGCAAAAGCACCCGGGGGCGCTCGCGCGGACCTTGCGTCAGGCGCTGGGTTTGGTTCACCATGTGGCCCTATTGCCACAGCGCGGGCGGCCATTCGGTCTTGCGGCACTGCGAGAACCGATCTAGACCGGGGTCAGCCGCAGCGGCGAAAACCCCCCAGACATGCATCTGCACCATCATCCTTTTTGCCCTCATTCGCGTTTCGTGCGCCTCCTGCTTGCCGAATACGGCATCGAGCCGGAGCTGGTGGAAGTGCGCGTATGGGAACGCCGGCCGGAATTCCTGACATTGAACCCCGCCGGCGAAACCCCGGTGATGGTGGAGCAGCAGGCGCCTTCCGTTCCCGGCGCCAGCATCATCGCGGAATATCTCGACGAGACGCGCGGCCTTGCCCTTGCCGACCGCCGCCTGCTGCCGGAAGACCCGGCCGGGCGCGTGGAGGTGCGGCGCCTGGTGGCCTGGTTCAACGACAAGCTGTTCCTGGAAAGCACCGAGCATCTGGTGCGCGAGCGCATCTACAAGCGCTATATGAAATCCGACCAGGGCGGCGGCCCGCCCGATGCCCAGGCGCTGCGTGCGGCGCGCAGCAATCTGCGCTACCATCTCAAATATATCGGCTGGCTGGCGAAGGGCCGCAATTGGCTGGCCGGCGAGCGCATGAGCCATGCCGACCTTGCCGCCGCGGCCCATCTCTCGGTGGCCGATTATCTGGGCGACGTGCCGTGGGACGAGGACGAGGATGCGAAGGCCTGGTACGCGCGGCTGAAATCGCGCCCGACCTTTCGCGGCCTGCTGAACGATTCCATTCCCGGCATGCCGGCCTCCAGCACCTATGCGGACCTGGATTTCTGAGCCGGCGGGATAACCCCCCTCTCGCGGAAGCGGGAAATCCTTGTCCCTCATCGCCATGCCGCCCCTCATGACCGGCGCCTCTCCCCTCCCGACCCTTCCCCGCGTGCGGGAAAGGGCTTCGGCATCACCGGATCGGGCCGCCCTCAAGGACCATCTGCGCGCGCTCGCCCTTATCGAGGGGTTCGACGCCTTCGGCATCGCCGATCCCGATGCGGCCGCCGCCGCCGGGCCGCGCCTGCGCCAATGGGTGGCCGAGGGAAACCATGGCGACATGGGATGGATGGCCGAGACCCTCGACCGCCGCGCCGACGCGCGCACCCTGTGGAGCGAAGTGCGCACGATCGTCATGCTGGGCCTGAACTATGGGCCGGACGAGGACCCGCGCGCGGCGCTCGCCCAGCGCACGGGCGGGGTCATTTCGGTCTATGCGCGGGGCGAGGATTATCACGAGCTGATCAAGGCGAAGCTGAAGCGCATCGCCCGCGCCTTGCTGGCCAAGGCGGGGACCGGGGACGTGAAAGTGTTCGTGGACACCGCGCCGCTGATGGAAAAGCCGCTGGCCCAGGCGGCCGGCCTCGGCTGGCAGGGCAAGCACACCAATCTGGTATCGCGGGCGCGCGGCTCCTGGCTGTTCCTCGGCGCCATCGCCACCACGCTCGATCTGCCGGTGGACGCGCCCGAGGGCGATCATTGCGGGCACTGCCGCGCCTGCCTCGATGCCTGCCCCACGGCGGCATTCCCCGCGCCCTATCGCCTCGATGCCCGGCGCTGCATTTCCTATCTCACCATCGAGCATGCCGGGCCGATCCCGCGCGACCTGCGCCCGCTCATGGGCAATCGCATCTATGGCTGCGACGATTGCCTCGCCGCCTGCCCCTGGAACAAGTTCGCCCAGGCCGGACGCGAGATGAAGCTGGCCGCGCGGGACGAAAATCGCGCCCCCGCCTTGGCGGAGCTGGTTGCTTTGGACGACGGGGCGTTCCGCGCGCGCTTCGCGAAAAGCCCCATCAAGCGCACCGGGCGCGTGCGCATGGTGCGCAATGTGTTGATCGCCATGGGCAATTCGGACCAACCCGGATTCCTGCCGCAGATCCTGCCTTTGTTGGAAGATGAGGCGCCGCTGGTGCGCGGGGCGGCGGTGTGGGCGCTCTCGCGCCTGATGCCGGCGGTGGAGTTCGCGCGGCTCGCGGCACGGCGCGCGCCCGACCCCGACGACGCGGTCGAGGCGGAATGGGACGCGGCGCTCCCCTGAGTGCGGGGCGGGCGGTGGAATGGCCGCTTTCACCCTTGCCGGACGCGCGCGGCTGCGTCATGACCGAAGCATGAGCACGCTGCTGGCGGTGGGATTGGGATATTGCGGACGCGCCCTTCTGGCGCGCGACGGGCTGCCGTTTTCGCGCGTGATCGGCACCAGCCGCACGCGCGAAGGGGCGCAGGCTCTCGCCGCGCTGTCGCGGCCGGGCGTTGCGGTCACGGGCCTGCCGTTCGACGGCGTGCACCTCTCGGCCCATCTGGAACAGGCGCTGCGCACGGCCAATGTGCTGCTGCTCTCGGCGCCGCCCGACGCGGCGGGCGATCCGGTTCTGACGGTGGGGCGCGCGGCGCTGATGGCCAATCTCCATCTGCGCTCGGTGATCTATCTGACGACGCTCGGGGTCTATGGCGACCACAAGGGCGCCTGGGTGGATGAGCGCACCAAGCCGAAGCCGGGGTCCCTGCGCCTGGAACGGCGTCTTGCGGCCGAAGCGGAATGGCTGCGCTTCGGCGGGGCGCGCGACGTGCCGGTGGCAATCCTGCGCCTCGCCGGCATCTATGGCCCCGGCCGCAACGCTTTGGTGCAGGTGGCGCGCGGGGAGGCGCGGCGCATCGACAAGCCGGATCAGGTGTTCAACCGCATCCATGTGGACGACATCAGCGCCAGCATCCGCGCTGCGGTGAAGCGCCGGTTCCACGGCGTGGTGAATGTCACCGACGATCTGCCCACCGCGCCGGGCGAGCCGATCCTCGCCGCCGCGACGCTGCTGGGGGTGGAACCGCCGCCGGCGATCCCGTTCGATGAGGCGGCGCAGGACATGACGCCCATGGCGCTCTCCTTCTGGGCGGCCAACAAGCGGGTGGACAACGGCCGGCTGAAGCACGAGCTAGGCGTAACCCTCACCTATCCCACCTATCGCCAGGGCCTCGCTGCGCTCTATGCCGCCGGCGAAGGGCGCGACTTGAAATAGCGCGCGCGCGCCGGATCTATTGATCCTGTTCCAGCCAGGATTTCAGCTTTTCCAGCTGGCGCGGCCCCTCGACGGACAAGGCGCGCGCGGGGCCGAGCTGCGCCGCAGCGTCGGGGGCGTGCTCCACCTGTCGGGCAAGGTCGGCGGCGCCGGCCAGGCCGAACTGGCCGAGCAGGCCGGCGAGCGCATGGGCTTCGCGCCGCAGCGCCACCCCGTCGCCCGCCGCGACCAGGGCGTCCCAGGCTTCGAACCGGCGCGCCGCATTCTCCACGAACCGCTCGGCAAGGCCTTGGAAGGCCGCAGGGCTCACCGCGTTGCGCAGGGCCGCGACGCCGGACAGGTCGAGCCCGTCCGCATCCGCCGCAGCTGGGATATGGGGGGGGACCGGCGGCGGGACGGGTTCGGGCGCCAAGGCAACGGGCGCCAAGGAAACGGGGGGCGGGGAAGCTGGGGGCAGGGAAGTGGGGTTTTCCGGCGGACCTGATGTCGCCGGCGCGGCATCCCGCTGGGCGTCCGCATGCGCGGGGGCCGCGGGAGCAATCTCGGCCGCGGCGATGTCGCTGCGCTCCAGCAGGATCAGCATCCAGTCGTCCTGCGGATCGGGACCGAGGCGGGCCGAGATGCGCGCGGAGGTCCGTCCGGCAGCGGTCGGCAAGGGCAAAGCGGCGCGGCTCTGCACTTCGCCCACCAGCCAGTCCGGGCAGCTGCCGCCGCTCGCCAGCTCCGCCGGGTCCAGCCCGTCGGTCGCGAGCAGCAGGCGTTCCCCCGGGGCGAGGGTCAGGCGCATGTCCTCGTAGCGCGGACGGTCGGCGAAACCGAGCAGCGGCCCTTCGCAGGCCACCGCCCGCGCCGACGTGGCGCTGAGGATCATGGGATGGGGATGGCCGGCCGAGGCGATCTCGATCGTCCCGTCCGCCAGCAGGTCCACCACCAAGGCGGTGGCGATGGCGGCATCGAAGGCCGGCTCGCCGAAAATCAGCTCCGACCAGCGGGCGAGGAAGCGTCCCGGCGACAGGCTGGGGTCGAGATCCAGCGCGCGCACCATGGCGGCATGGGCGATGGCGCCGGCCTTGGCATCGATGCCATGGCCCATCACGTCCACCATCACGATGCGCTCGCGCCCCGGACGCGGCAGATGCACCACGAGGTCGCCGCCGCCGATGTCGGCGGTTTCGTGCAGCAGCGCCAGCGCGAACGGGCCAAGCGTATCGGGCAGGTTGGGCTGCACCAATTGGCTGAGGGTGGTGCCGAAATAGCGGAACAGCCGCAGCCGCTGGCGCAGCGCGCGGGTGAGCGTGAGCTGGATGGTTTCCAGCAGCGCTTCCGGCGTCACCGGCTTGATGAGGAAAGTGTCGATGCCAAGCTCCAGGGCGCGGGTCCGCACGCTGGAATCCGCCGTGATCATGACGATGGGGATGGGCGGCCGGTCGCGATCCTCCTCAAGCGCCGCGACCAGCGCGGTGCCCGGCTCGGAGCCGAGATGAAAATCGGTGAGGATCAGGTCCACCTTGGTTTCGCGCGCCAGCAGCAGCGCGCTGCGCAGGTCGCGCGCGGCGATCACGCGATAATGCGGCTCCAGGAGGCCAAGATAGGTCTCCAGGAGAATTTCCTCGTCCTCCACCACCAGCACCTGCGGCCGCCGCCGCGCCAGTTGGCGGCGCAGCTCGAAGCGGTTGGGGGGGCCCGGCTGGTAGCGCACCCGGTCGAGGAAATGCCGGGCCAGCGGCAGGCCGCGCCCGGATTCGGCATCGGGCGCCATGCGGGTGAGGCTCGCCGCCTCCCAGGCCGCCGCGAAGCCGAGGAACGGGCCGCCGTCATCCTCGAGATCGAGGGTCAGCACGATGCCTTCCAGGCGCACCCGAACGGCGATTTCGCGCGCCGGCGGGCGGGCGTGCTGCACCGCATTGGTGGCGAGCTCCACCAGCGCCAGCACTACCTCGTCGCTGATGTCCGCGCCGATGCGCAATTGCGCCAGTTCGCGCCGCAACGCCTTGCGGATCCAGGAGATGCTCTCCAGCGTGGCCGGCCTGCGCGCCTCGAACAAGTCCAACGCCCGTCCCCTCCCGTTCCATCCCGTGTGGCCTTGCGGCGCCGCGCCCCGGCCGCGTCAGGCGAGGGCGTCCAGTTCTTCGTCCGAGGGCGCGCCGGGCACGATCGTGACGGGAATGGGAAAGCGCGCTGCATGCGGCCCGGCGGCGGCCGCGACCAGGGGTCCCGGCCCGTCCGATCCGGTTCCGGCGGCGAGCACGAGAATGGCGATATCGCGGTCCTCGCCGATCAGGTCCAGCAGAGCGGCGCTCTTGCCGCCCTCGCGGATCACCGTTTCCGCCTCGATGCCGGCGAGCTGGCGCGCGCGGGCGACATAATCGTCCAGATGGGCCTGCATGGCCTCGGTGGCTTCCGCGCGCATGAGGTCGGCGATGCCGAGCCATTGCTGGCGTGCGCCCTCCAGTTCCAGGATCCCCAGCATCACCACGCCCGCGGCGGTGCGCGCGGCGCGGCGGCTGGCGTAATAGACCGCGCGGTCGCACTCCGGGGTTTCGTCGATCACCACCAGGAACTTGCGGCGGTGCCCCGGCTCGTTGATCTGCCGCTTGGGATTGGTGTTGGTGATGGGATGCATGATCCGGCCCTCTCCCGCTCGCCGCGATGCTGCCACGCGCGGCCCCTGCCATCGACAAAAAACCGCGCCGGCGCAACCGCCTCCGCGTCTTTCCCTTCACGTCTTTCCCTGTGGCCGGGCTTGTACTACTCCTCCTGCCGTCGCACGGGGCGGCACGGGAGACGCGCATGTCGGTTTTGACCCTCGACCAGGCCCAGACCATCCTGTCCACGGCGCTGCGCCAGGCAGTGGCCCAGAATCTCAGCCCGCTTGCGATCGTGGTGCTGGACGGGCGCGGCGCGCTCAAGGCGTTCGCGGCCCAGGACGGCACCAGCCTGAAGCGCGGCGAGATCGCCATCGGCAAGGCGCGCGGCGCGCTGGCGCTGGGCATGGGCTCGCGCTCGCTGTTTCGCCGCGCCAAGGAGCAGCCCTTCTTCATCGCCGCCGCCGGCGAAGTGGTGGGCGACCTCATCCCGGTGCCGGGGGGCGTGCTGATTCGCGATGCCGAAGGCGCCATCTGCGGCGTGGTCGGCATTTCCGGCGACACCTCGGACAATGACGAGGCCTGCGCCGTCGCCGGCATCGAGGCGGCGAGCTTCCGCGCCGATCCCGGCCAGGATTGAGGGTGGGCGACAACAAAGGGGCGCAGGCGCAAGCCCTGCGTCCCGCCGCGTTCCTGGACCGCGACGGCGTGCTGAATGTCGATATCGGCTATGCCTTCCGCCCGGCGGACCTGCGCCTGATGCCGGGCGCAGGGGAAGCGGTGGCGCGGCTGAATGCGGCCGGCTATCTGGTGTTCGTGGTCACCAACCAGTCGGGCATCGCGCGCGGGCTCTATACGCTGGAACAGGCGCAGGCGTTCAATACGGCGCTGGCGCTGGCGCTGTCCGCCCATGGCGGCCATGTGGACCGCTTCTATCTCGCGCCGTTCCACCCGGAGGGTAGCGTCGCGGACGATGGGTTCGACCCCTTCGACCGCAAGCCCAATCCCGGCATGATCCTGCGCGCGCTTGAAGACTGGCCGGTGGATCGCGCCCGCTCCTTCCTCATCGGCGACAAGGACACCGACATGGAAGCGGCCCGGCGCGCGGCGCTGCCGGGGCATCTCTATGCGGGGGGAAATCTGGACGATCTGGTGCGCGAAATTCTCGGCGGTAATTTGTAGAAAATTCCGCCCCAGAGCCGGGGCGAGGCGGCGTCCGGTCCCGCCAAGGGCGCGCAAACCCTTTATTTTCGGCAAAATGTTTCACGTGAAACATTTGCGCGCCGCGGACGAAGGGCGGATCCGTGGCCGATCGCGCCGCCTTTCCGGGCGATGAAACCGCCTGTTCGCCCGAACGTGCGCGCCGAAGTTCGGCAAACGCGTTTTTGCGGGCTCGGGCGAGAGGCGCCTCGGGAGAGGCGCCCCCCGCGAGAGCGTCGAAGATCGACCGGGTCGGCCGGTCCGCCGCTCAGAGGATCTTCGCACCCTCTTCGAACGGCAGGCGCGGCAGGCGGGGCATGACCTTGGACGGGTCGCCATGGCCGAGGGCGGCGATGAAATTGGTCTTCACCTTGCCGTCCGGGAAGAATTCCGCATCCAGCTTGGCCGCATCGAAGCCCGACATGGGCCCCACGTCCAGGCCGACCGCGCGGGCGGCCAGCATGAAATAGGCGCCCTGCAGCGCAGAGTTGCGGAAGGCGTGGGGCTCGACCATGCCGGGATTATTCACGAACAGATCCTTGAAGCCCGGCGCATGGGGGAACAGCTGGGGGATCTTCTCGTAGAATTCCAGATCATAGCCGATGATGGCGATGACCGGCGCGGCGAGCGCCTTGAGATTGCCGTCCATCAGCGCCGGCTTCAGGCGCGCCTTGGCTTCATCGGACACCAGGAACAGGATGCGCGCGGGCTGGGTGTTGGCCGAGGTCGGGCCATAGATGGCAAGGTCGTAGAGCGCGCGCAGCTCGGCTTCGCTGACGCCCTGGTCGGTCCAGCCGTTCTGCGAGCGCGCTTTGAGGAACAAAGTGTCCAAAGCGGCCTGATCAATCTTATAGCTCATGGCGTCACCCTATGGAGGAGGCCGGGCCGCGGGCCCGGGATCGCCTCGACTTAAGCTTGCGGCGCGGGCGTGGATAGGGGGTCGTTCTGCAAGTGTCGTTTGCAGGGATGCAAACCACATATCAAGAATGCTGATTTATGTGTCACGGCATTTGATGGGTGCTGGCGGGCGAACATGGGTATGGTCGCCGCGCTCCCATTGCGCCCTGCGCCAAGGGGGCGCTTCCAACGCGCCCTGTGCGCCCAAAGGCTTCTGCCCAGGCTGTTCCCCATGACCGCATCCGCCCCCGTCCCGCGTTCGAGCCTTCCCGCCGCAGATCCCTTGCTGGATGCGGTGCGCGCCCATGTGCGCGCCCTGCCCGAGAGCGGCATCGTGGAAGTGATGAATTACGGTCGCAACCGCGACGGCATCATCCCGCTCTGGGCCGGGGAAGGGGATATCCAGACCCCCGCCTTCATCTGCGAGGCGGCGGCGCAGGCGCTGCACGCGGGCGAAACCTTCTACACCTGGCAGCGCGGCCTGCCGGACCTGCGCGCGGCGATCGCCGATTATATCGCCGGCCTCTATGACGTGCCGAGCGATCCCGAGCGCTTCTTCGTCACCGGCTCGGGCATGCAGGCGATCCAGATCGCCTTCGCGATGGCGCTGGGCGCCGGCGACGAGGTGCTGATCCCCTCGCCCACCTGGCCCAATGCGGCGGCGGCGGCGCAGAAGGCCGGCGCGCACCCGGTCTATGTGCCGTTCGCCTATGGGCCGGAGGGCTTCGCCCTGGACCATGCCCGCTTGGCCGAAGCGGTGACGCCGCGCACCCGCGCCATCTTCCTCAATTCGCCCGCCAATCCCACCGGCTTCGTCGCCTCGCTGGACGATCTGCGGGCGGTGCTGGCTCTGGCGCGCAAACACGGGCTGTGGATCGTCGCGGACGAAATCTACGGCCGCTTCCATTATGGCGAAGGCGCCCGTTCGCCCTCGTTCCATGACGTGATGGACGCGGACGACCATATCTTGTTCGTGCAGACCTTCTCGAAGAACTGGGCCATGACCGGCTGGCGCATCGGCTGGATCGAGGCGCCGGCCGCGCTCGGGCAGGTGATCGAGAATCTGATCCAATATTCCACCTCCGGCGTCGCCGCCTTCATGCAGCGCGGCGCGGTGGCGGCGCTCCAGCACGGCGAACCCTTCGTCGCGGAGCAGATCGCCCGCGCCCGCCGCGGCCGCGACCTGGTCGCCGACGCGCTGCTGGCCACCGGAAAAGTGGATCTCGTGAAGCCGGACGGCGCTTTCTATCTGTTCTTCGGCATCGAAGGGGAACACGACGTGCGCCGGCTCGGGCTGCGGCTGGTGGACGAGGCCAATGTGGGCCTCGCGCCGGGCACCGCCTTCGGCGCGGGTGGTGAAGGCTTCATGCGCCTGTGCTATGCCCGCGGCGAAGCGCAGCTGCAAACCGCCGCCGACCGGCTGGTGCGCTGGCTGGAGGCCCGCCCCACGGGCCGGTGAAGCGTTCAGGCATCGTCTCATGACCCTCACTCTCCCGTCGCGCCGGGGCGTCCTGGTGGCGAGCCTTGTCACCCTCGCCAGCGGCGCGCTCGGGGGGCTGGTGTTCTTCCACCTCGGCCTGCCGGCGGCCTGGATGTCCGGCGCGCTGATCGTCACAACCGGGCTCGCCTTGTGCGGCGCGCGGCTGGAGGTGCCGGCTCCGGTGCGGTTCGTGGGCTTCCTCGTGCTCGGCGCCTCCATGGGCACCGCCATGTCGCCGGACATGCTCACCCATGCCGCCACCTGGCCGATCTCCATGGCGCTGCTTGCGGTCAGCGTGGTCGGCGTGATGGCCGGCAGCATGGCGTTCCTGGTGCGGGTGGCGCGCTGGGATGCCCAATCGGCCTTCTATGCCTCCGCGCCGGGTGCGCTCAGCACGGTGGTGGCCATGGCCGCGACCACGCCCGCCGACATGCGCAAGGTGGCCTTCTCCCAGGCCATGCGGCTGTTCCTGCTGGTGGCGGCCCTGCCCCATGTGATGGGCCGGGTCGGCCATCCCGCAGGCGCGCCGGCGGCGGTGCCGCTCTCCTCCCTGACGGATATCGCGATCCTGCTGGCGGTGAGCCTTGCCGCCGGGGTGATGTTCAATCGCCTGCGCGTGCCCGGCGGCATGCTGGTGGGCGCCATGGCCGGCAGCGCGCTGCTGCACGCCTTCGGCCTCTCCCACGCCTTCGTGCCGCCGATCCTGCTGATCCCGGCCTATGTGGTGCTCGGCGCGGGGGTGGGCGTGCGGTTCCAGGGCACCGACCGGGCGACCTTGCGGTCCTGCCTGTTCGCCTCGCTCGGCGCGTTCGCGGTGGCGCTGGCGGTCTCGGTCGCCTGCGCGTTGCTGGCGGCGCACCTCACGCATGACGATCCCGGCAAGCTCATCACGGCATTCTCGCCCGGCGCGCTGGAAACCATGACCGTGCTCGGCTTCGCCATGGGATACGACCCGGCGTTCATGAGCGCGCATCATCTGTTCCGCTTCGCCGGAATTTCGGTTTTTCTGCCGCTCGCCGCCCATCTGCTGTTCACGATACGTCGACAGGGCGCCCGGGATTAGGGGCGGGATCTGGGTCACGGCATCGTGAGAGGGGGCTATGTTGCATCGCACAAGGCGCCCGCCCCAAAGAGAGCCCTTAGGCTTGAATGTGCCGGAGGGGCCCTCATGAACCGTCTCGATGATCTCGCAATGCTGGCCGGCCGCCTGCTGATGGCGGCGCTGCTTCTGCCTTCGGGCGTGCGCAAGGCCACCAATCTGGGCGGCACCGCGCAATATTTCGCCGGCCTCGGCCTGCCCGCGCCGGACCTGATGGCGATCGCGGCGGCAACCGCGGAAATCGGCCTGCCGATCCTGCTGGTGCTGGGCGTGGTGCCGCGCCTCACCGCTTTCCTCACCGGCGGCTTCGTGCTGCTGACGGGGCTGATCGCGCATCGCTTCTGGGATGTGGCGGACCCCGCCGCCGCCGTCGGGCAGCAGATCCATTTCCTAAAGAACCTCGCCATCGTCGGCGGCACGATGTTCTATTTCGTGTCCGGCGCGGGCGCTTTCTCGCTCGCCGGCCGCAAGCGCTGACGGCCTGAGGCCCTATTCGGCGCCGTAGCTGTGCAGGCCGGCGCCATTGGCGCGCAGCCAGGCTTCGGCGATCCTGCGCTCGGGGAAGATGCGCTCCACGGCGCGCCAATAGCGCGGGCCGTGGTTCATTTCGAGCCGGTGCGCCACCTCATGGGCGGCGAGATAATCCAGCACATGGGGCGGGGCGAAGATCAGCCGCCAGGAGAACGACAGGTCGCCCGAGGCGGCGCACGAGCCCCAGCGGCTCGCCGTGTCGCGCAGCGTGAGCGCGCCGATCTCCACCTGGAGCGCGGCGGCGTGGCGGCGCACGGCCGCGGTGAGATCGGCGCGCGCCTGGCGCTTGAGATAATCGGTGATCCGGCGGGCGATGTGGGGCAGGTCGCCGGATACGCACAGCAGGTGCATGCCGTCGTGCGGGTCGATCTCCACCGAACAGGTGCCGCGCAGGCTCTCGCGATGGACGATGCGATGGGGCGTGCCGCGCACGGGAATGATCTCCCCCGGCGCGAACGGCACCCGCTGCGGCAGCCGCACGAGGCGCGTGCGCACCCAGTCCAGATGGCGCTGAACGAAGGCGTTGGCCGCCGCGAGCGGTACATGGGGCGGCGCGGTGAGCGTGACGTCGCGCGAGACCGTGCGCACGCGCAAGGTCAGCCGCCGCGCGGTAGGATGCCGCCGCACGCTGACCCGCACGGTTTCCCCGTCCACCGTCAGGTCGATCCATTCGGCGCCGCGCCGCGCCGCCGGCGATGTATCCTGCCTGCGAAAGAGCATGGCATCCCGACGATTGGGTGGGCCAGAAGCGGCCTGGGACAAGCTTATCGCCGAATGTGAAAAGATTCGCCGTCGAAACGCTACCCCCTCGCCGCATCTGGACAGGGGAAAAGCCCGAACGGCCAAAGAGTGCCGGTTTCCGCCGCGGCCTTTAGGACCGATCGACAGTCCTGGTCCGCCGCGCTTGCAGCAGGGCGCCGTCATGCATGGGCTTGACCCTTACATCCAACCGGCCCCGGTGGCGCTGGCTTTTCACGGGCCGCGGTCGACCCGGCGGGGATGGCCGGGGCCAGCCCGGCCATGACCCTGATCGGATCCGGCTCTAGATCGGAAACAGCTGCGTCACATTATCGGCACCGGCGCGTGAGCCGGTCGCGGGGTGGGCTTCGGCGCGCGGGCGTTCCTGGGTCATGATGAAGTCGGAAATGCGCGGCGCGATCTCCGAGCGGAAGCGCGAGCCGTTGAACACGCCGTAATGACCGACGCCCGGCTGGACATAATGGGCGCGCTTGTCCTGCGGGATGTTGGCGCACAGGCGATGGGCGGCGAAGGTCTGGCCGACGCCGGAAATATCGTCCTTCTCGCCCTCCACCGTCATCAGCGCGACGGTGCGCACCGCCTCCGGCCGCACCAGATGGCCGTGATGGGTCATCTCGCCCTTGGGCAGGGCGTGGGTGATGAAGCCCTTTTCAACCGTTTCAAGATAAAAGTCGGCCGAGAGATCCATGACGGCAAGATACTCGTCATAGAATTCGCGATGCTTGTCGGCCGGCTCGCCGTCGCCCTTCACGAGATCCTGGAACAGGTTGTAATGGGCCTTGACGTGGCGGTCGAGGTTCATGCTCATGAAGCCGGTGAGTTGCAGGAACCCAGGATACACCTGCCGCATGGCGCCGGGATGGGCCCACGGCACGGTGGTGATGACGTTGCGGCGGAAGAATTCGATGCCCTTGTCCATGGCCAGCCGGTTCACGGCGGTCGGCGCCTCGCGGGTGTCGATGGGTCCGCCCATGAGGATCATGGAGCGCGGCGCATTGGGGTCCTGCTCGGCTTCCATGCGCGCAACCGCCATCAGCACCGGCACCGCCGGCTGGCACACCGCGAGCACGTGGCAGTCACCGCCGAAGCTGCGGAAGATGGAGATCAGATAATCCACGTAATCGTCGAGCCCGAACCGGCCTTCCGCCAGCGGCACCATCTTGGCGTCGGTCCAGTCGGTGATATAGACGTCGTGGGTGGGCAGGAAGGCTTCCACCGTGCCGCGCAGCAAGGTGGCGTAATGGCCCGACATGGGCGCCACGATCACCAGCTTGGGCTGCGGGCGGCGCGGCGGATATTCGAACGCGCGCGAGAAATGCAGCAGCCGGCAGAACGGGCGGCTCCACACCGGATTGATATGGACCGGCACCTTCATGCCGCTGACCATGGTATGGGTAATGCCCCATTCCGG
The DNA here is from genome assembly GCA_002304505.1 of Rhizobiales bacterium 32-66-11. Classification (GTDB taxonomy): domain Bacteria; phylum Pseudomonadota; class Alphaproteobacteria; order Rhizobiales; family Xanthobacteraceae; genus NCEH01. The sequence goes on along the minus strand of NCEH01000021.1, from coordinate 16,026 downwards.
CTTGCCGTAGCGGCGGGTGGTGCGCTCGAACAGTTCGAAACCCGCCGCCATGGACTTGCCGGCGGTGGTGTGGGACGCGGGATTCATGGGATTGGCGAAGAACATGCGGCTGGCATCGGCGAGCGCCCGCGAGGGGTTGAGCGCCGCATGCGTCATCTCATACATCCAGTACAAGGGCGCGGACAGACTGCTTCCGTTCGCGGTTGGCTGGCGCGCGGCGCCGCCGAATTCACCGATAGCCATGGTCGTCCCTCACGTTCTTTCTTATCGCACGAGAGTGTGGCCGGGTTTTCGAGCGGTCAATCTCGACAAAAGGTCTACCAAAGGGTTGACCCATGTCATCCACCATTATGCTTGCGCCAGCCTAACGATGTCCTGACGCCACACAGAGAACCCGGCATGCAATATGGATCAGCGACCTTCCCTTATGGAAGATCCTTCGGACTTCGGCTCGACACGCTGATCCGTCTGCGCTGGCTGGCGGTGGCCGGGCAGGTTCTGGCCCTTTTGGTGGTCCATGGCCTGCTGGGATTTCCGGTTCCGCTCATGCCCTGCCTTTTGGTGGTGTCGCTTTCCGCATTGGTTAACCTCCTGCTGCGGGTTCGGTTCCCGATCGCGCGCCGGCTGGAGGATGCCGCCGCCGGTCCGCTGCTCGCCTATGACGTGCTCCAGCTCACCGCCCTGCTGTATCTGACCGGCGGCCTGAACAATCCGTTCGCCCTGCTCTATCTGGCGCCGGTGACCATTTCCGCCACCGCTTTGTCCTGGAGCACCACGGTGGCGCTGGGCGTGCTGGCCATGGGCTGCGCCGGCGCGGTGGGGCTGTGGCACCAGCCGCTGCCCTGGTCCGGCCCCGATGCCCCGGCCTTGCCGGACCTGTTCCTGGCGGGAACCTGGGTCTCGATCGCGGTGTCGATCGGCTTCATCGGCCTGCATTCCTGGCGCGTCACCGAGGAGGCGCGGGAACTCGCCGATGCGCTCGCGGCCACCGAGCTGGTGCTGGCGCGCGAGCAGCATCTCTCCCAGCTGGACGGCCTCGCCGCCGCCGCCGCCCACGAGCTCGGCACGCCGCTCGCCACCATCGCCTTGGTGGTGAAGGAGATGGCCCGCGGCACCCCGCCCGACCATCCCATGGCCGAGGACATCGCCTTGCTGCGCGACCAGGTGCAGCGCTGCCGCGACATTCTCCAGACCCTGGCCTCGCTCGGCTCGGGCGACGCGCCGTTCGACCGCATGCCATTGTCGCTGCTGCTGGAGGAGGTGGTGGGCCCGCACCGCGACTTCGGCATTTTCATTTCCGTGACCCTGCCCGAGGACCGCACGCAGGAACCGGTACTGGCGCGCAATCCCGGCCTCATCTATGGGTTGGGAAACTTGGTGGAGAATGCGGTGGATTTCGCGACCGCACGGGTGGAGATCGAGGCGCGCTGGACCACCACCCGGATGGACATCCTGGTGCGGGACGACGGCCCCGGCTTCTCGCCCGAGGTCAGCGACCGCATCGGCCAGCCTTATGTCACCAGCCGCGCCCGCGACCGCCAGAACAGCGAAGAGGAAAGCGGGCTCGGCCTCGGCTTCTTCATCGCCAAGACGCTGCTGGAGCGCACCGGCGCCGCGCTGGTGGTGGAAAACCGGGCAGCGCCGGGCCGCGGCGCCGAGGTGAAGATCTCCTGGCTGCGCAACACCATCGAGATGGATCCCGACGACGGCGGGACAAACCCGCTTCCCGCCGCCTATGCTGAAGCAAAGCCGGGCTGAGGCGGCCGCAAGGTCACCCCGGCCGGAACAGGCGCCGCTGGAAGAACAGGCGCCCAAGAGGTAAACGAGATGATGCCTGAACCCACCTTGCCCGAGATCGAGGGCCCGCGCTCCGTCCTGATCGTCGACGATGATCGCTCGTTTCTCCAACGCCTGGCGCGTGCGCTCGAGGCGCGCGGCTTCGAGGTGTCCACCGCCGAGAGCGTGGCCGAGGGCCTGGCCCTGGTGGAGAGCGGCGCGCCGGCCTATGCCGTGGTGGACATGCGGCTCGGCGACGGCACCGGGCTCGACGTGATCTCGGCACTGAAGAAGAAGAGCCCCGGCGCACGCGCCATCGTGCTCACCGGCTATGGCAATATCGCCACGGCGGTGACGGCGGTGAAGCTCGGCGCGGTGGATTATCTCGCCAAGCCCGCCGATGCCGACGATATCGTCGCCGCCCTGATGGCCAATGCCGACCACAAGCCCTCGCCGCCGGAAAATCCCATGTCCGCCGACCGGGTGCGCTGGGAGCATATCCAGCGGGTCTATGAATTGTGCGGCCGCAACGTCTCGGAAACCGCCCGCCGGCTGTCAATGCACCGTCGCACGTTGCAGCGTATCCTGGCCAAACGTGCACCGCGGTGATGCGGCTGGTGGTTGCGATCTGATTCAGGGGTCGTGATAAGCTGGAACCGGACGCCGGGCTTCGGCGTTACGGCTTCAGGCGCGGGTTCCCGCGACCCGTCCGGCCCGTGTCCACGGGGCGGCGCCTTCTCATCGACGAAGCGGACAACCGGCGGCATGGCAGGACCCTCCCTCGTTCGCCTGGCCCTTGCGCTCGCCCTGATGGCGGCGCTCCAGGTGCCGTGCGCCGTCCGGGCGCAGAATCTCGACACCTATCGCGGGCGCGCGCCGGCGGTTTTCATCGTCGCGCCGGACAGCGAGTCCGCCGCCCTCGCCGAGCAGACGAAAAGCCTGAAGGAGGCCGTCGCGGGCGTGCTCGCGCGCGATCTGGTGGTGATCGATCTGGATGATCTCACCCCCGCCCAGCGCCAGCGCTTGGACGTGGCGCCGGACGCGTTCCAGGTGATCCTGGTGGGGATCGACGGCAAGGTGATCCAGCGCTGGGATGCGCCCGTGGCGCCGGCGACCCTGTTCGCGCTCATCGACGCGGCAGGCAAATAGCGCATCTGGCTCTATTCAATATGCGAGAGGGCGATTCACCGCCCCTAGGGAACCACCAAGTGGTTCCCTAGGGGCGGATCGCGCTCTAAAGGTCCGCCATGCCCCGCAGTTCGGGATCATGGAGGGCGGCGAGGCGGCCGGCGCCGGCGCGGGCGAGGCGGATCAGCAGCGCCTTGCGGGTGGCCGCCGGCAAGGGATGGGCCGGCGCCGGGCGGATCACCGCCGCGCCGAATGCATCGCCCACCAGAATGCCGACATCGAGCGGCAGCAGCTCCAGCGGAAAATCCACCGTCACGGCGAAATAGAGCCGGTCGCAATGGCGACGGTAGTCGGGCCATTTGGCGTCGGCGCGGAAATCGGCGACGCTGGATTTGATTTCCACGATGCTCACCTCGCCCTTGAGGTCGAGCGCGGCGATATCCGCCCGCCGGCCCGAGGCGAGGCAGAATTCGGGAATGCCGATCAGCCCCAGCGCCGCGAAATGGCGCAGCACGCCGCGTTGCAGCGCCAGCGCGGTGGGCGATTGGCGCCCGTCCGGCGGGGGAACCGGCGCAACCAGCGCCGCGTCCGCCGGCCTCACAGATCGGGCTCCATCACCAGCTGATTGCGCGCGGCAGCGTCCCGGCGCGCACGCTGGCGGGCCTCGCGGGCGCGGGCGATGGCGGCGTTGAACTCGCCGCCGAACACGAAGATGGTGGCTGTGAGGTAAAGGAACACGAGCGCGATCATCACCGAGGCGAGGCCGGCATATGTGGTGACGTAATTGGCCGGGAATTCGGCGAGATAGATGCCGAACACGGTCGCCGCCACCAGCCAGAGCGTGAGCGTCATGACGATGCCCGGCGTCACCTCGCGCAGCGAGCGCCGCCCGGCCGGCAGCCACAGATGCGCCACCAGCAGGCCGATGATGAGAATGATGGTGGTGGCGCCGAAGCGCGCGGCGGTAACGATGCCGCTCAGCGGCTGGAGCGCCGGGACATTATAGAGCACCGTGCGCCAGATCAGCGGCCCCAGCACCACCAGGAAGGACAGCGCCAGCATGCCGGCCGCGCCGATCACCACGAACACGATGGATTCCAGCCGCAGCCGGTACCAGGAGCGCGCCTCCTTCACCTGATAGGCCCGGTTGAGGCCGATGCGCAGGCTCTCGATGCCGTTGGAGGAGAAATACAGCGCCAGCACCACGCCGAACGTGATGACATCGGTGCGCACCTGGTTGACCACGCTGTGGATTTCGCGCGCGATGGGCGCCGCCACTTGCTGCGGCCAGGTGTCGAGGATGAGCTGGATGGTCTCGTTCGCGAGTGGCCGCAGATCGAGAAATCCGGCCAGCGCCGTGACGAAGATCAGGAACGGGAACAGGGACATCAGGATCGACAGCGCGATGTGGCTTGCAATGGCCCAGCCGTCGTCGGCGACGAAGGTCCACACCGCATCCATCACGATTCGGTAGGCGCGCATCACCATTCCCGGGCTCGTCTCCTCTGGCCGCATGCCGCGCGACGGGGGGTGTCGGCGCGAGGCGCATTCCTCTACGGCGCACACATGATAAGGAGAAGCCCGTCGCGGGGCCATCTGTCCAGAGGTAACTCCCTTTGCCACATATCGATCCGGCCCATCTTCGCCTGGCGGTCCGCGCCACCGTGGCGGCGGCGATCGCCTTTCTGCTGGCATGGCTGTTCGACCTGCCGAAGGGCTATTGGGCGGTGCTGACCGCCATATTGGTGGTGCAATCCTCGATCGGCGCGAGCCTCGCGGTGGCGGTGGACCGCTGCCTCGGCACGCTGGCGGGCGGCGTCATCGGCGTGGCGCTGGCGATGATCGCCGGCCCGTCCTGGAGCCTCACCTTCGCGCTGCTGCTGCTCGGCACGTTCGTGTCCGCCTTTCTCGCGGCCCGCAATCCCAGCTTCAAGCTCGCCCCGGTGACGGTGGTGATCGTGATGCTGGCCGATCCGACCCATGCCGAACCCTGGATTTCCGGCCTGGAACGCGTGTCCGAAATCGCGCTCGGCGGCGCCGTGGGACTGGCCTGCGCGCTGCTGGTGCTGCCGGACAAGGCGCTCGGCTATCTGTTTCCTCATGTGGCCGATGCGCTGGAGGCGAGCGCGGACCTGCTGGAGGCCGGCGTCGCCGCGCTGCTCGACGGCGGCCTCGATCCGGCGCGCATGGACGTGTTGAACCATAAGGTGCGCGCCACCTTGCGGGCGGCGGACGTGCGGGCCGGGGAGGCGCGGCGCGAGCGGGTGGGCCCGTTCAATGTCGCGCCCGATCCCGGCCCGATCGTGCGCGGCGGGCGGCGCTTATGGCATTCGGTGATCATCCTGCTGCGCGGAGCCGACCGGCCCTTGCCGCCGGCGGTGGCGGACCAGGTGCGGCCCGTGCTCTCGGCGGCGGCGCAGGCGCTCGCGCAGGGGGTGCGCGGCATCGCCTCCGCCCTGCGCGGCGGGGGGCCGCCGCCGGACCTTGCCGCCACCGATGCCGCCGTGGCCGCGCTTCAGGCGGAGCTGGAACGGCTCGGCAGTTCCGGCGCGCTCGCCGGGGAGGGGCCGAGCCTGATGCCGCTTTATGCGGCGGCCGCCGGCTGTGCCTATATCCACGACAATCTCATCGAGCTTGCCGCCCGCCTTGCCGAGGCGCGCAAGGATGCCGCCTGAGCGGGGGTGCCTTCTGGGATCGTTTTTTTCGACCGAAAGCGGGGGCGCGCCTGCGCCGTATTAGCCAAATCTCCCGTTGCGTCGCGGCGGTCGCGGGATAATCTGGCAAGAAAATTCCGCATCGCACAACCTGAGGAAATTCCGCCATGTCCAGCAGTGCCGCGCTTCAAGCGCTCGATGCCGCCCCCATCGACGCCGTGGCCCTCGGCCGGACGGCGACACATGTCCTGCAAAGCGTGCTCGCGGAAGCCACCTCCCAGGTGCGCGCGCGGGTGAGCGAGGGCGGCAAGCTGTCCTCAAAGCTGCTGGATGCCGAGCAGCGCGCCGCCCACGGCCTCGCCTGGCTCGCGACCTATGTCTTCGGCGTGCGCGAGCTGGTGCATTATGCCGACAGCCTGACCGAGACCGGCCAGTTCGGCGCCACCGAGCGGCTGCTGGTGCAGATCGGCCTTGGGGAATATGTGGCGCAGATCCTCGGCGGCATCCCCATGAGCCAGGGCGAGATCGTGCGGCTGGAGGATCTGTTCCTCGGCACCGAAGCCATCGCCGCCCTGCGGGCCGAGCCGGCGATCGCCGAACTGGCACGCTCTGGCAATACCGCCGAGAGCCGGGCCGCGCTCGCCGCCCTGATCCGCGAGAGCCATGGCGGCACCGTGGGCGAATCCGGGCTCGACGAGACCATGGCGGCCATGCGCACGGAAATCCGCCGCTTCGTCGAGGCGGAGGTCGCCCCCCACGCCCACGAATGGCATTTGAAGAATGCCTATATCCCCATGGAGATCATCCAGGGGCTGGCCGATCTCGGCGTGTTCGGCCTCACCATCCCGGAGGAATACGGCGGCCTCGGCCTCTCCAAGGAAGCCATGTGCGTGGTCACCGAGGAATTGTCGCGCGGCTATATCGGCGTCGGCTCGCTCGGCACCCGCTCGGAGATCGCGGCCGAACTCATCCTCGGCGGCGGCACCCAGGCGCAGAAGGACTATTATCTGCCCAAGCTCGCCTCGGGCGAGATCCTGCCCACCGCCGTGTTCACCGAGCCCAACACCGGTTCCGACCTCGCCTCGCTGCGCACCCGCGCGGTGAAGGAGGGCGAAGGGGAGGATGCGGTCTATAAGGTCAATGGCAACAAGACCTGGATCACCCATCCCGTCCGCGCCGATCTGATGACGCTGCTGGTGCGCACCAATCCGGCCGAGCCGGGCTATCGCGGCCTGTCCATGCTGCTGGCGGAAAAGCCGCGCGGCACGGACGCAGAGCCGTTCCCCGCCAAGGGCATGACCGGCGGCGAGATCGAGGTGCTCGGCTATCGCGGCATGAAGGAATATGAAATCGGCTTCGACGGCTTCGAGGTGCCGGCCGGCCAGCTGCTCGGCGGCGAGGAAGGGCAGGGCTTCAAGCAGCTCATGAACACCTTCGAGGCCGCCCGCATCCAGACCGCCGCGCGCGCCGTGGGTGTCGCCCAGGCGGCCATGGAAACCGCGCTGCGCTATGCCGAGGAGCGCATCCAGTTCGGCAAGCCGCTGATCGCTTTCCCCCGCGTCGCCGACAAGATCGTGATGATGGCGGTGGAAACCATGATCGCCCGCCAGATCACCTATTTCGCCGCTAGAGCCAAGGACGAGGGCCGCCGCACGGATCTTGAGGCCGGCATGTCCAAGCTGCTCGGCGCCCGCGTCGCCTGGGCGGCGGCGGACAATGCCCTGCAGATCCACGGCGGCAACGGATTTGCGCTGGAATATCCGGTCTCGCGTCTGCTGTGCGACGCGCGCATCCTCAATATTTTCGAGGGCGCGGCCGAGATCCAGGCCCAGGTCATCGCCCGCCGCCTGCTGGAAGGCGGGAACTGAGCTTTCCTCAGCAAAAAGGCGGTCCCGGCTTCGGCCCGGACCGCCTTTTTCGTTTCAAATGACCTGTTGCGGCTTCACGCCCGCGTCAGTGGCGCGCTCAGCTTGGCGCCGGCGGTCTCGCGCGCCCACAGATTGATGCCGATGAGGGCGCCCATCACGCACACGGCCACCAGATAATGGGCGTGCGCCATGGGGTCGATCTGGAGCGCCAGCGTCACCAGCAGCGGGGTCAGGCCGCCGAACACGGCATAGGCCACATTGTAGGAGAAGGACACGCCGGAGAACGCCACCGCCGGCGGGAAGATGCGCACCATCACGAACGGCGTCGTCGAGATGATGCCCACGAAGAAGCCGGCCAGCCCATAGAGCGGCAGCAGCAGCCCCGGTTGCGCGCCCACCAGGGCATAAAGCCCATAGGTCGAGGCGCCGAGGCAGAAGCTGCCGAGCGCCAGCACCCGCCCTGCGCCGAACCGGTCGCACATCAGGCCGGTGAGCACGCAGCCGATGGAGAGCGTCAGCGTGGCGAGGCTATTGGCGGTGAGCGCGTCGGCGGCGCTGATGCCATAGCGGGTCTGCAGCAGGGTCGGCGTCATCAGGATCACCACCACGATGGCGGCGGAGAGCATCCAGGTGAGCGCCATGGATAGCAGCACCTGCGGCGCATAGCGGCGCATCACCAGCTTCACCGGCAGTTCGGCGGCGAGCGCCTTGCGCATCTTCATCTCCTTGAAGATGGGGGTCTCTTCCAGCCAGGAGCGCAGATAGACCGCGCAGAAGCCGAACACGCCGCCCAGCAGGAACGGGATGCGCCAGGCGAAGTCGTGGATATCCGCCGGGCTGAAGCCGCGATTGATGGCGGTGGCCACCAGCGAGCCCAGCAGGATGCCGGAGGTGAGCCCGCAGGTGAGGATGCCGCAGGCCAGGCCCACCCGGCCGGCGGGCACATGCTCGGACACGAACACCCAGGCGCCCGGCACTTCCCCGCCGATGGCGGCGCCCTGCAGCACCCGCATGGCGAGCAGCAGCACCGGGGCGGCAATGCCGATGCTCTGGTAGCTCGGCAGAAAGGCGATGCCCAGGGTGGAGAGCGCCATCAGGAAGATGGAGAGCGTGAACATGCGCTTGCGGCCGAGCGTATCGCCGAAATGGGCGAGCACGATGCCGCCGAGCGGGCGCGCCAGATAGCCGGCGGCAAAGATGCCGAACGCCTGCAATTGCACCAGCCAGTCAGGAATGCCGGGCGGAAAGAACAAATGCCCGAGCACGGTGACGAAGAACACGAAGATGATGAAATCATAGAATTCCAGCGCGCCGCCCAGCGCCGACAGCACCAGGGTGCGATAATCGGCGGCATTCAGGCGGCGGTGCGATGGCGCGGTCGAGGGACTGGACATGGCAAACTCGTTTGCGGCCCGGGGCCGAAGATGACAATGCTTTGACAGCCCTTTGCGCTGCGGTGCAGCAATATTCAAGCCGGAAAGCGCACATTCCGGGTTCTTTGACGCATGGCGGACCCGCGTTTTCGGCAATGTTCGGAAAGTCGTGCCATTGCCGCGGACCTTCCTCCGGCCGTGTCCCCACCGCAAGAGCGCCCTTGACGGATGGCGTTCCGGCCGCGAGGGTCAATCGCCTTTCCGGCCGCGCGCGGCCGTGCCCATGGAGTGCCCATGCCCGCCGCCCCGGCCGGAACGTCCCCGCTCCTGCGCTCGCTCCTGCGGCTTCTTGCCTGCCTCGCGCTGGTGGCCGTGGTGAGCTTCGTCGGGGGAGTCACCACCTATCCGCAGATCCCCACCTGGTATGCGACGCTGGTCAAGCCCGCCTGGACCCCGCCCAACGCCACCTTCCCCATCGCCTGGACGACGCTCTACCTCATGATGGCGGTGTGCCTCTGGCGGCTGTGGGACAAGGTGCTCCCTTCGCCCGCGCGTCACCGGGCGATCGTGCTGTTCCTGGTGCAGCTGGCGCTGAATGCGATCTGGTCGCCTGTGTTCTTCGGCCTTCATGCCATCTGGCCGGGCCTGCTGATCGTCCTGGCGCTGCTGGTCGCGCTCGCGGCGACGCTGCGCGCCTGCTTCAAGGTGGATGCGCTCGCGGGCTGGCTGCTGGTGCCCTATCTGATCTGGGGCTGCTATGCCGCGAGCCTCAACGGCGCCATCGCCGTGCTGAACTAGCAGCCGCCGCCGTCCCCGCCGGACGCAACAAGCGGTTTCCAACCCGCGCGAACATGCCATAGAGTGCCGAGATGCTGCATTGGACCATCTATCTGCTCATTCCACTGGCGCTGGCCAGCGTCGCCGGGGTGCTCGTGCTCGGGCTGGTCAATCTGGCGGCCGGCGGGTCGCCGCAGCGCTCGCAGAAGCTGATGCAATTGCGCGTGCTGTTCCAGTTCCTGGCGATCGTGCTCATCATGATCACCATCTTCGCCATGGGACGGTGACGGGGGCGCGGCGTGGTCAAGCTGAACAAGATCTACACCCGCACCGGCGATGACGGCACCACCGGCCTCGGCACCGGCGAGCGCGTTTCGAAATATGATGCCCGCGTGGAAGCCTATGGCACCGTGGACGAAACCAATGCCGCCCTCGGCCTAGTGCGGCTGCATCTGGCGGATGCGCCCGATCTCGACGCCATGTTCGCGCGCATCCAGAACGATTTGTTCGATCTCGGCGCCGATCTGTGCACGCCCGAGCGGCCCGGCGCGCCGCCGCCGGCCTATGAGGCGCTGCGCATCGTGCCGGCCCAGGTGGACAAGCTGGAAGCCGATATCGACCGGCTGAACGCGGACCTGTCGCCGCTGCGCTCGTTCGTGCTGCCCGGCGGCACCCCGGCCGCCGCCTATCTGCATCTCGCCCGCACCATCGCGCGGCGCGGCGAGCGGCAGATGGTGGCGCTCGCCCAGGCGCCGGGCGAGAAGGTGGGCCCGGCGGCGATCCAATATATGAACCGCCTGTCCGACCTGCTGTTCGTGGCGAGCCGCTATGTGAACGGGCACGGCGCGGGCGACGTGCTGTGGGTGCCGGGCGCCCATCGCTGAGGCGTGACGCCCGGCGCGGGCGCCATCAGCCGGCGGCGGGGCGCAGCGGGCTCGGCGCGCTTTCGGCCTTGGCGGGAACCTTCACCCAGGCTTCGCCATCCAGCACCAGTTCGTCGCCCACCTTGCAGGTGCAGGCGAGGCGGGCGCGGCGCCGCTCGGGGATCAGCTCGGCCACTTCCACCCGCACCACCACCACGTCGCCGATCTTCACCGGCGCGCGGAAATTCAGCGTCTGGGAAATATAGACCGCGCCCGGCCCCGGCAGGCGGGTGCCCAGCACCGCTGAGATCAGGCTGGCGGTATAGAGGCCATGGGCGATGCGGGTGCCGAACGGCGTCTTGGCGGCGAAATGCTCGGAGAGATGGATCGGATTGCGGTCGCCGGTCACTTCGGCGAACCCCACCACGTCCGTGGAGACGATGGTCTTGCGCAGCTCCTCCGACATGCCGACGGTGAGGTCCTCGAAAAACAGAACGCGCAACTCGGGCAGCATGAACGACTCCTTAGGTGCCTGGTGATCTCGCCCTCGGCGAGGTTGCCCTCGTGAGGCTTGCCCTTCTTCCGGGGCGGGCAGGCATAAGGGTCGCAAAGCGCGCGCGTTTCAAGCGCGACCATCGGGGGAGAGGGTGCGGGCTGCCGAGGCCGGACGCGACGGGCGCGGCCCTATCGGTTCAGCTCAAGGGCGCCAGGGTCGGCGCGGGAAGCCTTGCGGTTCCTGCGCCGACCCTGTTGGCTCATTTGGCGCCGACGCGCCCGACGGTGAAGATCTGCACGCGGCGGTTGATCGCCGAGGTGGGATTCTTCGAGTCGAGCAGCACTTCCTCGCCCAGGCCGACCGCTTCCAGGCGGGAGGGGTTGACGTTGAACGTGGTGGTCAGCGCGGTCACCACCGCATCGGCGCGGGCCTGGCTCAGCTTGAGATTGGTTTCGCGCGAGCCGGTCACGTCCGTATTGCCGGTGACGATGAACTTGTAGCCGTGCAGGATCGGATTGTGCATCGCATCGGCGATGGACCCGAGCGTCCGGTAGGACGAGGGATCGATGATCGCCGAATTGAGGCGGAACTGAATCTGCACGTTGATCTGCGGCAGCTTGTCCAGATGCAGCGCGAGCGAGGGCCGGGTGAGGGCCTCGCCCGGATACTGCACCATGTGCGCCTGGACCTGGTCGCGCATCTGCTGCGCGGTGATCACGGGCGCGGTGTCAGTCAGGCCCTGGAGACCCTGGAGGATCTGGCTGTTGTTCAGCGAGGTCTGCGCGACCGCGGGAGCTGCGGCAAAGGTGAGCGCTGCCGCCAGCGCGAAACGGATCAGAGGCGACGTCATGGGGGTCGTCCTTGTTCAAGCGAGTGCGGGATTGCGGGACGATCACCGATAGCCGGCGTCGGTAATGGCCTGGTTGCAGGCACCGGAGACCACCTTGGTCGCCTCCAGCAGACACGACAGAAGGTTGCCGTCCTGCGGGATCATGCCCGGGCACAAGCGCGCGGCATCGGCGTTGCACACCTTGACGATCGAGTCCTGGGCCGCATCGCGCTTGGCGATGGAGGCCTGAGCCGCCGCATAGTCCGCCTTGCACTGTGCGTTGACCTTGGTGATGTTCTTGTCCATGCAGGCGACCAGCGCGCCGTTGCCCAGATTGACGGTCGAGCAATACTTCTGAATGTCCTTGCCGCAGCTTTGAGCCAACAGGCCGGCTGCGTCCGCATAGCTCATGGTCTGCGCGCTAGCACCGCCAACGGAACCTGCCAGCAGCACAGCCGCCAGCATCACTCGAAAGCGCGTCATGATTCATCCTCCCAGTGCCCCAAGGGGTAGACTCGGCTTATCAGAAGCCAAGGGTCCACAACAGCACACAGAGCGATGATTTTTAGACAATATCGCCAACTTTATTAACGCCTGCACGTATCTGGCATACCGGTAGCCGGGCGCGCTGTTCGGCGCACCTGGGGCATCCCGTTGGGTGCGGCGCACATTTATCTTCGCCATCGAACCGTTTGTCTTGAAGCGGTCCGTGCCTGCCCCCGCTGCTGCGAGGCCGAATGTCCCGCACCACCCCCCGGGCGCGCTCCCTGAAAAAAGGGGGCTGGTTCCGAATTTATGACTGACTCGTCAGTCATGATTTGGCATGATGCGCCATGACCGATCGCGCTTCCTCTTCCCCTTCCTCTTCCTCTCCCCCCGCCGCGAAACGCCGCCGGGCCGGCGCGGCGACCGGCCCCGGCCAGCGCGAGGCGCGGCAGGCGGCGATCCTGGCGGCGGCGCTCGCGAAATTCACCGCGCAAGGCTATGCCGCCACCCGCCTGGAGGATGTGGCCCGCGCCGCCGGGGTCGCGAAAGGCACGCTCTATCTCTATTTCCCCGACAAGCAGGCGCTGTTCGAGGCGGTGGTGAAGGATACGGTGGCGCCGGCGCTCAGCGATGCCGCCGCCTTGCTGCCCGCCTACCAGGGTACGACGCGCGAGCTGCTGCACGCGATTTCCGAAATTTTGATTTCGCGCATCGTCGAGGGGCCGGCGCGGGGTATTCTCCTGCTGATGATCGCGGAAGGCCCGCGCTTTCCCGAGCTCGCGGCGTTCCATCATCGCGAAGTGGTCGCGCGGGGCGTGGCCCTGATCCGCGCCATCGCCGAGCGCGGGCTCGCCCGCGGCGAGATCACCTCCGATGCCGCCGTCCGTTTCCCGCAGATCGTGATTGCTCCCGCCATGACATCGCTGGTCTGGAACAGCCTGTTCGCGCATATCGCGCCGCTCGACGTGCGCGCCTTCATCCAAACCTATCGGGACGTGCTGCTGCGCGGCCTCGGGAGCACGGACGCATGAGCCCCGCCCGCGTACGCCCCGCCTTTGCGCGCCTGTCCCCGTTCGCGGTGCTCGCACTGCTCGCACTGCTCGCGCTCGCCGGCTGCTCGGCGCCGCCGGACAATCAGTTCACCGGCTATGTGGAAGGTGATCTCCTGTTCATCGGCCCGCAGGAACCGGGGCGCGTGGTCACCTTGCCGGTCGCCGAGGGCAGCGCGGTGAAGGCGGGGTCCGTGATCGCGAGCGTGGAGGACGATGTCCAGAAGGCGGACCTTGCCGCCACGGTCGCCGCCTTGGGCGAGGCCCAGGCGCGGCTCGACAAGGCGAAGGCGGCCCAGCAGCGGCCGGAGGAAATCGCCATTCTCGATGCCGCCCAGCGGCGGGCGAGCGCCGCGCTCGATCTCTCGCGCATCGAGCTTCAACGCCAGAAGACCCTGGTGCCGAAGGGGGCCTCCTCGCAAGCGAGCCTCGACACGGCCCAGCACCAATATGACCAGAACCAGGCCAGCCTCGACGAGGTGCAGCGCCAGATCGACAATGCCCGCATCGCCGCGCGCGACGAGGATATCGCCGCCGCGCAACAGGCGGTGATGCAGGCGAAAGCCAATCGCGACGCCGCCCAGATCCGGCTCGACCGAAGGGCGCTGAAGACGCCGTCGGACGCCACCGTGCAGACGCTCTATTATCGCGTGGGCGAATTGGTGCCCGAGGGGCGGCCGGTGGCCTCGCTCCTGCCGCCGGGGCTGGTAAAGGTGCGCTTCTTCGTGCCCCAGGCGGCCCTCGCCAAGATCGCGCTCGGCGCCCCGGTCGCGGTGTCGTGCGACAATTGCCCGCCGCTGAACGCCGACGTGACCTACATCGCCGATGTGGCCGAATATACCCCGCCGGTGATCTACAGCCGCGAGGAGCGCGCCAAGCTGGTCTATCTCGTGGAAGCGCGCCCGCGCGAGCCTTCCGCCGCCCGGCCGGGGCAGCCGGTCACGGTCACGCTGGCGGGTGCAGGACGGTGAGCGCGCCCGGCCCCGCCGCCCCGGCGTCCACGCCGCTTCCGGATGCGGGGAACGGCCGCGACATCGTCATCGAGGTGGAAGGCCTGCGCAAATCCTTCGGCAACCGGGTGGTGGTGGACGATCTCTCCATGCGGGTGCGCAAGGGACAGATCTACGGCTTCCTCGGCCCCAACGGCTCGGGCAAGACCACCACCATCCGCATGCTGTGCGGCCTGCTGACCCCCGATGCCGGGCGCGGCACATGTCTCGGGCTCGACATCCTGACCCAGGCGCGCGAGATCCGCAGCCACGTCGGCTACATGACGCAGAAATTCTCGCTCTATGCCGACCTTTCGGTGCGCGAGAACCTGGAATTCGTCGCCCGCCTCTATGGCGTGCTCAAGCCGGAGCAGGCCGCCCAGAAGGCGCTGGAGCGGCTCGGCCTGGAGGGACGCGGCAAGCAGCTCGCCGGGGAATTGTCGGGCGGATGGAAGCAGCGCCTCGCGCTCGGCGCCTGCATCCTGCCCTCGCCCGAACTGCTGCTGCTGGACGAGCCCACCGCTGGCGTCGACCCCCAGGCGCGGCGCGAATTCTGGTCGCAGATCCACGCGCTCGCCGCCGAGGGGCTGACCGTGCTGGTTTCGACCCATTACATGGATGAGGCCGAGCGCTGCCACGAAATCGCGTACATCGCCTATGGCCATCTGCTGGCGGAAGGGCGCGTGCCGGACGTGATCGCCGCCTCAGGCCTCTCCACCTTCACCGTGGAGGCGGTGGCCGGCGCCGATCCCGGCCGCACCATGGCGGTGCTCGCGCGCGAGCTGGACGCCGCGGCGGGGGTGGACATGGTGGCGCCGTTCGGCAACCGCCTGCACATCTCCGGGCGCGACCTGAACGCCCTCGACGCCGCGCTCGCGCCCTATCGCTCCCGGCCGGACCTGGCGTTCGAGAAGGATTCCCCGACGCTGGAAGATGTGTTCATCGACCTCATGAGCCGGTCGAAGGACACGCTGCGATGATCGGCCTTCCCGGCTTCGCTCGCCGCGTCTCGGCGATGGTGCGCAAGGAATTCATCCAGCTGCGGCGCGACCGGGTGACGTTCGCCACCATGATCATGATCCCGCTGCTGCAATTGGTGCTGTTCGGCTATGCCATCAACACCACGCCGCGCCATTTGCCGACGGCGGTGTTCAGCCATGAGAACAACGAGGTGACGCGAGCGATCCTCGCCGCGCTGCGCAACACCGCCTTCTTCGAATTCACCCGCGAGGCGAAGAGCGAGGCGGAGGCCGAGCACATGGTGCGCGGCGGCGAGGTGCTGTTCCTGGTGGAAATTCCCGCCGGCTTCGAACGGGCGCTGCGGCGCGGGGAGGATCCCCAGCTGCTGGTGGCGGCGGACGCCACCGATCCCGTGGCGGCGGGCAATGCGCTGGGCGCGCTCGCCGGCATCGTCGGCACGGCGCTCAAGCAGATCCGGTACGTGGACGCGGCCGGGGCCATGCCGTTCGAGATCGTCCAGCACCGGCGCTACAATCCCGCCGGCACCTCCCAGCTCAACATCGTGCCCGGCCTGCTCGGCACCATCCTCACCATGACCATGCTCATCTTCACCGCTCTGTCGGTGACGCGCGAGGTGGAGCGGGGCACGCTGGAAAGCCTGCTTTCCATGCCGATCCATCCGGTGGAGATCATGCTCGGCAAGATCATCCCCTATGTGCTGGTGGGCGTGCTCCAGGCGGTGCTGATCCTCGGCGCGGGGGTGGTGCTGTTCGGCGTG
>NCEH01000164.1 GCA_002304505.1 Rhizobiales bacterium 32-66-11 | reverse complement strand
ACCTGGCGGCGCTGACGGCGCTGCAGGACCGCCTGCTCGCCGCGGCCGGCGAGATGGTGGCGCCGGGCGGCCTGTTCGCCCAGATGCTCGCGGCCTTGCCGGCGCGGCGCGAGGCGCAGATGCTGGCGCGGATTGCCGAATGCGCGGTCAATCCCTGTGTTCCGCTGACCCTCCACTTTGCTTCGGAGGCATGACATGCACGAGATGGCGCTCTGCGAAAGCCTGCGGACCGCGATGGAAGAGGCGTCGCGGGCGCAGAATTTTTCGCGCGTCACGCGGGTGCGCCTGGCGATCGGTGCATTTGCCGGCGTGGAGCCCGAGGCCTTGCGCTTCGGCTTCGACGTTGTCATGCGCGGATCGCTCGCCGAAGGTGCCGAACTGGTGATGATCACCGAGGGCGGGACCGCCTGGTGCTTCGCCTGCGGAACCACGGTGCCGCTCGCCGGGCGACTCGATCCCTGCCCGGTCTGCGGCGGCGAACGGCTGGTGCCCAATGGCGGTACCGAGATGAAAATCAAAGATCTGGAGGTCGTGTGATGTGCGTCGCCTGCGGTTGTGGCTCCGATGCCGTCACCCTGTCCGGTCCCGATGCGGCACAGGCGTCGCAGGGCGCCCATTCCCATTCTCATGAGTCAGTGCCCCACGACGGGGCGCACCATCATGGGCACGCACACGGGCACTCCCACACACACTCTGATGCCCACGCCCATTCCCACGATCCTGGCGAACCGGCGCAACCGCAACACAGCCACGCGCCCGGCCTGGATGCGCGCCGCATGGTGGAGATCGAGCAGAACATCCTGGCCAAGAACGACGGCTTCGCGGCACAGAACCGCGTCCGGCTCGCGGCGGATGGCATCTTCGCCCTGAACCTGCTGGCGGGTCCCGGGGCCGGCAAGACGACGCTGCTGGTCGAGACCCTGAAAGCGCTCGCCGGCCGTGTTCCGGCGGCCGTCATCGAGGGCGACCAGCAGACCGCGAACGATGCCGAGCGGATCCGCGCGGTCGGCTTTCCCGCGGTGCAGATCAACACCGGCAAGGGCTGTCACCTGGACGCCCACATGGTGGGCCATGCCATGGACCGGCTGCCGCTTCCCGCCGGCGGGGTATTGTTCATCGAAAATGTCGGCAACCTGGTCTGCCCGGCGGCCTTCGATCTTGGCGAGGACAAGCGCATCACCCTCCTCTCCGTAACGGAAGGCGAGGACAAGCCGCTGAAATATCCCGATATCTTCCAGGGCGCGGACTTGGTCCTGCTGACCAAGGCCGACCTGCTGCCGCATCTGGACGTCGATTTCGACGCGATTGCCGGAAATGTCGCGCGCATCAATCCCACCGCGCGCCTGATCACCGTTTCCGCCCGATCGGGCGTGGGATTTGCGGAATGGCTGGCTTGGCTGGAGGGCGCGCGCCGCACGCGGCTCGAAGAGTTGGCGCGGGCCGCCGAACAGCGGGCACAGGCGCTGCGCGGCGTCGTCCACACGGCGGCGGAGTAGGGGAGTGAGCACCCGCCCCGCCCTTCTTCTGGTGGACGACGAGCCACGCTCGGTGGAAGTGATGGCGCGCGTGCTCGGCGAGGAGTTCGAGGTCTTCACCGCCCTCGGCGCGGCGGAGGCACGGCGCATTCTGGAAAGCGAGTGGGTTCAGGCGGTGTTCTGCGACCAGCGCATGCCGGAAGTGTCGGGCGTCGTCTTCCTGACCGAAGTGCGCGAGCGCTGGCCGGAAATCGTCCGGGTCATCGTCACCGGCTATACCGAGCCGGAAGACATGATCGGAGCGATCAACGGCGCGGGCATCTACCAATACATCACCAAGCCCTGGCATCCCGACCAATTGCTTCTGGTGGCGCGCAATGCCGCCCATCTGTTCGCCTTGCAACGCGACCATCATCGCCTCTCGCTGGAACTGAAGCTCGCCGCCCCTGCGGCGCAGGCCCGCCTTGCCGCCCAGCATGAGCGCGTGGCGCGGAATTTCCATTTTGACACCCTGATCCGCAGTCCCGAGAGCCCGTTGAACGAGACCTGCCGGCGCGCGGCCCAGGTGGCCGTGTTCGACGTTCCGGTGCTGATCCAGGGGGAGACCGGCACCGGCAAGGAACTGCTCGCGCGGGCGATCCATTATTCCAGCCTGCGTTCGGAGCGCCCGTTCTTCGCGGTCAATTGCGGGGCGATTCCCGACGAATTGCTGGAATCCGAATTGTTCGGGCACAAGAAAGGCGCCTTCACCGGCGCTCACACCACCCGCATCGGCCTGCTGGACGAAGCGGACGGCGGAACGGTTCTGCTGGACGAGATCGGCGATGTTTCGCCCGCCTTTCAGGTGAAGCTCCTGCGTTTCCTCCAGGAGGGCGAGATTCGGCCCGTTGGCTCCAACGACTCCAAGCGCGTCAATGTCCGGGTGCTGGCCGCGACCCATCGCGACCTCACGCAGGAGATCGCCGGCGGCCGGTTCCGCGAGGATCTTTATTACCGCCTGTCGGCGATGGTGCTGCTGATGCCGGCGCTGCGCATGCGACGCGCAGACCTGCGGGTGCTCGCCACTGCAATCCTGGATGGGCTGTGCAACCTTCACGGCAAAGTGGTGAAGGGCTTCACCGACGAAGCACTCGCCTGCATGGAGGCTTATGACTGGCCCGGCAATGTGCGCGAAATGCAGAATGAGGTGCTGCGCATGCTGGTTCTGTCCACCGGCTCCCAGCTCGGCGCCGATCTCCTCTCGCCCCATGTGGTGCGCGCGGCCGCCGCGCCGGAAGGCGCGTCCCAGCCGATCGCTTTGCCCGACGGTGGCCTGCTGAAGGAGCGCATCGAGCGCATCGAGGCGTCTATCCTCATGGAAACGCTCGTGCGCTGTCGCTGGAACAAGAGCCGGGCGGCCGAGGAACTCGGCCTGTCCCGCGTCGGCCTGCGGGCCAAGATCGACCGTTACGGCATCGCCCGCGGTCGCACCTTTGCGCGTCATTGAGGAGACGAACCCATGTGCCTCGGGATTCCCGGTCGGATCGTCGCCATTGCGGACGCGGACGCGATGTTGGCGATCGTGGATGTTTCCGGCGTCCGCCGCAGTGTCGACGTCGTGTGTGTGGCCGAGCCGGACGCGCCGCTGGACGCGCTGATCGGCGTCTGGGTGCTGGTGCATGTGGGCTTCGCCATGAGCCGGATCGACGAGGCGGAGGCCGCCGCCACGCTGAAGGTGCTCGCCGAGATCGGCGAGATGGACGCGGAGATGGACGCGATGCGCACCGGCAGCGTCGAGCCCGCAAGCACGGGCCGGGCAGGGGGCGATCATGCGTTTCGTCAATGAATTCCGCGATCCGGCCCTCGCAACCGGACTGATCCGGGAAATCGGCGCGCTCGCGGCCCGCTTGGAGCGGGGACGCACCAATCCGGTGGCCGTCATGGAGGTGTGCGGCGGGCACACCCACGCCATCTTCCGCTACGGGCTCGAAGGGCTGCTGCCCGATATCATCGAATTCGTGCACGGCCCGGGATGCCCGGTCTGCGTCCTGCCCATGGGGCGGGTGGATGATTGCGTCGCCATCGCGGAGCGGCCGGAGGTGATCTTCGCCACTTTCGGCGATGCCATGCGCGTGCCGGGCTCACGCAAGAGCCTGCTCCAGGCAAAAGCGGACGGCGCCGACGTGCGCATGGTCTATTCTCCGCTCGATGCGCTCGAACTGGCGCGACGCAATCCCGGTCGCGAGGTGGTGTTCTTCGGCCTTGGGTTTGAAACCACCATGCCATCAACGGCGCTGACCGTGCTGCGCGCCGCACGCGAGGGCATCTCGAACTTCTCCTTGTTCTGCAACCACATCACCATCATCCCGACGCTGCGCGCCTTGCTGGAACAGCCGGACTTCGGCATCGACGGCTTCATCGGGCCGGGCCATGTCTCCATGGTCATCGGCACCGCGCCCTATCGCTTCATCGCCGAGGAATTCCACCGGCCGCTGGTGGTGGCGGGGTTCGAGCCCATCGACCTGCTGCAATCCCTGCTGATGGTGCTGCGGCAGCTCGCGGCGGGCGAGGCGCGGATCGAAAATCAATATGCGCGCGTGGTACCGGAAGGCGGCAACCCCGCCGCGCTTGCTGCTGTGGCGCAGGTATATGAAACCCGCCCCACATTCGAATGGCGCGGGCTCGGCTCCATTGCCGAATCGGGGGTGCGGCTGCGGGAACCCTATGCGGCCTTCGACGCGGAGCGCCGGTTCGCGGTACCAGACGTGAAGGTGGCCGACCCCGACGCCTGCCGGTGCGGCGAGGTGCTCACCGGCGCCGTGAAGCCCTGGGCCTGCCCGGTCTTCGGCACCGGTTGCACGCCGGAGATGCCATTGGGAGCGCTTATGGTTTCCTCCGAGGGTGCATGCGCGGCCTATTATCAATACGGCGGCATGAAGGGGGCGGCATGAACATTCCTTTTGACCGGCCCGTACGCCGGCCCCGCCGCGTGACGCAAGCCACCGTGACCCTGGCCCATGGCGGCGGCGGCACGGCCATGCGCGATCTCATCGAGGACGTGTTCCTGGAGACCTTCGCCGGGGCAGGGCACCCCGCCCCGGAGGATCAGGCGCGGTTCGATCTTACGGCGCTGGCTGCGCTGGGCGACCGGCTGGCCTTCACGACCGATTCCTTCGTCGTCGATCCGCTGTTCTTCCCCGGCGGCGACATCGGCACCCTCGCCGTCTGCGGCACGGTGAACGATCTTGCCGTCGGCGGGGCGCGGCCGGTGGCGCTGTCCTGCGCCGTGATCATCGAGGAAGGATTGCCGGTCGAAACCCTGCGCACAGTCGTGGCTTCCATGGCGCGCGCGGCGGCGGCGGCCGGCGTTTCCATCGTGACAGGCGATACGAAGGTGGTCGCGCGCGGGGCATGCGACAAGCTTTTCATCACCACCACCGGCATCGGCGTGGTGCGGGCCGGCCTCCAGGTGGGCATAGACCGCGCGCGGCCCGGCGACGTGGTGCTGGTGAACGGCCTGCTGGGCGACCACGGGGCGGCCATTTTGAATGCCCGTGGCGATCTCGCGCTCGAAACCACGATCGCCAGCGATTGCGCGCCGTTGCACGAGCTTGTGGATGTTCTGATCACGGCGGCGCCGGGGGTTCGGATGATGCGGGACGCAACGCGCGGCGGCGCGGCGGCCGTGCTCAACGAACTGGCCGAGGCCAGCGCGGTGGGCGTGCGGGTGCGCGAAATGGATCTGCCGATCCGCCCCGAAGTGAACGGCTTCTGCGAGATTCTCGGCCTCGACCCGCTTTATCTTGCCAATGAGGGCAAGCTGATCGCGGTGGTGCCGGCCGAGGAAGCCGCGGCCGCGCTTTCGGCATGGCGTATGCATCCGCTCGGGCAGGGGGCTGTCGCCGTCGGCACCGTGGTGGCGGAGCGACCCGGCCGCGTCGTGATGGAAACGCGGTTCGGCGGCGAGCGCATCGTGGACATGCTGGTCGGCGATCAATTGCCCCGGATCTGTTGAGCTTGATGACTTGTGCGTTGCGACCCATCCACCAAAGATGAACCCGTCCTTCAGGAGAGTGGCTTTATGACTCGTCCCGCCTTTCGTGTCCTCGCAATCGCCGGCGCCCTGGCCCTGGCGCCTTCTTTGGCCTTCGCCCATACCGGCGTTGGAGCCACGCACGGCTTCGTTCACGGCTTCATGCATCCCGTGACCGGCCTCGACCACGTGCTGGCCATGGTCACGGTCGGCATTCTGGCCTGGCAGATGGGCGGGCGGGCCATCTGGTTGCTGCCCGCCAGCTTTGTCGCCCTGATGGCGGTCGGCGGCGCGCTCGGCATGAGCGGCTTCGACCTGCCTTATGTGGAGACAGGCATCGCCTTGTCGGTGGTCGTTCTCGGCGCCGCGGTGGCGCTGGGCGTAAAAGCGCCGCTGGCCTTCGCCATGGGCCTTGTTGGCATGTTCGCCGTATTCCACGGCCATGCCCACGGCGCCGAAATGCCGGAGACCGCGGGCGGCCTATCCTATGGCCTCGGCTTCATGCTCGGCACCGCCTTGCTCCATCTCGCCGGCCTGAGCCTTGGCTTTGCCATTGGCCGCCTCGGAGAAACCTCGGGCCGGGCGTGGGTGCGCGGCGCGGGTGCCGCCATTTCGCTCGCGGGCGTGGCGCTATTGACCGGCGCGCTCTGAACCCAGGACCCAAGGCAAGAAGATCAAGGCCGGTGCCACCATAAGCGTGGTGCCGGCTTTTTTGCTGCGCGGTGAGCGACCCATGCGGCCCCGGTCGCCGAGCCGGGCTACCCGCCACACCCGGGGATGACGGGAAAATAGTTCCATAATATCTCTTCTGCGATTTATATATTGCCGTATTCCGCCGGATGGCAAGGCGTCCGGCCCGTCGGCGCCAGTCCAGGCGCCGGGCCAATGTGCACGGGTGAAGAGCCCTGCCCCGTGCTTCGATTTTCATTTTCAGGAGAAAGCGCGGGCGACGATCATCCGCCCGCAGGATGCGGGCGGATCGCAGGCGCTCATAACCTCGGCCGGAAGGCGCGGATCATTCCGCGGCTTTGGAGGCCCCAACGCCGGCATACCCTGCCGGTCTTCCGACGCTGTCATAGGTGAAGCCGAGTTCGGCCATCTCGTCGGGCCGGTAGATGTTGCGCAGATCCACCAGCACCGGCTGCGTCATGAT
>NCEH01000163.1 GCA_002304505.1 Rhizobiales bacterium 32-66-11 | reverse complement strand
CGATTCGGAATGGGAGATGAACACCGGCACCCGCACGCAGGTGGCGGTGAGCTTGATCTTGGGATCGAGGATCTTCTTGGTCTCGACCACCATCTTCCACTCTTCCTTCGTGTACCCGTCCTCCATGAACACGTCGATCTGGGGGATCAGGTTGAAGGCGATGCGCTTCGGGAAAATCTTTGGCTCGACCGGATCGGAGACGAAGATCGCCCGGGTCTGCGCGAACAATTCGTCCATGGCGTCCTTGCCGGCGCCGGAGACGGATTGGTAGGTGGAGACCACCACACGCTTGATCGTCGCGGCATCGTGCAGCGGCTTCAGCGCCACCACCAATTGCGCGGTCGAGCAATTGGGATTGGCGATGATGTTCTTCTTCTTGAAGCCGACGATGGCGTCCGCGTTCACTTCCGGAACGATCAGCGGCACGTCGGGATCGGTGCGCCATTGCGAGGAATTGTCGATGACGACACAGCCCGCGGCGCCGATCTTCGGCGAGAATTCCTTCGACACGGCTCCGCCCGCCGACATCAGGCAGATGTCGGTGTCGGAGAAGTCGTAGGTGGCGAGATCCTTCACTTTCAGGGTTTTGTCGCCGAACGAGACCTCGGTCCCCATGGACCGGCGCGACGCAAGCGCGACCACCTCGTCCGCGGGGAAGCCCCGCTCGTCGAGGATCGAAAGGATCTCCCGGCCCACATTGCCTGTGGCGCCGGCGACGGCGACCTTGTAACCCATGATCTTCCCTTGAAGTTGCCGGTCTCACATGCCGGAAGGCCGTGATTTAAGCTCTCGCGCGCCTTTGCGCAATGGATGGGGTGCGATGCGGCGGAACGGGGGGCGGCCGGGGGGCGACGCAGGTGTTGCCGGCGGGTCACGCGATCGCGTCCTCAGTAAAGGAACCGACCTCGACCGTCAGGGTTTCCTTGCTTACAATGCGTTCGTGCCGTAACCGGAATCGTGACGGCTCGTTTGCCGTGCTGGAGGGTCCTATGCGTTTCGCGCCGCTTCTCACCATCGCCGCTGCGTTGACGTTCGCGTCCGTCGGCATGGCCGAGGCCCAGACCGCCTCGAGCACGACCACGACCACCGCCGCCAGCAAGCCGACCACGAGCAAGCCGACCACCGCCAAGGTCTCGAAGCCCCGCACCAAGATCGTCATCACCAAGCGCTCGCCGCTGGATGCCGGCACGGTGGTGAAGCCGGGGTCCAAGTCCTATCTCGATTATGCCCTGCCGGCGGAATATAATTATCCCACCTACGGCGCGGGCCAGGCGAGCATCGTTCCCGGCCGCTATCCGCTGCCGGACCGCTTCTACCTGCCGGGCTATTGATTTTCCTCGCGCCCCAGCAAAGGCGCGACCGCGTAGGATAAGTAAGGACCTTTCATGTTCAGCGTCATCCCGGGCTTCCGTCTGTCGCTCGGCATCACGCTCACCTATCTCGGCCTGATCGTCCTCTTGCCCATCGCCGCCTTGCTGCTGAAGGCGGGCGATGTCGGGTTCGCGCGCTATATCGCGATCATGACCTCGCCGCGCACGCTGGCGTCCTTCCAGGTAACCATCACCACCGCCGCCGCCGCCACCGCCTTCAATGCGGTCTATGGCCTCGCGCTCGCCTGGGTGCTGGTGCGCTATGAATTTCCCGGCAAGCGCTGGCTTGACGCCCTGGTGGACGTGCCGTTCGCCTTGCCGACCGCCGTCGCCGGCCTCGCGCTGACGGCTCTCTTCGCCAAGAACGGCTGGTTCGGCGCGCCGCTGGCGGAGTGGGGCATCCAGGTGGCCTATGCGCCGGCCGGCATCGCCTGCGCCATGGCCTTCACCAGCCTGCCGTTCGTGGTGCGCACCGTGCAGCCCGTGCTTGAGGACCTCGCCGCCGACGTTGAGGAGGCCGCGACCACGCTCGGCGCCTCGGATTTGCGGGTGTTCTGGACCGTGATCCTGCCGGCCATCTTCCCCGCTTTCCTGGCCGGCTGCTCGCTGGCCTTCGCGCGCTCGCTGGGCGAATTCGGCGCGGTGGTGTTCATCGCCGGCAACCAGCCGTTCCGCACCGAGATCGTGGCGCTGCTCGCCTTCATCCGGATCGAGGAATATGACTACCCCGCCGCCGCCGCCATCGCCGCCACCATGCTCGGCCTCGCCTTCCTGCTGCTGGTGAGCGTCAATCTGATCCAGGCGTGGCACCAGCGCCGCGCCATCCGGGAGGATTGAGCCGTGAGCGACCAAGCATCCCCGCCACGCCGCCGGGTCGGCGACGGCCGCCTCACCCGCACCATCCTGGTGTCGCTGGTGCTCGCGGTCACGCTGTTCGTCCTGCTGGCGCCGCTCGCCTCGATCTTCTCGGAAGCCTTCGGGCGCGGCTGGGCGACGTTCGCCGAAAGCCTGGTGCGCCCGGACACGCTGCACGCCATGGGGCTCACGCTGTTCGCGGCGCTGGTGTGCGTGCCGGTCAACGTGGCCTTCGGCATCGCCGCCGCCTGGACGGTGGCGAAGTTTTCCTTCCCCGGCCGCGGCTTCCTGCTGGCGGTGATCGAATTGCCGTTCTCCATCTCGCCGATCGTGGCGGGCGTCGCCTATCTGTTCGTCTATGGCGCGCAAGGGCTGCTGGGGCCGTTTCTCCAGGCACATGACATCAAGATCATGTTCGCCATTC
This sequence comes from Rhizobiales bacterium 32-66-11, assembly GCA_002304505.1. GTDB lineage: Bacteria > Pseudomonadota > Alphaproteobacteria > Rhizobiales > Xanthobacteraceae > NCEH01. The sequence continues at coordinate 3,999 of NCEH01000163.1, read as the reverse complement.
CCGCCATCATTCTCGCCAGCCTGTTCGTGACGGCGCCGTTCGTGGCGCGCGAGATCGTGCCGCTGATGATGGCCCAGGGCCGCGAGGAGGAAGAGGCGGCGGTAACGCTCGGCGCCTCGGGCTGGCGCATCCTGCGCACCGTGACGCTGCCGAACGTGCGCTTCGCTTTGCTGTATGGCGCGACCCTGTGCAATGCGCGGGTCATGGGCGAATTCGGCGCGGTGTCGATCGTGTCCGGCAATATTCGCGGCCAGACCTCAACCTTGCCATTGCAGATCGAGCTTCTCTACCAGGACAGCCAGGTGGCCGCCGCCTTTGCCGCCGCCACCGTGCTGGCGGGGGTGGCGCTGGTCACGCTGGTGGCGAAGCTGGTGATCGAGCGGCTGGATTCCGAACGCGCCCGGCTGGAGGTGCCGCGCGGCGTCGGCCACTGAGTCGCAAGGACTCCTGAGTCGCAAGACCCCCTGAGTCGCAAGACTGCTTCGGGCAGGACTTCCGGGGTGGAAGCTCCGAGCTGGGCCGGGATGCGCGGGGCGTATTTCCCGGCGACGATCAGGCGTTGCGAATCGGGGCCGGCAGCGCCGGCGCGCCGGAGGCCGCGCGCGGCGGCTCGGGCGGCAGCATCTTGCGGGCGCGCCTGGCTTCCTTGCGGAAACGGCCCTGGCCGAGCCATGTCACGGCGCCGCCGATCACCACGCCCGCGATCAGAGTCGCGAAGATCAGCGCGAACAGCGGCAGCGTCACGGCCAGGGTGGTGGAATCGGGGCTGAACGGGTCCAGGGAGACCGTCACCATCTTGCGATTGGCAACCGCCAGGGCCACCACCACGATACACACCGGCAGGCCGATGAGAAGGGAAAGAAAGCGTCGCACGAACCGAATCATCCCTCGATATTGAGACGCTCGCGCATCTCCTTGCCGGTCTTGAAATAAGGGACGATCTTCTCGTCCACGTCCACCTGCTTGCCGGTGCGCGGGTTGCGGCCGGTGCGGGCGTCGCGCTTCTTCACCGAGAAGGCGCCGAAGCCGCGCAATTCCACCCGGTCGCCGCGCGCGAGGGCGGAGACGATCTGCTCCAGGATCGCGTTGACGATGTTTTCCACGTCCCGCTGATAGAGATGCGGGTTCGCCTCGGCGATCTTCTGGACCAGCTCGGACTTAATCATGACCGCTCAGCTTCCTTCGGGACCGATCCATGGTCGCCTGCAACCGGAAACGGATGCTGGCTCGTTCGCGCGCCCCCAGGTTGCGGGCGCGGCGGATTTGGATATGGTGTTCTGCCTGTGGATTCACGACCCGATCTGAGGGTGCCAGAGGGCCAATAACCCGTCAAGCTGAGTGCGTTCCAAGGCCCCCCGGGCGATCTGCGACACAAGCTGCGCCGCCTCCTGCAAACCCACCGCCGAGAGCAGCCAGGATGCGCTGCCGCGCAGCCAGCCGAACTCGTCCCCCGCCGTCTTGCTGGACCAGGTGCGGATGCGCAGGCTCTCGGGAATGCCTTTCTCGCGGCTCAGCCAGGCGCGCGCGGTGCGCTCGTCGCCCAGTTCATCCACCAATTGCAGGTCCAGCCCCTGATGGCCGGTGAACACCCGCCCGTCGGTGACGACGGCGAGCTTCGCGTCGGAGAGCGCGCGGCGCTCCGCCACCAGGCCCTTGAACCAATCATAGCTGTCCACCACCAGGGCATTGATGGCTGCGCGCGCCTCCGGGCTGGTCGGCTCATAGCCGTTGGGCGCGGCTTTCAGGGGCGAGGACTTGATGTCCTCCATCTTCACGCCGACGTTCTTCAGCAGATCCGTGACATTGGGGAATTGAAAGATCACCCCGATGGAGCCCACCAGGGAATTGCGCCGCGCGACGATATGGTCCGCCCCCATGGCGGCGATATAGGCGCCAGAGGCCGCCATGCCTTCCACCACCGCCACCACCGGCTTCTTCTCCGCGAGGCGGCGCAGGGCGTCGAACAATTGCTCGGAGCCGGTGACCGTGCCGCCGGGGCTGTCGATGGACAGGATCACCGCCGAGGCGCGGGATTTCGCGATCCGGTCGATCAGCTCCACGCGGTCGCGGTCATTGCGGATGATGCCGCCGATGACGAGCCGCGCCACATGGGGCGAGGACGCCAGATCGGTGCGGCCGACCGCATAATACGTGGCGCCGCCGATGGCCAGAACCAGGGCCAGCACCGCCAAGGTGCGCCAGAACGTGAGCTTGTGCCGCAACCTGCGGCGATCGACGATCTGGTCCACGTCCAGCGACATCGCGCTTCTCCTGCCGCCCCCGGCCCCGTCAGTTAAGCGTGCCCGCGGCCTTTGGCAACCCGCCATCCGGCTGGCGCGACATCTCTTGACTCGGCAGGTTTTCTGCCTCTTCCGGCGTCGGCCTCGCTGTGCCCAAGGATCTGTTCCATTTTGGCGACGGTCGCAGCTTAAGCGTGGCGTGCGCCTGCAACCCTAGCTATGTTTTCGCCCGCAGAAACGCTTACTGGGGGCATAAACAAAATGTCTTTCACGCGTCGCAGTTTTCTCAAGGGCCTGGCCGCATGTCCGCTCTGCGCGCAGGCGGCCCTGGCCGATTCCACCGTCCACTGGACCTATGAAGGCCACGGCGGACCGAGCGAATGGGGTCAGTTGGCGGGCGATTTCAAGACCTGCCAGGTCGGCTCCCAGCAATCGCCGATAGATCTCGACGCCAGCGTGGCGACCGAGCTGCATCCGGTGAATCCCGAGTGGAAGCCGGAGATGTTCAAGGTCGTCAATAACGGCCACACGATCCAGGCGGACGCGCCGGCCGCGGCCAGCAGCGTCACTCTGGGACATACGCGCTATGAGTTGCGGCAGTTTCATTTCCACGCGCCGAGCGAACATGCGCTGGGTGGCCAGCGCACGGCCATGGAAGCCCATTTCGTTCATGCCGCTCCCACCGGCGGCCTTGCCGTGATCGGGGTGTTCATGACGGCGGGCAAGAAGAACGACGCATTCGCCACCGTCATGGCCGCGGCGCCCAAGGCCGAGGGGGCGACCATGCTGAAGGATGCGATGGACGTCTCCGCCTTCCTGCCGGCCGATCGGACCCTCTATCGCTATGAAGGCTCGCTCACCACGCCGCCGTGCTCGGAAGTGGTGGATTGGAACGTCTTCGCCAAGTCCATCGAGGTCGCCCAGGCGGACATCGATGCCTTCCGCGCCATCTTCCCGATGAATGCGCGTCCGCTCCAGGCGGTGAACCGTCGCTTCATCCTGCGGCTCAACTGACCGCGGGATTGCGTTTGGTGCTGGCGGGATCGGTTCCTGACCGTCGATGCCGTCGGCGCCAGCCCGGTCTCGGGATCCGGGACAAAGCGGCCTAAGACCCAAGCCCGCGCCGCGCGCGTGTGCCATTCCCCAATAAAAAGGCCGGCGCGAGGCCGGCCTTTCTCTTCTCGTGGATGGGCTGCCCGAAGGCGAGCGATCATTCCTTGGAGTCGTCCGCGCGCTGGCGCAGGGCCGCGCCCAGGATGTCGCCGAGCGACGCGCCGCTGTCCTGCGACCCGTACTGCGCCACGGCTTCCTTCTCCTCGGCGATTTCCAGCGCCTTGACGGAGACCTGCACCTTGCGCGCCTTGCGGTCGAACAGGGTGACGCGGGCGTCCATCTTCTCGCCGACCGAGAAGCGCTCGGGGCGCTGGTCGTTGCGCTCGCGCGCCAGTTCGGAGCGCTTGATGAAGGCGGTGAGGTCGGTGCCGGTGAGCTTCACCTCGATGCCGCCGTCCTTCACGTCCGTGACTTCGCAGGTGACGATGGCGCCCTTCTTGACATCACCGGCTTCGGCGAACGGATCGCCCGCGAGCTGCTTGATGCCGAGCGAGATGCGCTCCTTCTCGACGTCCACGTCGAGCACGATGGCCTTGACCACGTCGCCCTTGCGGAATTCGTCGATCACCTGCTCGCCGGGACGGTTCCAGTCGAGGTCGGAGAGATGGACCATGCCGTCCACATCGCCGTCGAGGCCGAGGAACAG
>NCEH01000162.1 GCA_002304505.1 Rhizobiales bacterium 32-66-11 | reverse complement strand
GACATGCAGTTCGTCAATCTCGGCCAGGCGCAGATCATCTCGGCCATGATTTCCAACAATGGCGATGTGGTCGGCGTGTGGGCGCCCAATACCTATACGCTGGAAGAAAAGGCTGGGGCGAAGGTGCTGTGTTCCGGCGCCGATGCCGATGCGGTGGTACCCGGCGCGCTGGTGGTGCGGGCGGATTATGCCAAGCAGAATCCCGAGGCGGTGGCGAAGGTGCTCGCCGTCTATGTGCGGGCCTGGGGCTGGGCCAAGGCGCATCCCAAGGAGGCGAAGGCGCTCGCCAAGCAATTCTATGCCCAAGGCGGGGTCGAGGCATCGGACGCCGCCATCGACCAGGAATTCGCCCTGCGCCCCACCTTCTCCCTCGCCGAACAGCTGAACCTGATGGATCGCAGCAAGGGCGCCTCGGAACTGGACGGCTGGCTGTCGCGGATCGGCACCTTCATGAGCGACGTCGGCACCATCTCGGCCTCGCCCGATCCCAAGTCCTATGTGAGCGACAGCTTCATGAAGCAGGTGGGCGCCGACCCCAAGCTGAAGGCCTTCGCGACCGAATTCGACAAGTCCAACTGATGCCAAGGGCCGATGCACCGAACGCATCGGCCCTTGGTCCAAGCCCGCGCGGCGCTTGAGCGAACCCCGCTCGGCACCGGTCGAAGACCGGGCCGCTAATGAGACATCCGCACGCAGCGGCGCCGGACTGCGCTGACCCACATCCGGCGCCGCTGGCCGGACCTCATGGAGACTGAAAATGGCGATCGAGTATCTGAAGCGGGCCACCAAGACCCCGGAGAGCGAAACCGGCACCGCGCGCCAGGTGGTCACGGACATGCTCGGCGAGATCGAGCGGCGCGGCGAAGAGGCGGTGCGCGACTATGCGCTGAAGCTGGACAAATGGGACGGCGATATCCTCGTCACCCGCGCGGAGATGGAGCGGCGCGCCGCCGAGGTGCCGGAGAGCGTGCGCCGCGACATCGATTTCGCCGCCGCCCAGGTGCGCCGCTTCGCCGAGGCCCAGCGCGACAGCGTGCAGGATTTTTCGGTGGAATTGCTGCCCGGCCTGGTCGCAGGGCAGAAGCTGGTGCCCTGCACGGTCGCCGGCTGCTATGTGCCCACCGGCCGCTATGCCCATATCGCCTCGGCCTATATGTCGGTGGCCACTGCCAAGGCGGCCGGGGTGCAGACCGTGGTCGCCTGCTCGACGCCCTTTCGCGGGCAGGGCATCCACCCTTACGTGCTCTATGCCATGAAGGTGGCGGGCGCCGACATCGTGATGACGCTCGGCGGCGTGCAGGCGATCGCCGCCATGGCGTTCGGCCTGTTCACCGGCAAGCCGGCGGACATCATCGTCGGCCCCGGCAACAAGTTCGTCGCCGAAGCCAAGCGCATGCTGTTCGGCAAGGTCGGCATCGACGTGTTCGCCGGCCCCTCCGAAGTGGCTGTCATCGCCGACGAGACGGCGGACGCCCATATCGTCGCGGTGGATCTGGTGGGGCAGGCCGAGCATGGGCACGAAAGCCCGGCATGGCTGTTCACCTCGTCCCGCGCTTTGGCTGAAGACGTGATGCGCCGCATTCCCGGCCTGATCGCCGAACTGCCGCCCACCGCCCGCGATGCCGCCACCGCCGCCTGGAACGATTATGGCGAGGTGGTCGTGTGCGACACCCGCCAGGAACTGGTCGAGGTCTCCGACCGCTATGCCAGTGAGCATCTGGAGGTGCACACCTCGGATCTGGATTGGTGGCTCGCCAACCTCTCAAACTACGGTTCGCTGTTCCTGGGCGAGGAAACCACGGTGGCGTTCGGCGACAAGACCTCGGGGCCGAACCACATTCTGCCTACCAAGTTCGCCGCCCGCTATTCCGCCGGCCTCTCGGTGCATAAATTCCTTAAGCCGCTCACCTGGCAGCGCATGGACCAAAACGCCTGCAAGACCATCGCCCAGGCGACCGCGCGCATCTCGCGGCTCGAGGGCATGGAAGCCCATGCGCGCACCGCCGACGTGCGGCTCGCGAAATATTTCCCGGGCCATAATTTCGATATGGGTGTGCCGGTCGATGCCTGAGAGCTCTTCGCGTTTTCGCCTTCAGGCCTTGTTCGACCTGACCGGGCGCACCGCCCTCATTACCGGCGGAAATTCCGGCATCGGGCTCGCGCTGGCGCGCGCGCTCGGCCTTGCCGGAGCCTCCGTGGTGCTGGTGGCGCGCCGGCCCGCCGATCTGGCCGCTGCCGACCGCGCGCTTCAGGACGAGGGGATCGCCAGCCAATGGATTTCCGGCGACCTCGCCACCACCGAGGGACCGGACGCCATCGCCGCCGAGCTGGCGCGGCGCGGCTGCGCGCCGGATATCCTGGTGAATGCCGCCGGCCTCAATCTGCGCCAGCCGTTCATGGACGTGACGCTGGACGCGTTCGACCTGCACATGGCGGTGCATGTGCGGGCGCCGTTCCGCCTGGTGCAATTGCTCGCCCCGCAGATGGCGGCGCGCAATTGGGGGCGGATCGTCAATATCGCCTCGCTGCAATCGTTCCGCGCCTTCCCCAATTCCGCCCCCTATGGCGCGGCGAAGGGCGCGATCGCGCAGCTCACCCGCGCCATGGCCGAGGAATGGTCGCCGCGCGGCATCACCTGCAACGCGATCGCGCCCGGTTTCTTCCCGACCCCGCTGACGCAAGCGGTGTTCGACGACGATGTGCGCGCGGCCCGCAATGCGGCGCAGACCGCCATCGGCCGTAACGGCGCGCTGGAGGATCTCCACGGCGCCGTGGTCTTCCTCGCCTCCGACGCCTGCGCCTATGTCACCGGGCAGGTGCTGGCGGTGGACGGCGGCTTCACCGCCAAATGAGGGTTTTGCCATGAAAGCGCTGGTCTATACCGGCCCCCATTCCCTGGAACTGGGCGAGGTTCCCGAGCCCGTGCCCGGCAATGACGAAGTGCTGGTGCGGGTCGAGGCGGTGGGGATCTGCGGGTCCGACATGCACGCCTATCACGGGCACGACGCGCGCCGGCCCGCCCCGCTGGTGCTCGGCCACGAGGCGGCCGGGCGCATCGCCAGCGGTCCGCGCGCGGGGGAGCGCGTCACCGTGAACCCGCTGGTGGTGTGCGGCACCTGCCGCGCCTGCGAGGCGGGGCGGCCGCATCTGTGCCCGTCGCGTCAGATCCTCTCCATGCCGCCACGTCCCGGGGCCTTTGCCGAACTGGTGCGGGTGCCGGAGCGCAATCTGGTGGCGATCCCGGATGATTTTCCGCTGCCCAAGGCGGCGCTCGCCGAGCCGGTGGCGGTGTCCTATCACGCGGTGAACCAGGGCGCGCGGCTGCTGGACATGCCGCTGTCGGCCGCGCGCTGCCTGGTCATTGGCGGCGGGGCCATCGGCCTTGCGGCGGCGCTGGTTCTCGCCATGCAGGGGGCGGCGGAAATCTTCGTCGCCGAGCCCCATGCCGGGCGCCGCGCGACCCTGGCGCGGGCCGGGAATTTCCGCTGTTACGCGCCGGGGGAGGCCGGCGCGCCGCAGGAAAGCAGCATCGATCTCGTCATCGACGCGGTGGGCGCGGTCGCGACGCGGGCGAGCGCCAGCGCGCTGGTGCGGCCGGGCGGGGTGATCGTCCACGTCGGGCTGCTGCCAGGGATGGACGGGTTCGACGTGCGGCGCATCACGCTTCAGGAAATCATCGTCAGCGGCACCTATTGCTATACGCCCGCCGATTTCCGCGCGACCGTGGATGCCCTCGCCTCCGGCCGCCTCGGCGCGCTCGACTGGTTCGAAGAGCGCGATCTGGCCCAAGGCATCGCCGCGTTCCAGGATATCGACGCGGGACGTGCCGCCGCGGCCAAGATCGTTCTGCGGCTCTAAATCAAGCCGACGCGCGGGCGGACCTCTGCCTTAGGAGGTCACGCGCACCTCCACCGACATGCCGAGGCAATCGTCGCGCGCGCCCACATAGGTGCCGGAGACGGGGACTGTCTGTTCGATGGTCCGCGCCACCGAGACCGGCACGAGGTTCGACGCACCAACGCCGCCATTGGTCGGGTCAAAGGTGATCCACCCCGCACCGGGCACGTAGATTTCGGTCCAGGCGTGGGTGGTGCCGGCACCGGTGTTGCCGACCAGCACGGTATTGGGCGTGTGCAGATATCCCGAAACGATGCGCGCGCCGAACCCGAGGCTGCGGGCCGCTTCCGCCAGCAACACGGCGAAATCGCGGCACGTGCCCCATCCGCGATCCAGCGTATGGAGCGGCGGTTGCGTGCCTTCTTCATCGCGGCTCTGATAGCGAATGTGCGCGGGAATCCCCGCATTGATGTCCTTCAGCAAAGAGAGCGTGTCGGTGGGATTTGAGCGCACGAAGCTGCGGGCCCAGGCCTGAAGGCGCCCGGCGGGATCGGCATATTGCGGGCGCGTGAGCGCGCCGAGGTCCGTCCATTCATCGTTGGAATGGCGGAACGGATAATTCATTGCCGAAGCCGCGATCTCGAACACCGGCCATGCGGAGGCATAATGCTCAAGCTCGGCCGAGCTTTCCACCGTAAGCGTTTCCGAAACATCCCGGAAGGAGGCGGTGGCGACCGCATTGCCGAACACGTCCTGGGTCCAGCTGAGCACACTGGCGGGGAAGGTCGCGACCTTCATGGAGATGAGCCGCAGGTCCAGGCTTTCGCGCGGGCGCAGCATCAGGCGATGCGCGCCGAGGGCGACCGGGTGGCGGTAGAAATAGGTGGTGCGATGATGAATGCGAAGCTGAACCATTCACCATTATCGTCGCGCTTCGCAATCGCAGCAATCTCCGTCCGCCGGCGCCGGGACGCGAGCCACAGCTTTGCGTGCGCGCCGGGAGATTCAGCCCCGGCTGCGGAACGTGATGAATTTATGCGCCGCGAAATTCACGAACACCGGCAGCATGATGGCGATGGCATGCGCGCCGGCCTGGGCTAGCGCGGCGGGAAGAAAGGGGGCGAACAGCCGGTCCAGCCCCACCGAGGCGCCGAGCACCACCGGAAATGCCAGCGCGTTGAACAGGAAAAACCAGGACATTTCGGTGTGCATCGGCTTTCCCGAGGCGGGAAACACGAACAGGCGGTTCAGCGTGAAGGCGGTGAGGAAGCCGACAAGATAGGCGAGACTGACCGAAACCCAATAGCTGCAATACAGATCGAAGCCGAACCGGCTGGCGAAATTCGTCACCGCCGCGAACCCGCCTGCGAGCAGGAATTTGCCGAACTGGCCGTTCACGTAGAGGGCGATCAGGCGCTGCATTTCATCTCTTCAATCGCTGCGGCACGGTTCAGCCGAACACCGGCGCGCGGCGGGGAACATGATCCGTGCCGATCGCCGCCGCCATTTCCCGGGCGAGCCGCGCACCCTCGGACACGCCGCGATCCTCGGGATAATAAAAGCAGGTGTCGGCGATCTGCAGGCCGGCGATCGGCGTGCGGATCGGCGGAATTTTCGCGGCGAATCCCGGCTCGCACAAGGGCTGCGCATAGCGCAGCCGCCCAACGCGCGAGGCCAGGCGGTCGCCATCCGACAGCGCCGGATTGACCCGCCGCAGATAGCCGAAGCTCTCGGCGATCAACGCCTCGTCGGACCATTGCCATTTCTTATGGTCGTGCGGCATGTAATAAGGCACGTACACCACTGTATCCGACATGGCCCGCAGGTTCGAAAACTCGATGATGCCGGGGATTTCGATTTCCGGGTCCACGATATTGACCCAGAAATGCGGCGTCACGGAGCGCTTCAGCTTATGCAACACGCAGATCACGCCGATGTTGCGGATCGCGTCATAGGCGTCCTTCGAGGCCTGCGGCAGGCTCGGCACCAGTTGTGAGACGAACGGCGTCGGCACCGTGGAGATGACCGCCTCGGCGGGAAAAAAGCGGCCGCCCGCCTGAACGCCGGTCACCGTGCCGTCCGCGCTCTCCACCCGCTCGCACGGGGTGGCAAGATGCACCCGCCCGCCGCGGCCCGCGATGGAGCGCATCAGCGCATCCACCAGGGTCTGCGATCCGCCCTCGATATGGCCGAGTTCCTCCTCGAACAGGGACTTGCGCGAATTGCCGATGCGCCGCACGCGCGTGGCGATCCATGCGGCCGAGACGTCGTCGGCATATTGGTAGAATTTCAGCTCCATCAGGCGGCGCCAGAGCTTGTCATAGACACTCGCGCCCGAGCCCTTCTCGATCCAGTCGCGGGCCGAGACCGTTTCCAGATCGTCGAACGCGCGGCGCTTGGAGGTCGCGAACATCTGCAGCCCGTAGCGCAGCTTCTCCACCGGGTTCAGCAGGGAGGTCGAGAGCAAGGAAATGGGATCGCCCCATTTGTGCAGGCCGCCGTCCTTGAAGTAGGCCATGGAGGTCGGCCGCCAGCGCATCTTGTCGGCGATGCCCAGCTCCGCCATCAGGGCGAAGGTCGGCGCGTCCGGCTTGCAGACGAAATGGTAGAAGCGCTCGATGGACAGGCCGTCGAAATCGAAATGCGCCGCCATGCCGCCGGCGACCGCGTCGGCCTCCACCACATCCACCTCATGGCCGAGGTTGAGGGCGTAATGCGCCGCCGCCAGGCCCATGGCCCCCGCGCCGATGATGACGGTCTTCGTCATGTGGGCCGCTCCTAGAAATCCAGCACGATCTTGGAATAGCGCGGATCGAG
>NCEH01000219.1 GCA_002304505.1 Rhizobiales bacterium 32-66-11 | reverse complement strand
CGTGCAACTTCGTGGAAATCCTGCCCCGGCTGGACGAGCATCTGAAGCGGGACAAGGCGAAGGGCGCGACCGTCTGATCGCGCCCCATACCTTCATGCGGCGGCTTCCGTATCCGGCCGCTGCAAGGCGTTCGGCGGCACCAGCAGGGTCAGGGCCTTCGGCTTGATCTCATAGACGAGCGGAAGGTCTTCCCGCATCACCTCGCCGTCGGTCGCCACCCACGCCCGGCTGCGGCGCGCGGAATTGATCACCACGCGCCGGGCCTTGAACGAGTGGACGCCCGGATTGTCCCGCCAGGACTGGACCAGCACATCGGCGCCGAGGCGGATGCGCGCCAGCGCCCCGCGCTCCTCGGCGATGTGGACCTCGATCTCGCCTGCGTCCATCCGCAGCCGGTGCCACCCCGCGCCATCGAAGCTGTTGTTGGTGACGAGGGCCGCATAGGCCTCCATGGAGACCCGCCGGCCATCCACCTCGATGTCCAGCCGGACCCGTCCGGAGCGTATGAGCGCGCGGCCCAGCGCAAGGAACCAGCCCACGATCCGTCCATGGGTCTGCCGGTAGGCCTCGCGGGCGAGGGCCATCTGGCTGAAAAAGCCGATGCCGGAGACACCATGAAAGGCGCGCCCGTTTACGGTCGCCACGTCGATCCGCATGGGGACCGCATCCCGCAACGCCGCCAGCGCACCGGGCAGATCGCGGGGAAGGCCGATGTCGTAGGCCAGCATGTTCATGGTGCCGAGCGGGAGAATCCCGAGCGCGATGTCGCTGCCGGCGAGGACCGAGACCGCGGTGCTGACGGTTCCGTCTCCGGCTCCCACGATCAGCCGGTCATATCCAAGCGAGGGTGCGGAGCGGATCACCTCCACCATCTCGGGGCCCTCGCGGACCATCACGTCTACCTCGTTGTCGGGCAGGGTGAGGGCGGCGTCCACGTCCGCACGGACCTGATCGGCGCCCAGATCAAGGATGGTGCCAGCCTTGGCGTTGAGGATGACAAGGGTGCGGGGCATCAGGGACATCCGTGATGCAAAGTGGCCGTCGGCGCGATAGGGTTGCCGGGTAACCGGAGCCACGTCATGACTGTTTCTCCCTCCCCTTCCGGCCGACCATCCATCCTGCGCGCGCGTGCAGGATTTTTGCTCGTGCTCGCATTGTGCATGCTGTGCGTGTCGGCAGGCCGATTTGTGGCGGTGCAGTTTGGTCTTGGTTGGATGTGGGGCATCTTGGGCGCCCTCCTTGTGGCCGCACTGGTTGTGTTCGTTCTCACGCGGCTCACCCGCAAACTGTATTTCATCATCGCCACCCTTATCACCTTGCTGGCCACCTATCTGGCCTACGACTTTCTGCGTGGCGCGCTGGACTGGTCCGCAGGCATGGCGCTTGTGTTTGCGGCCATCCCGTTCGCCATCCTTGCCGCTACCTTCTGGGACTTCAGGCGCCTGAAACTGGAAGTGACCGGCTGGCTCAAC
>NCEH01000020.1 GCA_002304505.1 Rhizobiales bacterium 32-66-11 | reverse complement strand
TACCACATGGACGTGTCCGAGCTGCCCGACGTGAAGACCGTGCAATTCGTCGAACAATAAGCGCGCCGGGCACCGGCCGCGCGCCGGTGCCCTCCGTCTCAATCATCAAAATTCAGGAGGACACCCATGGCCTATACACGCGCCAAGATCGCCGACCTCGTCGATGGCAAGATCGACCACGACACGCTGCACCAGATGCTCGCAACACCCAAGGACCTGGAGCGCTTCTCCATCTATATGGAGATCCTCCAGCAGCGCATGCCCTGGGATGACAAGATCATCCTGCCGCTCGGCCCGAAATTGTTCATGGTCCAGCTCAAGGACACCAAGCAATGGAAGATCCGCTGCGAATGCGGCCATGATTTCTGCGACTGGCGCGAAAACTGGAAGCTGTTCGCCCGCGTGCATGTGCGCGACACGGCGGAGAAGATGGAGGAAATCTATCCGCGCCTGATGACGCCGACCTCCTCCTGGCAGGTGCTGCGGGAATTCTATTGCCCGGAATGCGGCACGCTGCACGATGTGGAGGCGCCCACCCCCTGGTATCCGGTGATCCGCGATTTCGAACCGGACATCGACACCTTCTACAAGGATTGGCTCGGCCTGCCGGTGCCCGAGCGCGTCGACGCCTGATGCCTTGCCCCGGGGAGCGCGCCTGCGCTCTCCGGGTTCGCCTTAAGGGCCGGCGGCCGTTGCTCTCAGCGGGTGGAGAGCGGCAAAGGCGGCGGCGGGGCGGTGGCCCCGGCGCCCAGCGAACGCTGGACCATCACGCTGTCCGACCAGCGGCCGTAGCGATAGGCCACCCCCGGCAGCAGGCCCACGCGCACGAAGCCGAAACGCTCGTGCAAGGTGAGCGAAGCGGTATTGTCGGCATCGATATAGCCGATCATCTGCCGGAAGCCGGCGGCCGCGCAGGCATCGATCAGCCCGCGCATGAGCAGGCGGCCGATGCCCTCGCCGAGATGCTCGTGGTGCACATAGATCGAGTGCTTGACGCTGTAGCGATAGGCCGGCCGCTTGCGGAACAGCACCACATAGGCATAGCCCACCACCACCCCGCCCTGTACCGCGACGATGTGGGGGAAACGGCGGCTCTTCAGATTCTTGCGCCGCTCGCGCAGATCGTCCGGCTGCGGCAGCTCGCCGTCGTCCACCCCTTCCTCGACGCCACGGCGGATGTGGCGGCGATAGATCGCCAGCATGGCATCCACATCCGAATCCCGCGACGGGCGGACGACGACAGCTTGCTCCTGCTCCATGGACGAACCCGACATTCCCTGCCTATTCGGCGACAACATAAGTGTGGAGCCGCACGCGGCCCGCTGCATCGTTCTCGCGATAGACGCCCTGGATCTCCACGTCAAAGCCCGGGAAGGTGTTGAAGCAGGCTTCGAACATCTTGAGGTAATCGATCATCGGCTGCGCCCGCTCGGTCAGCCGCTCCCCCGGCACGATGGTGGCGATGCCCGGCGGATAGACCACGAACGGGGTCGTCGCGATGCGGCCGGATATGGCGTCGATGGGCAAGAAGTCCACGTCGTTGCGCACCAGGGCGCGCGCCGCGTCGTGGGGCGACAGCGCGATATCGGGCAGGTGCGCGGCGGAAAACTGCATGGCCTGGAGCGCGCTGACATTGGCGGCGCGGAAGAAACGATGCATCTCCCCGCACAGGTCGCGCAGCCGCACCCCGGCATAGCGGGCGGGACGGCGGCGGAAGAATTCCGGGATCGCCTCCTCCAGCAGCGCATTGTCGTCATGCAGCTTCTTGAAGGCGACAAGGCCGCTGATCAGCGTGCCCGCCTTGCTGGCCTCGACCCCCGGCGTCAGCAGGAAGAGCAGGGAATTCAGGTCGTTCTTCTCGGCGACGATGCGGTTCTCGCGCAGATACTGCGCCACCACCGGGGCGGGAATGCCGTGCTCGGCATAGGCGCCGGTGGCACGGTCGAAGCCAGGGGTGAGGAGGGTGAGCTTGTTGGGGTCGGTCATGGCGAAGCCCGCCGCCATGCCGGCAAATCCGTGCCAGGCGGCGCCGGGGGCCAGATGCCAGAAGGCCGGGTTGCTCGCGAGCTGGTCGGTGGCGACGCTCTCCCACGGCACGTCATGCACCGCGCCGGGGCTCGACACGTCGGGGATCGCCACCCGGTCGGGCACGAACGGCTCGAAGAACCAGCGCCGCTCCACCCGCTGCTCCTTCTCCTCGAACTCGCGGCGCACCGCGCGGATCTTCTTGCGCAGCTCGATGCCGAGGCGAATCGTATCGTCCCACAGCACTTCGCCCGAGCGGCCCTTCATCATCTGCGCGCCCACGTCGAGGGAGGCGAACAAAGGATAGAAAGGCGAGGTGGAGGCGTGCTGCATGAAGCTCTCGTTGAAGCGGCGATGCTCTACGCGCCGCTTCTGGCCGGTGATGTGCCGGTCCTTCATGTGGATCTGGGACGCCTGCGAGAAGCTCGCGAGTTGCTTGTGGGTGGATTGGGTGGCGATGATGCCCGGCGCGTCGGGGCCGAGGTCGGCAAGTCCCATGGCGAACCGCCCGGCATAGAGCGGGTGGAACTTCATGAAGCCCGCCCACGCCTCATCGAACAAGATGTAGTCGCAGAGGTGGCCGATCTGCTTGAGGATCATCTCGGCATTGTGGATCGTGCCGTCATAGGTGCATTGCTCCACCACGGCGACGCGGAACGGGCGCGGCTTCTTCCACGCCTCCGGGTCTTTCACCAAGGGGTGGGTGCGGATTCGCTCGCGCAGGGCCGTCTCGTCCAGCGCGGCGAAGTCCATGGGTCCGATCAGGCCGTGGGCGTTGCGCACGGTGGGCACATAGACCGGAATGCCACCGGAAATCATGAGGGCGCCGTGATGGGCGGCCTTGTGATTGTTGCGGTCGAACAGCACGAGGTCGCCGTCGGTGACGAGCGCCGAGAGGGCCACCTTGTTGGAGGTGGAGGTCCCGTTCAGCACGAAATAAGTCTTCTCCGCACCGAAGATCTTCGCCGCTTCCTTCTGCGCCTGGAGCGCGGGGCCCTCGTGGGTCAAGAGGTCGCCGAGGTCGAGCACGGAATTGTCGAGATCGTCGCGGAACACCGCCTCGCCCAGATGCTCCATGAACACCCGGCCGATGGGGCTTCTGGAATAGAACACGCCGCCATTATGGCCGGGGCAGGTCCAGAGCTGATTGCCCTCTTCCGCATAATCCACCAGGGCGCCGAAGAACGGGGTCTTCAGCGTCTCGGCATATTGCTTCAGCCGGCTAATGAGATTCTTGGCGATGAAGGCGGGGGTCTCCTCGGAGAGGAAGACATAGCCGTCGATGAAGTCCAGCACCTCCACCGGCACATCCTCGAAGCGCTTGCGGCGGATCAGGAGGAGGATCGGGAAATCGAGTCCGCGCCGGCGCATGAGGTTGATGAGGGAGGCGGTCTTGCCCTCCAGGCCCTTCTTGCCCCAGTCCACCAGCATGCAGCCGATGGCGGCGTCGGTCTGCACGCAAAGACCGGGGTCGCGAACAGGAAGTTGAAGCGCTTGAAATAGTCCATCTGGGCACCCGCTTTGATCCGAACCGGAGGTGTCGACGCGTTTCATGACAGTGCCGTGACTGCGCGGCTCACGATCGTCCGACCTCAAGCCAAAGCACAGTACGCCCGCAGGCGGGATACCAAATGGTCGAACGTGGCGCGCACCCGGCGCACCTGCCGTAGATCCTCGTGCATGACGACGAAGGTCTCCAACCGCAGCTCGAACAGATCGGGCAGCAGGCGCGTCAGCACCGGCGCGCGCGCCGCCAGCGCCATCTGGCAGACGCCGATGCCGGTCCCGGCGCGGATCGCCTCCAGCTGCGCGAAATGGCTGTCGCTGCGATAGGCAAGCGCGTCGGGCACCACGCCCGCGCACAGCGTGGCCAGGGCACGCAGGAAATCCACGTCGCGATCCGGGCCGACGATGGCGAAGCGGGCGAGATCGGCGAGGTCACGCGGCAGGCCGGCGCGGGCGAGATAGGCCGGCGCGGCGAACAGGCCGAGCTTCACCGCGCCCACGGGCTTCACCACCAGCGCGCTTTGCACCGGCCGCACCATGCGCACGGCGATGTCCGCCTCCTGGTGCAGCAGGTCTTCGGTCCGGTTGCTGAGATGGGCCTCGAACCGCAGGCGCGGATGGCGCTCCAGCAGTTCGGCCAGGATGGCGGGCAGCACATGGGCGCCCACCATCTCGCTCGCCGTGATGCGCACCGTTCCGGCGAGCACACCGGCCTCCGCCGAGGCGGTGCGGGCGAAGGCGGCGGCGGCCGTCGCCATGGCCCGTGCGTGCGGTCCAAGCGCACGCGCCGCCGCGGTGGGGGTGAGGCCGGAGGGCGAGCGGGTGAACAGCGCCTGCCCGAGCCCGCGTTCCAGCGCCTCCAGCCGCCGCCGGACGGTCGCCTGCGCCACGGCCAGCTCTCGCGCCGCAGCGGAGAGGCTGCCATGCTCCAGCACCGCGAGAAACGCGCGCTGATTTTCCCAGTCGGCGGCGGTCAGGCTCATACATTTCATACTAGCTGCTTCTCCAGCTTTGACAATTCCATATGAGACGGAAACGCCGTTCTATTCCCCCAAGATCGGGAGACGGACATGACGGACACATCGGAAAAGACGGCGCTGGTGCTGGGCGCGACGGGCGGAATCGGCGGCGAGGTCACGGCGGAGTTGCTGCGCCGGGGCTGGAAGGTGAATGCCCTGGCGCGCGACCCGCAAGCCGCCGCGGCGCGCTGGCGGCGGCCGGAGCGTGGCATCCATTGGCTCAAGGGCGATGCCATGGAGGCCGACACGGTGGTAGCGGCGGCGAAACGGGCGACGTTGATCGTCCATGCCGTCAACCCGCCCGGCTATCGCGATTGGGACAAGCTGGTGCTGCCCATGCTGGAGAACACCATCGCGGCGGCGCGGGCGAGCGGCGCGCGCATCCTGCTGCCGGGCACGGTCTATAATTTCGGCCCAGATGCCTTCGCAGATCCCGACGAAGACGCCCCGCAGAATCCGATCTCCCGCAAGGGCGCGATCCGCGTCGCGGCCGGCTGCGCGCGGTCTTGGCCGAGGGGGTTCGGTCGCTGATCGTGCGGGCGGGCGATTTCTTCGGTCCCCATGCCGGCAACAATTGGTTCTCCCAGGGCCTGGTGCGGCCCGGCCGGCCGGTGCGCGCCATCAGCACGCCCGGACAGCCCGGCATCGGCCACCAATGGGCTTACCTGCCCGACGTGGCGCGGACCATGATGCAGCTGGTGGAACGCGGCGACGCGCTCGGCGCCTTCGCCGTGTTCCACATGGACGGCCAATGGGATGCCGACGGAAGTGCGATGAGCGCAGCCATTCGCGCCGCATCGGGCCGGCCGGATCTCAAGGCCCGGCCCTTTCCCTGGTGGCTGGTCACGCTCGCCGCGCCGTTCGTGACCACATTCCGGGAGATGGGCGAGATGCGCTATCTCTGGCGGGTGCCGCTGCGCATGAACAATGCGCGCCTCGTCGCGGTTCTCGGTGCGGAACCCCATACGCCGCTCGTCACCGCGGTGCGCGAGACCCTTGCGGGCCTCGGCTGCCTGCCCGATCAAGCGGGCATCCCGCAAAATCAGCCGGCGCCGTGACGACACGGGCGACCCTCGGCAGGGCGCCCGCGCGCCCCTCCGACCTGCCGCCCCTTGAAATCGGCGGGGGCATCCGCCATCTGGTCGTCGCTTCAACCGGAGAGCTGCCGCCATGACCAACGAGAGCGCCGCCACCGAGAGCGCCGCCCCACGCGCCCCCGCCCCCGAGACCCACGCCTTCGAGGCCGATGTGGCCAAGCTGCTGCATCTGATGGTGCACGCGGTCTATTCGGACAAGGACGTGTTCCTGCGCGAGCTGATCTCCAATGCCGCCGATGCCTGCGAAAAGCTGCGCTACGAGGCGATCAGCGACCCCGCCCTTCTCGGCGACGACCCGAAGCTGCGCATCACCCTGCATCCCGATGCGGAGGCCCGCCGCCTCGTCATCGAGGACAATGGCATCGGCATGAGCGCGATCGACATGGCGGAAGCGCTGGGCACCATCGCGCGCTCGGGCACCAAGGCGTTCATGGACCGCATCGCCGCCAATGCGGGCGGGGAGGGCACCCAGCTCATCGGCCAGTTCGGCGTCGGCTTCTATTCCGCCTTCATGGTGGCGGAAAAAGTGGACGTGATCTCGCGTCGTGCCGGCACCGAACAGGCTTCGCTCTGGTCCTCCGACGGCAAGGGCACCTACACCATCGCCCCGGTCGATCTGGCCGAAGCCCCCGCGCGCGGCACCCGCGTGGTGCTGCACCTGATGGAAGACGCCCTTGCCTATTGCGAGCGCTACAATCTGGAGCGCATCGTCAAGGCACAGTCCGGCCATGTGCCGGTGCCGATCGTGCTGCTCGGCTCCGGCGAGGAGGAGCCCTCCGAAATCGCCGACGGCGCGGCGCTCTGGACCAAGCCCAGGTCCGAGGTGAGCGAAGAGGAATACGCCGATTTCTACCGCAGCGTCGCCGGCCAGTTCGACGATCCGGCGCTGACCCTGCACTATCGCGCGGAAGGGCGGCACGAATATGCCGTGCTCGCCTTCGTGCCGGGCGCCAAGCCCTTCGATTTGTTCGACCCCGACCGCCACGGGCGCATGAAGCTCTACGTGAAGCGGGTGTTCATCACCGACGAGGCCGAACTGCTGCCGCGCTACCTGCGCTTCGTGCGCGGGCTGGTGGATTCCGCCGACCTGCCGCTGAACATGTCGCGCGAGATGATCCAGGAAAGCCCGATCCTCGCGGCCATCAAGAAGGGCGTCTCCAACCGCATC
Source organism: Rhizobiales bacterium 32-66-11 (assembly GCA_002304505.1). GTDB lineage: Bacteria > Pseudomonadota > Alphaproteobacteria > Rhizobiales > Xanthobacteraceae > NCEH01. The sequence goes on along the minus strand of NCEH01000020.1, from coordinate 127,633 downwards.
CTCAGCGAACTGGAGAAGCTCGCGGCGAACGATGCCGACGCTTATGCGGGCATCTGGGAGAATTTCGGCCCGGTGCTGAAGGAAGGGCTCTATGAGGATTACGAGCGCCGCAGCGCGCTTTTGAACCTCGCCCGCTTCAAGACCTCGGCCTCCGGTGGCGCGTGGCGCGCGCTGAAGGATTATGTCGCGGCCCTGAAGGAAAACCAAACCGCGATCTATTACGCCACCGGCACCGACCTGGAGCGCATCGCCGCCTCCCCGCAGCTCGAAGGGTTCCGCGCTCGCGGCATCGAGGTGCTACTGCTGCCGGATCAGGTGGACAGCTTCTGGGTAACGGCAGGCCTCGATTACGAGGGCAAGCCGTTCAAGTCCGTCACCCAGGGCTCGGCGGACCTGAAGCTGATCCCGCTGCTTGAGGGTGCGGACCAGCCCGCCGCCGAAGCGAGCGAAGCGGTTTCCGCCTTCATCGCCTATCTCAAGACGGCCCTGGACGAAGCGGTCTCGGACGTGCGTGCGTCCGACCGTCTCACGGAAAGCCCGGTGTGCCTGGTCGCCGCCGACACGGGGATGGACCGGCAATTGGAAAAGCTGCTGGCCAGTGCCGGGCGCGCTGGCGCCGGGGCCAAGCCGGTGCTCGAAATCAATCCCCGACACGATCTGGTGCTCAAGCTGGCGGAATTGGGCGAGGACGAGGCCGCCTTCCGTGAGGACGCCGCGCGCCTGCTGCTCGACGAGGCGCAGATCGCCGATGGCGAACGCCCGAGCGATCCGCGCGCCTTCTCCGCCCGGCTCGGCCGGCTAATCGCCCGCGCGCTGCGCTGATCTCAGACCGATCGGACCGAACTGGACCGGTCGGCGCGCGCTCCACAGCCCGGCGGCCTTTCGCCGGGCCTGCATGCGTCTCTCGGCCGCGCGCGCCGCGACATTCCCATGGCGCAGACGTTTCTTTCGCGATCGCACACAAATCGCAATTCATATTCCCAGTAAGATGGAAGTGATTTCCGCCCGCGACACCTATCGTAAGTTGTGCGACACAATTATACTCAAGATCGATCCTCGCTGAAGGAGCTCGTATGACATGGCCTTTGGAAAAGGCGTGTCAATTCAGCTGCGTGCAAACTTCGGATCGTATACGCTCCTGAACGGAGAACCTCGCACGATGGACAGCGACCGCGGCTACGATGCCTTGATCCTCGAAGAGGCACCCGACGCGGTGATCGCCATCGACGCCGAGCATCGTGTCCTGGTGTGGAATCGCGGTGCCGAGCGGCTCTATGGCTATCCCCGGCGCGAGGCGATCGGCGGACGGCTGCGCGAACTGGTCCTGCCTAGCGACGCGCCCAACGGGGCCGCCGACCCGCTCAACCATCTGCCGGCCTGCGGCCCCAGCACCTATGAGGCCCTGCGCCGGCGCAAGGACGGGGTGCTGATGTATGTGGACGTCACCGCCAAACGCATCACCCACACCAACGGGGGCGGCGCCCCGCTGATCGTGCTGGGCGAGAAGGACGTGACGCAATTGCGGGTGCAGCGCGACGCCAAGCTGCTGGAAACCCGCTTCCGCGACCTGTTCGAGCTGATGCCGGACGCGATCGTCGTGCTCAACGCAACCGGTCGCATCGTGCTCATCAACAGCCAGGCCGAGGCGCTGTTCGGCTATGCGGCGGGCAGTCTGATCGGCGAGCCGGTGGAACGCCTGCTGCCGGAACGCCTGCGCGCCGCCCACCTGCATCACCGCGCGGGCTATGTGGCGCAGCCCCGCGTCCGCGCCATGGGCGTAGGGCTCGAACTGCATGGACGGCGTGCCGACGGCTCGGAATTCCCGGTCGACATCAGCTTGAGCCCACTCCAGACGCCGGAAGGCACGCTGGTGCTCAGCGCCATCCGCGACGCCACCGAGCGCAAGCGCTTCGAAGCGGCGCTACGGGAGAAGAACGAACAGCTCGCCAGCGCCATGCAAGCCAAGGATCGTTTTCTGGCCACCATGAGCCATGAATTGCGCACGCCGCTAAATGCCGTCATCGGCTTTACGGGCACCTTGCTGATGCGCCTGCCCGGTCCGCTCAACGACGATCAGGAGCGCCAGCTGAAGACCGTCCAGAGCAGCGGGCGCCACCTGCTGTCGCTGATCAACGATCTGCTGGACCTTGCCCGCATCGAGGCCGACAAGTTCGAACTGCGCATGGAGCCGGTGGTATGCCAGGAGGTGCTGCGCGGCGTGTTCGGCGCGCTGCAGCACCAGGTCGAGCAGAAGGGGCTGCGCTTCAGCCTCGACATGCCCGAGGCGAACCTGATCGCCCGCACCGACCGCCGCGCCCTGACGCAGATCCTCACCAATCTGTGCGCCAATGCGGTGAAATTCTGCGACCACGGCAGCATCCATGTCGGGCTCCGCCCGGCGCGGGACGGCGCGGCGGATGAGGTGCAATTCATCGTGGCCGACACCGGCCTTGGCATCCGCGCCGAGCATATGCCGACCATATTCGACGCCTTCGCGCGCTTCGAATCCGAAACCGGGCCGCGCGAGGGCAGCGGCCTAGGCCTGCACATCAGCCGCCGGCTGGCGGAACATCTGGGAGGGCGCATCGCGCTGGAGAGCGAATATGGCAAAGGCTCGACCTTTACACTCATCTTGCCGGCGGGGTCGGTTTCATGACCAAGATCCTGGTCATCGAGGACCACCCCACCAGCCGCGAGCTCATGACCTACATTCTCAGATGCACGGGCTATGAGGTGATCGAAACCGGCGACGGGCGCACGGGGCTCGAGCTGGCGCGCACGCAGCGGCCTGACCTCGTTATCAGCGACGTGCAATTGCCGGGCATGAACGGCTTCGAGATCGTCGCCGCGATCAAGCGGGACCCCGCCCTTTCCGCGATCCCGGTCGTGGCGGTGACCGCATCGGCCATGTCGGGCGATCGCGAAAACATCATTGCCGCGGGGTTCGACGATTATCTGTCCAAGCCGATAGACCCGGAAATCTTCGCGCACCAGATCGCCCGTCACCTGGCGCCCCCACGATCGGGCCCATGACATGGCGACCATCCTCATCGTCGATGACCATGCGATCAACCGCGAATTTCTGGTCACGCTGCTCGGATACGGCGATCACCGGCTGATCGAGGCCTCCGACGGCACGGCCGCATTGGCCATCGCCCACGCCGAATTTCCCGATCTCGTCATCTCCGACATCCTGATGCCGTCGGGCGACGGCTACGAATTGGTGCGCGCTCTGCGGCAGGCGGGCGGGCTCGCCGATGTGCCGGTCATCTTCTATACCGCCCACTACAACGAGCGCGAGGCGCTCACCCTCGCCCAGGCGTGCGGCGTTCAATATGTGCTCACCAAGCCGGCCGACCCCGCGCTCATCCTGGAAGTGGTCAATGACGCGCTGACCCGCAAGCGCACGATCGTTCCGTCCGAACCGCACGAACATCCGAGCTTCGACCGCAAACACCTGCGGCTGGTCTCCGACAAGCTGGTGCAGGCCACGGAGGAGCTGGAATGGACCACCAGCCGCCTGATGGCGCTGATCGAAATGAGCCTCCAGATCGCGGCCGAGCGGGAGCCCTTGCAGATCGCGCGGGTGTTCTGCCGCTGGACCCGCGATCTCGTCGCCGCCCGCCACGCGGTCGTCGGGCTGTGGGAACCGGACCATCCGGGGGCCGGCTATGCGGCGGCGAGCGGACTGCCAGAGGATCTGATCGCCGAGGTGGAAAGCCAACTCCTGCAGAACGGGCCGCAGCCCATCCCGATCGGCATCAATGGCGTGGCGCGCCATCTCGGTGAACCCACGGACGCGGCCAATCTCGGCCTGCCGTTGGCCTTCCCCCGGGTGCGCTCGCTGCTGTTCGTGCCGGTGCGCTCGGCCACCCGCGCGTTCGGCTGGGTCTGCGCCTCGAACAAGATCGGGCGAAACGGGTTCTCGCCAGACGACGAGCGCCTGCTCTCCATTTTTGCGTCCTATGTCGGGCGCATTTTTGAGAATCACTGCCTGTTCAGCGAGCTGGCGGACCGCTCCAGCCAGCTTGAGCGGGAGGTCGCGGAGCGCGCGGCGGCGCAATGGCGGCTGGAGACCCAATATGCCCTCGCCGGCGTCCTGGCGGAGACCTCCACCATTGATCAGGCCGCCCCGGAAATCCTGCGCACCATCTGCGCCCTGGCCGGTTTCCAGCTGGGCGAGCTCTGGGAGGTGGATGCCGATGCGGCTCACCTGCGCCATGTCGCCACCTGGCACGCCAGCAGCGCGGTCGCCGCCGATTTTCTCGCCCAAACTCGCCGGTTCGACTTTCCCAAGGGCTCGGGCCTCCTGGGCCGAGCCTGGGAGAGCGGCGCCCCGGTCTGGCTCGACGAGACCAATCTCGACCTGATGTGCCGTCGCGCGAGCGATCTGCGCTCCCTCGGCATGAATGCGGCGCTGGCGTTTCCCGTCGTCACGGGCGGCAAGGTGATCGGCGTGCTCGGCTTCTTCGGCGCTGCGCCGCACGCCTCCGATCCGGGGCTCGGCGCCCTGTTCACGGCCATGGGCAGCCAGGTGGGCCAGTTCATCGACCGGCGCGGGCAGGAGCTGCGGCTGCTGCGGCTCTCCCGCATCCGGGCGGTGCTCAGCGGCATCAATTCCCTGATCGTCCGCGTGGGCGATCGCGCCGCTTTGCTGGAGGGCGCGTGCCAGATCGCGGTGGAGGAAGGCGAGTTCGCCAAGGCCGAAGTGATCCTGCTGGACGGCGGAGCGACGGACGGCGGGCCGCGGGTGCACCGGGTCGCCGCCTGTGCGGAGGGCGAGCCGCCAGCGCCGCCCGGCGACAGCGATGCTCCGGGCCTCGCGTCGATTGATACCGTCCAACTGATCGCCACGGCAATCGCCACCGCCGCCCCCGCCATCGACAATGATGCGCTGGGGGGCAAGGCCTCCTGCGTCGCGCTGCCCTTGGCGGAAGGCCCGCGGCTGGTTGCGGTGCTGGTACTCCGGGCGCGCGCCTGCGGCTTCTTCACGGCCGAGGAAATGCTCCTGCTCACGCAATTGGTGGCGGACATCTCGTTCGCACTGACCCATCTCTCGACCCAGAAGCGGCTGACGCAGCTGAACCAATATGACGGCCTCACGGGCCTGCCCAACCGCGCCCTGTTCCTCGAACGCCTGCGCCAGGCGATACACAATGCCCACGAGGAAGGAGAGCAGCTTCTGATCGTGGTGGGCAAACTGCGCAATTTCGTCTCGATCAACACCACGCTAGGCCGCGCCGCCGGCGACGACGTGCTGCGCCAGGTGGCGCACCGGCTGAAGGCGGCCTCGCGTTTTCCGGACCGGGTATCGCGTATCTCCGGCAATCTGTTCGCGAGCTTCCTGCCCAACAGGACCACCGCGAGCGAGCCGACCTTGCGCATAGACCATTCGCTGGACGAAGCCTTCTCCAGGCCGTTCAAGGTGGGCGCGCACGAAGTCACCCTGACCATCCAGGTCGGCGTCGCCATCTATCCCGATGATGCGGACGACGCCGACGCCCTGCTGGCCAATGCGGAGACCGCCTTGCGCCGGGTGCGCAATTCGGGCGCCCGCATCTCCTTCTTCGAGCCGCGCATGCACCAGGAGATGGCCCGTCGCATGCAGGTGGAAATGCGCCTTTCCCAGGCCATCTCAGGCGACGAGTTCCAGCTCCATTATCAACCGAAGCTGGAAATCTCCACCGGCAACATCATCGGCCTGGAAGCCTTGCTGCGCTGGCAGGACAGCGAGCACACGATGGTGCAGCCGAGCCACTTCGTGCCGCTGCTGGAAGAAAACGGCATGATCGTGGATGTCGGCCTGTGGGTGATCCGCCGCGCCATGGAGGACCAATCCTCCTGGATCTCGGCGGGGCTGCCCTATCTTCCGGTGGCGGTGAACGTGTCGGCGGTGCAGATGCGCGAGCCGAATTTCGTCGAAGAGGTGCTCGCCATCCTCGACAAGATGGCCCCCCCGCCCGCCTCCGGCTGGCCCGCGCCCTGGCTCGAGATCGAGCTGACGGAAAGCGCCGCCATGGAGGATATCGAGCGCACGGTGGCGCAGCTCCAGCAATTGCGGGCGCGCGACGTTCAGGTGGCAATCGACGATTTCGGCACCGGCCATTCCTCACTGGGATATCTGGCGCAGCTCCCGGTCTCCGCGCTCAAGATCGACCGCTCCTTCATCTCCGGCATGACGCCCCGGCGCGATACCATGATGATCGTGGACGCCATCATCTCGCTCGCCCATTCTCTCGGGCTGAAGGTGATCGCCGAAGGGGTGGAGACCCGCCAGCAGATGGACCTGCTGAGCAAATTGCGCTGCGATGAGATCCAGGGCTATCTGCTCAGCCCGCCGCTGGATGCGAAGAGCCTGGCGAGCTTCCTCACCGACTATCGGCGCTAAAGCTGGATCCCCGCGCCGGCAACGGCGGGGCCATGCGCTCATTGCGCGGCGAGCAGGTCCCCCAGGGCCAGGGCGACGACATGGGTCGCCCGGTCCAGATCGGCGAGCGACAGCTTCTCGTCGGCGCGATGGCCGTTCGCCTCCAGCAGGGTGCGCGGGCCGGCGCCATAGAGCACGGTGGGAATGCCCGCCGCCGAGTAGAGCCGCGCATCGGTATAGATCGGCACGCCCTTCGTTCCCACCGGCTGGTCCATCACGCCCGCCGCCGCGCGCTGGATCGCCGCCACCAGCCGGTCTTGGCCCGGCATCGGCACGAAGGGTTCCGCCAGCAAGAGGCGGCGGAACTGGCAGGAGATGCCGGGGAAGCGCGAGGCTTCGCGTTCGATCAGCGCCCGCAGATCGGCCTCGGCCGGCGCCGCGTCCTCCTGCGGAGTGATGCGGCGGTCGATGCGCAGCGTTACCTTGTCCGGCACCACATTGGTGTTGATGCCGCCGGAAATCAGCCCCACCGTCAGCCCCGGCGCGCCGATGCCGGGCAAGGGCGAGACCTGTTCGCGCAATTGGTGCCGCAGGCGATAGAGCGCGGCCAGCACGCCGGTCGCCGCCTCCAGCGCGTCGGCGCCGGTTTCCGGCATGGCGGCATGGGCGGAGCGGCCGAGAATCTCCGCCTCCAGGTGCAAACACCCATTGTGGGCGGTGACGATGTCATAGGAAAAACCGGCGGAGACCGCATAATCCGGCTTCGAAATGCCCTGCGCCAGCAGCCAGCCGGGGCCGAGCAGGCCGCCCATCTCCTCGTCATAGGTGAAGTGCAGTTCCACCGTTCCCGCGAACCGCGCACCGGCCCGCGCGGCATCGCGCAAGGCGAGCAGGGCGAAGGCATAGGTGGCGAAATCCGACTTCGAGACCGCGACCCCGCGCCCATACATGAAGCCGTCGGCGATCTCCGCCCCGTAAGGATCGAACGTCCAGCCGAGGCCGGGCGGCACCACGTCGCCATGGGCGTTCAGCGCGATGGTGGGGCCCTCCCCGAAGCGCTCGCGCACCACGAGATTGGTGACGCTGATCATGCCGCCGTCACGGACGCTCGCCTCGGGCACCGCATGGCGCTCGACGACGAAGCCGAGATCCTCCAGCAGCCGCGCGGCCAATTCCGCATGGGGGGCGCAATCGCCCGGCGGATTGTCGGAGGGCATGCGCACCAGCTCGGCCAGAAAGGCGATCTCGGCCTGCTTGCGGGCGGCGAGGCTTTCGGCAATTGCGGTCTTGAAATCTTCGGTCATGACGGCCTTGGGGTGAAGTGTTCCATGGCGTGCAGCAGCACCTTGGCGCCGGCGGCGACGTCGCCCACCTCCACATGCTCGCTCGGATGATGGCTCACGCCGCCGCGGCAGCGCACGAACAACATGGCGATGTCGGTGATATCGATCATCGCCATCCCATCGTGCCCGGCCCCGCTCGGCAACTCGTGGACGCGGTAGCCCGACGCCGCGATAGCGTCGCCGAGCTGCGTGCACAGCCAGGGCGCACATTGCGCCGTTGAATTGTCGTGGGTCTTGGCGATGCGCGCCTTCAGCTGACGCCGCGCGGCGATTTCGTCGATCGCCTCCACCACAGCGGAGACGGTGGCGCGCCGCTGGGCATCGGTGGCGGCACGCAGGTCGATGGTGAAGCGCACGTCGCCGGGAATGACGTTCGTGGCGCCCGGCGCGGCCTGGATCTGGCCCACCGTTCCCACCACGCCCGCGCCGGCTTCGCGGCACAGAGCCTCGATGGCGAGGATGCATTCGGCGGCGCCGGCCAGCGCATCGCGGCGCAGGCCCATGGGCACGGTGCCGGCGTGGCCGGCCATGCCGGTAAGATCCACCGCGAACCGGCTCGCGCCGCTGATGGCGGTGACGACGCCCACCGGCAGATCCTGCGTCTCCAGCACGGGACCCTGCTCGATATGCAGTTCCAGATAGGCAAGGACATCGGCGCGGCGGCGGGCGGCGCGGCGGATGCGGGCGGGATCGAGCCCGAACGCCGCGATGGCGTCGCGCGCCTTCACGCCCGCGGCGTCGCGGGTCTCCAGCACGCCCTCATCGAACGTCCCGGCGACCGCGCGGCTGCCGAGCAGCGTGGAAGAAAAGCGCACGCCCTCCTCGTCCGCGAAGCCGATCACCTCCAGTGCATAGGGCAGGCGCTTCCCCGCCTGTGCGATGCGCGCGACGCATTCGATGGCGGTGAGGAGGCCGAGCGGCCCATCCCAGCGACCCGCATCGCGCACGGTGTCGTAATGCGAGCCCACCATCAGGCAGGGCAATCCTTCGCGCGTGCCCTCATAGCGGCCGACCACATTGCCGATCTCGTCCATGCGAGCGGTCATGCCGGCCTCCCGCATCCAGCCGAGGATCAAATCGGCGGCGCGCCGGTGCTCGGGCGAGAAGCACACGCGGGTGATCGCGCCTTCATCCTGCGAGATGGCGGCGAGCTCGTCGATCCGCGCGACGATGCGGGTCGCCATGGCTTGCGGCAACGCTTCGGGCAGCGCCTCGTGCGCAGGCTCCATGAGTGCGGCCTCTTGGTCTGTGAACCTCTGCAAACGCATGATCTTCAATGCGCGCCGGTGACGAATTGCGCGAGTTCCGGCGTCTGCGGATGCGCGAACAGCGTCTTCGGCGCGCCCTCCTCATGGACGCGGCCCTGGTGCATGAAGATGAGCTTGGTGCCGACGTCGCGGGCAAAGCGCATCTCGTGGGTGACGAGGATCAGCGTCATGCCCTCGCTGGCGAGTTGCTCCACCACGCGCAGCACCTCGTTCACCAGCTCGGGGTCGAGGGCGGAGGTGATCTCGTCGCACAGCAGGACGGTCGGCTCCATGGCGAGCGCCCGCGCGATAGCGACGCGCTGCTGCTGGCCGCCCGAAAGCTGGCTTGGATAGGCATCGAACTTGCCGGCGAGGCCGACCTTTTCCAGCAAGGCTGCCGCCCGATCACGCGCCTCGCCCTTCTGGAGCTTCGCCACCACGGTGGGCGCCAGCATCACGTTCTCGCCCGCCGTGAGATGGGGAAACAGGTTGAATTGCTGGAACACCATGCCGACATGGCGGCGCAGCGTGCGCAGGTCGGTCTTGCCCACCATCATGCCGTCCACACTGATGGCACCGGACTGAAACTCCTCCAGTCCGTTGATGCAGCGCAGCAGCGTGCTCTTGCCGCTGCCTGAGCGGCCGATGATCGCCGCGACATCGCCGCGGCCGATCTCGATGGATACGCCCTTCAGGACTTCGAGCGGGCCGAAGCTCTTGCGGACATCTTGGATATCAACGAGCGACATTGAGACGAGCCTCCAGGCGCTTGGAACACCAGGACAGAGGGAAGCAGAGGCAGAAATAGATCAGCGCCACCAGCGAATAGACGAGGAACGGGCGGAAGGTGGCGTTGTTGAGCATGGTCCCGGCCTTGGTCAGTTCGACAAAGCCGATGATCGAGGCGAGCGCGGTGCCCTTGATGACCTGCACCGAGAAGCCGACCGTGGGCGCGACCGCGATGCGCATGGCCTGGGGCAGGATGACGTAGCGCATCTGCTCCAGATAGGTCATGGCGAGCGTGCCGGAGGCCTCCCACTGGCCGCGCGGCACCGATTCCACGCAGCCGCGCCAGATCTCCGACAAGAACGCGCTGGTCCAGAAGGTCAGCGCCAGCCAGGCGGCAACCCAGGGGCTGACCTCGACGCCGAACAAGGCGATGCCGAAGAACAGCAGGAAGAGTTGCATCAAGAGCGGCGTGCCCTGGAAGAATTCGATGTACCCCGCCGTGAGAAGGCGCAGCACTTCGTGCTTGGAGACGCGGCCGAACAGGACCAGCAGTCCCACCAGGCCGCCGCTGACGAAGGCGATGAGCGACAGGAGGATGGTCCAGCGCGTCGCCAGCAGCAGGTTTTCAAGGATGATCGCGAAGGAGAATTCGATCATGGCTCACGCCTTCGGAAACAGGGCCCGGCCGATGCCACGCAAAAGCGCGCGCATGGCGATGGCCAGCAGCAAGTAGAGAAGAGCGGCGACGAGATAGACTTCGAAGGCACGGAAGTTCCGCGACTGGACGAAATTCGCCGCGTAAGTCAGGTCTTCCGCCGAAATCTGCGAAACCACCGCCGATCCCAGCATGACGATGACGATCTGCGAGGAGAGCGCCGGATAGACCTTCATGAAGGCCTGTTTCAGCACCACGTAGCGGAACGTCTCCAGGCGGCTCATGGCGAGCGAGGCCGCCGCCTCCAGATGGCCCTTCGGCACCGCCTGGATGCCGGCGCGGATGATCTCGGTGGAATAGGCGCCGAGATTGATCACCATGGCCAGGAATGCGGCCTCTGATTCCGTCATCTTCACGCCGATCGCCGGCAGGCCGAAGAACACGAAGAACAGCTGCACGATGAAGGGCGTGTTGCGGATCAGCTCCACATAGGCGCCGACGGCGTAACCCGCCCATTTCGGCCCGAAGCTCCGGGCCCAGGCGCCCGCCGTTCCCACGGCGAGGCCGGTGACGGTCGAAACGACCGTGAGGATGATGGTATAGAGCAATCCGCGCGCCAGCACGTCCCAATAGGGCAGCAGGTCGCCGAAGCTCATCTGATAGGTCATGCGACCGCCCCCGCTGTCTATTGAGGATGCGGTGGGATCAGAACTCGGCCGGCAGCGGCGCCTTCAGCCATTTTTCGGAGAATTTGGCGAGCGTGCCGTCGGCCTTGGCCTTGGTGATGATGTCGTTCACCTTGGCGAGCAGGGCTGGCTCATCCTTGTTCAAGCCGACATAGCAGGGGCTGTTCTTGATGATGAACTTCAGCTCCGGCTTGCGGGCCGGGCTCTTCTCGGCGATCGCGGCAGCGACCGTATTGCCGGTGGCGATCAGGTCCACCTGGCCGGAGATGAAGGCGGAGATGGTGGCGTTATTGTCCTCGTAGCGCTTCAAGGTGGCGGAAGCCGGGGCGCTCTTGGTCAATTCCTGCTCCTCGATGGAGCCGCGCGTCGCGCCCACCGTCTTGCCGGCGAGATCGTCGAACTTGGCCGAGCTTTCGCCCTTCAGGCCATAGACGCCGGAGAAGAAGGGCGCATAGGGCACCGAGAAATCAATCACCTTCTCGCGCTCGGGATTCTTGCCGAGGCTGGAGATGACGAGGTCCACCTTCTTGGTCTGGAGATAGGCGATGCGGTTGGCGCTGGTCACCGGCACGATCTCGACCTTCACGCCCAGCTGCGCGCCGATGTAATTGGCCATGTCGATGTCATAGCCCACCGGCTTCAGATCGAGCCCGGCCGAGCCGAACGGCGCGAAATCCTGCGGCACGGCGATCTTGATGACCTTGGCCTTTTCGATATCGGCCAAAGTATCGGCCGAAGCGGGGCGCAGGGCGCCCGCCGCGAACACACCCACAAGCGCCGCGACGGCGCACCCGAGCCGGAAGCTTTTCACCCGTGTCATCTGGAAGTTCCTGTTTTGCGATTGTTCCCCACCGGTGCTTCAGCCTGAGCGTACCCAGATGGCCCGGTTATTGAGGACAGTGTTGCGCCGCAGCAGACATAGGTCCAATATATCGTTGGACTTAATCGATATGTTTTGAATATGGATCTGCGCCAGCTTCGCTATTTCCTCGCGGTGGCCGAGGAGCTGTCCTTCACGCGCGCGGCGGCGCGGCTGAACATCTCCCAGCCCCCGCTCTCCCAACAGATCGCCCAATTAGAGGCCGAGCTGGACACAAAGCTGTTCACCCGCACCAGCCGGCGGGTGGAGCTGACCGCCGCCGGGCAGGAGCTGGAGGCGCAGGCCCGCGCCTTGCTGGAGCAGGCGGCACGCACGCGCCTGCACGTGAAGGCCATCGGCGCCGGTCGCAGCGGCACCATTGCCATCGGCGCGACCGGCACCATCCTGCGCGGCGGCCTTGCCCAATGGCTCTCCGCCTATCGCCGCCACGCCCCGGACGTGCGCACGGTCATCTTCGAGCAGGCTCCGGCGCTCCAGGTGAAGGCGGTGCTGGAGCTGCGCACGGACATCAGCTTCAACCGCTCGGTGGCCGACAGCGCGGAACTGGCGAGCACGCTGGCGTGGCAGGAAGCCATTTCGGTGATCCTGCCGCGGGGCCATCGCCTGGTCGGGCGGCCCCATGTCGGCCTCGCCGAATTGAGCGCGGACGAGCATGTGATGCTGCATCCCGATTCCTCGGAATTCGCCCGCTATCTCCAGCGCTGCTGCGTGGATGCGGGGTTTCTGCCGCGCATCTCCCAGCAGGTGGTGGATTCCCAATCCATCCCGAGCCTGATCGCCGCGGGATTCGGGGTGTCGCTGGTGCCGGCGTCCACCGCCGCCTTCACCAGCGACGACGTGGTGTTCGTGCCCATCGCCCCGGCGCTGGTGGCGGATGTGTATATGATCTACCGGCGGCGCGAGCAGTCGCCCACCGTGCATGAATTCCTGCGCTGGCGTCAGATGGCGGGCCGCGCTTAAGCCGCGTCGGCTGCCCTCAGGCGGGTTCGAGGGCGGCCAGCAGGCGCCGGCCGACTTCCGCCGCGCCGACCAGGCCGGGTGTGGGATGCACCACCACCCGCACAGGGATGGCGGCGAGCCGGGCCTGGTAGGGCGGATGATCCTCGAACGCCGCCCGGAACGGGGATTCGGCGAACAATTGCGCCATCGCCGCCCCGACCCCGCCGGAAATGAACACGCCGCCCCGCGCCAGGGTGAGCAAGGCGAAATCCCCCACCACCCGGCCCAGCAGGCGCAGGAATACATGGCAGGTCTCACGCTCGTTGCGCTGGCCCGAGAGCGCGGCGGTGATGATCGAATGGGAGGTCGCGACCTCCCCGCTCAGGATGCGGTGCAGCCGCACCAGCCCGGCTCCGGACAGCACATGCTCGACGCTCACCGGGCCGAGATCCTGCACCAGATGGGCGAGCACCCGCGCTTCCTCGGAGGTGACGGCGCCGAAGCGCACGTGGCCGCCCTCCCCCGGCAGCACCTCAAAGCTGTCGGCGCGCGGCAGCACGAGCGCGGTGCCGAGCCCGGTGCCGGGACCGCACACCAGCATCGGCGCGCCCTCCACCGCCTTGCCGGTGCCCACGGTCACGAGGTTCTGCGGCCCGAGGCCGACCACTCCATGGGCCAAGGCGGCGAAATCGTTCAGCACGGTCAGCGCGTCGAGGCCGAGCGTGCGGGCAAGCTCCGGGCGGGAGAAATGCCAGGCCCGGTTGGTCATCTTCACCTCGTCGCCATCCACGGGACCGGCCACCGCAAACACCCCGGCGCGCGGGCGCGGCCCGCCGATATTGGACAGATAGACGCCGAACAGGTCTTCCAGGCTGGCATAGGAATCGTTCGCCTCCACCCGCAGGTCGAACAAGGTGCCGTCCCGGTCGGCGCGCGCGATGCGCGTGGAGGTGCCGCCGATATCGGCAAGAAGGAGCGTCGCGGGCATCAGGCATCCATGTCAGGAAGGGGCACAATGCCTAGAATTGGGCGGCCTTTCCGGTCTAATCAAGGCAAGAGGCTGGCAGGACGGCCGTAAAGGGCGGCCGCAAAGCCGCCCTCCGGGCCTGAGGGCGCGCCCTCAGGCGGCACGCGGCGTCCTGAGCCGCCGGCGCAGCACGCCCCATAGAGGCAGCAGCAGCACCGCCAGGGTGACGATGCCCAGCCCCGCCGAGATCGGCCGGTAGAAAAAGCCCAGCAGGTCGCCGTCGGCCTTGATCATGGAGGTGACGAAGCTTTCCTCCAGCATCTTGCCAAGCACGATGCCGAGCACGCAGGGCGCGATCGGCACGTCATGTTCCTCCATGAAGAAGCCCAGCACGCCGAACACCAGCATGAGGATGACGCCATAGATCGAATTGTTCACCGCGAACGCGCCGACCACGCAGAACAGCAGGATCACCGGCATCAGGATGCGGCGCGGCACCTTGAGCAGCGCCGTGCCCGCCTTCAGCGCCGCGAGCCCGAGCGGGATCATGGCGAGGTTGGCGATGATGAAGATGAAGAACACCGCATAGATGGATTCGGGATTGTTCAGGAACAGCGTCGGGCCGGGATTGAGGCCCTTCAGATACAGCACGCCGATGACGATGGCGGTGATGCTGTCGCCGGGAATGCCGAACACCAGCGCCGGCACCCAGGCCCCGGCGAGCGCGGCATTGTTGGACGAGGTGCTCTCGATGATGCCTTCCACGTGCCCGGTGCCGAATTTCTCCGGGGTCTTGGAGAATTTCCGGCTCATGGCATAGGAAACCCAGGCCGCGATGTCCGCCCCCGCGCCGGGCAGGATGCCGATGGCGGTGCCGGTGATGTTGCCGCGGATCTGCTGCGGCCAGTATTTGACGATCAGCGCGCCCCACCCGCGCAGCGGATTGCCAAGCGAGGTCTGCTTGACCTCCCGGTGAAGCGCGGGATGCCGGCGGGATTGTCGAGCCCGATGCACGCCACGAACAGGCCGAGGAACAGCGAGATCAGCCCCTTCACCGGCGATCCCGAGCCGATGAAGATGGCGCAGGTGAGCCCGAGCAGCGCCAGCCAGAAATATTCGAACGAGGAAAAGCCCAGCGCCACCTCCGCCAGCAGCGGCGCGGAGACGATCAGCACCGCGGTGCCGAACAGGCCGCCTATGGCGGAGAACAGCACGTTCGCGCCCAGCGCCACCTCCGCCTGCCCCTTGCGGGTCATGGCATAGCATTCGTCGGTATAGGCGGCGGAGGCGGGCGTTCCGGGCATGCGCATCAGCGTGCTCGGAATGTCGCCGGCGAAGATCGCCATGGCCGAGCAGGAGATCATGGCGCCCACCGCCGAGATCGGGTCCATGAAGAAGGTGATGGGAACCAGGATCGCAATGGCCATGGTGGCGGTGAGGCCGGGGATTGCCCCCACCACCAACCCGAAGGCCGCCGCAATGAAGATCGTGAGGATGACGTGCCAATGCAGCACGAGGCCGATGCCGGCTTCGATGGCGCCCATCACAGCATGCCCTCGATGAGGCCGCGCGGCAGCGGAACGCGCAGGCCGTGGGCGAAGGAATAATAGACGCACAGCGTCGCGATCAGCGCCGCCGGCACCGCCGCGAGCGGCCGCACCTTCAGCATCAGGAACAGGGCCAGCAGCATCAGGGTGGCGGCGATGATGAAGCCGGTCAGCGGCGCCAGCACCATATAGAGCGCCACCGCCGCCAGCGCGCCGCCAGCACGCAGCAAAGCGGGCGTCTCCCGCGCCCAGCCGAGCATCAGCGCGGGCCCCGCGCCGGCCCGCAGGCTCTGCACCGCCAGCACGAGGCCGCACAGGAACAGGCCGCCGGATATGGCCATGGGAAAGACGTCGGCGCCGAACTTCTGGCCCGGAATGGGCGGCAGGGTGGAGGCCGCGGCGGCCAGCGCCGCAGCCCCGATCATCACGGCGATGGCGAGGATCAAATCATTGACGCGCATGGTGCAGTCCTTGGGTGCACATGAAAATGGGTGGGAATGTCCCCCGCGGGGACTCCCGGCACTCCGGCCCGGACTCCGGGGATCGGGGATCGCCACTCCGGCAAGGCCGGCGCCCCTCACCCGCCCGCTGCGCGGCCGACCTCTCCCCAGTGGGGAGAGGTGAATCCGGCGTCACGGCCGGCGCGGATACGGGAGCCGCCCCCCCCCCTCTCCCGCCGGGGAAAGGTGAATCGCGCAGCCCCACCCCTAAGCGCGGGAACTGCCCCCTCTCCCCGCCGGGGAGAGGGTCGGGGTGAGGGGGAGGAGAGGGGGAGAAAGGGCCTCGCCGCTCAGGAGGACGCTATTTCGCCAGCCCGACTTCTTTCATCACCGCGCCCAGGGCGGCGTCGCTCTGCGTCATGAAGGTGCCGAACGCCGGCCCTTCCGCCCATTTTCCGCCAAAGCCGCGATTGGTCAGGAATTCCTGGTATTCCTTGCTTTCGTACGCCTTCTTCACCGAGGCGATGAGCTTGTCGGACACCTCCTTCGGCAGGCCCTTCGGCCCGGCGATCCCGCGCCAGGCGCCGATGGTCCAGTCGCTGCCGGTGGCTTCCTTCAGGGTCGGGATGTTGGGCATCAGCTTGGAGCGCTCCTTGCCCATGATGGCGAGGCTCTTGACCCGCCCGGCGTCGATCAGCGAGCGCGCCTCGGGCAGCGAACAGGTGACGATCTGCACGCCGCCGGCCATCAGGTCCTGCAATCCGGGAGCGGCGCCCGCGCTCGGCACCCAGGGCACGCTCGCCGGGTCCACCTTCAGCGAGGACAGCATGCCCGCCAGGGCCAGATGCCAGATGCCGCCCTGCCCAGTCCCGGACGCCTTGAACTTGCCGGGGTTCTTCTTGACGTCGTCGATAACCTCCTGCGCGGTCTTGTAGGGCGCGTCGGCGCGCACCTGGAGGCCGGCGGCATCCTCGTTCACGAGGGCGATCGGGGTATAGGAGGAGGGGTCGAGCTTGGTGAGGCCGGCCCAGTGCATCATGGCGATTTCCACCGTCAGCAGGCCGATGGTGTAGCCGTCCGGCGCCGCGTCCGCGATCGCCTGATGGCCCACCACGCCTTGGCCGCCGGTGCGGTTCACCACAGCCACCGGCTGGCCGAGGTCGCGTTCCATCAGCGAGCCGATGATCCGCGCCACCGCATCCGTGCCGCCGCCCGCGCCCCAGGGCACGATCAGCGTGATGGGCCGTTCGGGATAGGCCGCCTTCGCGGCGCCCAGCGGCAGCAATGCGGACATGGCGAGGCTGAGCCCGGCGACGAGCAATCGTTTCATGCGTTCCTCCCGTTGTGAGGCCCTTGCGGCCCCTTTGTCGCCTCCCCCGGCCTTGATTGGCGTGACCTTTGGGTGGTGGCGGCAAATTCTTTTAATCGTTTGAAACAGCTTATGTGACCCATCGGCAGCGGTCAACGGAGCATGCGGCGCGGTGGCGCATGTGGTGTTCCGGCGAACCCTGCCCTAAGGTTATTCTCGGTCCACGCCGCTCCGGGGGGTGGCGGCGGAGCCCGGACCACGTACATATAGAGGGGAAGGTCGGCCGTTCGCCCGCGCGGGGGGCGGGTATTGGCCGATCAGGCGGGTTTCGGAATGCGGCCGGTTAGGATATCCATCTGAACCGAGGATCGGACGTGTCCCAGGGGTGGGGTCGCTTGGCGTCCTTGGGGATGGCGAGGGGTCTCAAGCGGCGGCAACAGAGGCAGTGGCGGCTTGTCCGCGCGGCCGGAGGCATGGCGAAGCGCAGTGCTCGACATTTACACGATCATCTTCCTGGCCCTCGCGGTCTTCATCTTCTTCCGCCTGCGCTCGGTGCTCGGCCAGCGCACCGGCAAGGAGCGGCCGCCCTATGACCCCTATTCGCGCGATGCCACGCGCCCGCCACCGGCGCCAGCCGACAATGTGGTGACCCTGCCGGAGCGCAACAGCGATCTGCCCGCCCGCGCGCCGGTGAACGACGATACCCCGCCCGGCTTCCGCTGGCAGGGCGTGACGACGGAAGGGTCGCCGGTGGCCCAGGCGCTCGACCAGATCGTCGCCATCGAGCCGGATTTCGACGCGAAGCAATTCCTCTCCGGCGCCAAGGGCGCCTATGAATTGATCGTGCTTGCGTTCGCGAACGGCGACCGGCGTCAGCTCAAGGATCTCCTGGCCAAGGACGTCTATGACGGCTTCATCGCTGCCATCGCCGACCGCGAAAGCCGGGGCGAGACCATGGAATCGCGCTTCGTCTCCATCGAGACCGCCGATTTACTGGACGCCAATGTGCGCGGCCGCACGGCCCAGGTCACGGTGCGCTTCGTCTCCAAGCTGATTTCCGTGACCCGCGCCAAGGATGGATCGGTGGCGGACGGCAGCCCGGACAGCGTGTCCGACGTGACCGATGTGTGGACCTTCGCGCGCGACCTCGGCACCCGCGACCCCAATTGGAAGCTGGTCGCCACCGAAGCGGCGCAGTAAGGCCCATCCATGGCGCCCGCGCGCCCATCGCCCGCTCCGCCGCACCGCGCCTCCGCTCTCCCGAGCGGAGAGTCGCCGGGCGTTCCAGGATCGAGGGCGCGCCGCAATCCACAGCAAAATGCCGCCGCGGGCGCTTTTCTCTCCAGAAAGCGCGATGCGCTCTCAGGTCTCATCCTGGCGGCATGGCTCGGCGCCACGCCGGCGACGGCGAACAACCTCGCCGGACTGGTCGCGCCCGTTGCTCGTCCCGAAATCGCCGGCGCGCGGCTGGAGAGCGCGGCCTATGCCACCCTGCCCGGCTGGGCGCAGGACGACCAAAGCGCGGCCTTCTCCACCTTCCTCGCCAGTTGCGGCGCGCTGCGCGCCCGCCCGGCGGAGGTCGGCCCGCCCGACAATGCCGCGCTGGTGCCGGGGCTGCGCGTCACCTGCGACAATGCCCGCCGCCTGGTGCGCACGCTCGCGCCAGAAACCGTCTCGGCGGGTGTGGCGCGGCTGTTCTTCGAAGCCAATTTCCGCCCCTATACGATCGTCCCGGAAAAGAACCCGCCCGGCTTTCTCACCGGCTATTACGAACCCGAGCTGGACGGTTCGCGCACCCCGACGGACGATTTCAAGGTTCCGATCTACGGCCGGCCGGCGGATCTCATTCCCACCGGGCCGGAGGGCAGCAACAAGGGCGGCGCGGTGCGCCGCGCCGGCGATGTGTTCGTGCCGTATTACGACCGCGCGCAGATCGAGGACGGCGCGCTGGCAGGACGCGGGCTGGAAATTGCCTATATCGCCCATCCCGTGGACCTGTTCTTCATGCAGATCCAGGGCTCCGCGCGCATCCGCCTGCCGGACGGCACAGCGCTGCGGCTCAATTACGATGGCCATAACGGCTATCCCTACACGCCCGTGGGCCGGCTGCTGATCCAGCGCGGCCAGGTCCCGCGCGAGGCCATGTCCATGGCCGCCATCCGGGCCTTTATCGAGCAGAACCCGCAGGCCGGCGCGGAGCTGATGCGGGAAAACCGCTCGTTCGTCTTCTTCCGGGCGGTGCCGCTTGCCGCCGACGCGGGAGCGCTCGGCGCCCAGGGTGTGCCGCTGACGGCCGGCCGCTCCCTCGCCGTCGACCGCGCGCTGCATGCCTATGGCACGCCCATCTTCATCGACGCCGCCCTGCCGCTGGCGCACACGGCCAGCGCCGATCCCTTCCGCCGGCTGATGATCGCGCAGGATACCGGCTCCGCCATCGTCGGGCCGGCACGGGCGGATCTATTCTTCGGCGCCGGGGACGCGGCGGCGGCGGTCGCCGGGCGCATCCGCCATCCCGGCGCGTTCACCCTGCTGGTGCCGCGCCTCCAGCCGGTGCAGGCGAAAGCGCCATGAGCCGGCGGGGTCGCAGGCGGCTGCTGAACGCGGAAGAGCGGGAGCTGTGGCAGCATGTGGTGCGCTCGGTCGCCCCGCTGCGCGCCGCCCCGCGCCCCCTCGCCCCGCCGCCGCCCCCGATCGCCGCGCCGGTGCCACCGGTGCCCGAGATCCCCGCGAGCGAGGCGGCGGCGCCCGTTCCCAAACCACCCGGATCCAAGGCGCGCATCCTCAAGCCCACCGGCAGCGCCGCCGCACGCCGCGCGCTGGAGGCGCCTGCCCCGCCGCCGCTCTCGGTGCTGGATCCCAAGGTGCGGCGCCGCCTGACGCGGGGCGGCGAGGTGGATGCGCGGCTCGACTTACATGGCCTCACCCAGGCCGTCGCGCACAGGCAATTGCTGCTGTTCGTGATGCAGGCGCAGGCGGCCGGCCATGCTTTGGTGCTGGTGATCACCGGCAAGGGCGATCCGGAAACCGTGTTCATGACCGGCACGCCCGAGCGCGGCATCTTGCGCCGGGCGGTGCCGCAATGGCTGTCCGATGCGACCATGCGGCCGTATGTGGTGGGTTTCGAGAGCGCGGCGCGGCGCCATGGCGGCGACGGCGCGCTCTATATCCGCATCCGCCGGCGGCGCGGCGCACGCGAGCCGCTGCCATGAGCGACGCCGCATGACCCCGTTCGGGCGCCGGGTGCGCGAATTGCGCGCCCGCAAGGGCGTAACCCTCAGCCAGATGGCCCATGCCGTGGGCGTGACGCCGACCTATCTCTCGGCGCTGGAGAACGGCAAGCGCGGACGGCCCACCTGGCCGCTGGTGCAGCGGGTGATCGCTTATTTCAACGTGATCTGGGACGAGGCGGAGGACCTCCAGCGGCTCGCCGAGGTCTCCCACCCCCGCGTCACCGTGGACACCGCCGGCCTCACCCCGGAGGCGACCGAGCTCGCCAATCTGCTGGCCAAGGAAATCGCCGTCCTGCCGCCGGAGGCGGTGGCCGAGCTGTTGGGGCGCCTGAAAATCCTGCGCCGCCGCGCCTGACGCCTTCCCCCGTGTCCGGGATTCGGCATACAAGCATCCAGACTGTAGTCATTCCAATTTTCTACGCTCAACTTGCGGGATACCTCCCCCTCGGTTATGGCTGATGCGGGGTGGCCCGGTGATTTCTGCCGGACGACGCGGGAGCATTTGCTGTGATACGCGCCAAGACTTTCATATTTGCCTTAGGATGCGCGGCTCTGTCCGCAATTACTACCGCGAAAGCGGATACCGCGTCGGCACCCAAGGTCAAGGACGTCCTCGTCACTTACGCCAATTTGGCCGAGGCCATGTATGGCGACAGCCTGATCGCGGCGAAGACGCTGCAGGGCGCGGTGAACGCCTTCCTCGCCGCCCCCACCGACGCGACCCTGGCCACCGCGCGCGACGCCTGGAAGGCCGCCCGCGCGCCCTACCAGCAGACCGAGGGCTTCCGCTTCGGCAATCCGGTGGTGGATGCCTGGGAAGGCAAGGTGAACGCCTGGCCGCTCGACGAGGGCCTGATCGACTATGTGGCGCCGTCCTATGGCGACACGTCGGACGAGAACCCGCTCTACAAGGCGAACATCATCGCCAACAAGAAGATCCGGGTCGGCAAGAAGATGGTGGACACCTCGGCGATCACTCCCAAGCTCATCGCCTCGCTGGCCGAGGCGGCGGGCGTGGAAGCCAATGTCACCACCGGCTATCACGCCATCGAATTCCTGCTGTGGGGCCAGGATCTCAACGGCACCAAGGCCGGCGCCGGCAATCGCCCGGCCACCGACTATGACCTGAAGAATTGCACCAACGGCAATTGCGACCGCCGCGCCGCTTATCTGAAGGCCGCGACCGATCTGCTGGTCACCGATCTGCAGGAGATGGTTGCGGACTGGGGCGCCAAGGGCAAGGCGCGCGCCTTCGTGCTGAAGAAGTCCGAAAAGGCCGGCCTCGGAATCATCCTCACCGGCCTCGGCTCGCTCTCCTATGGCGAACTGGCGGGCGAGCGCATGAAGCTCGGCCTGATCCTGCACGATCCCGAGGAGGAGCATGACTGCTTCTCCGACAACACCCACAATTCCCATTATTACGACGAGGTGGGGATGGCCGCGATCTATACCGGCCGCTACACCCGGCTCGACGGCAGCGCGGTGCAGGGTCCCTCGGTGGCCGACCTCGTGGCCGCCAAGGACCCGAAGGTCGCCGAGGCGGTGAAGAGCCGCATGGACGCCGCGCTCGCCGCCCTGCGCGCAATCAAGGACACCGCCGACAGCGGCAAGGAATCCTATGACCAGATGATCGGCGAGGGGAATACCGAGGGCAATGCCCGCGTCCAGGCCGGCATCGACGCCCTGGTGGCCCAGACCCGCGCACTGGAACAGGCGGTCGCCGCCCTCGGCGTGAAGATCAAGGTGGAGGGGTCCCAGAGCCTCGACGCGCCGTCCAAGGTGAAAACCAACTGAGCGAAATGGTCACGCGGCGCACCCTTATAACCGGCCTTGCGGCGGGCGCCCTCACCGGGTTCCTGCCGCAGCGCCTCGGGCAGGCCGCGGCGGCCACCGACCCGCGCGCGCCGATCCAGCCGCTCGCTTTGACGCCGCGCATCAGCCCGCGCACGCTGCTCGGGCCGGGCACGCAGGCGCAGGATCTCTATCTCTTCAACGACACGATCTTCCCCATCGTGCGCGCCCGGCGCGGCACACGGCTGAAGGTGGCCGTGGACAACCGCCTGCCGGTCGGCACCACCGTGCATTGGCACGGCATCCGCCTGCCGAACGCGCAGGATGGCGTCCCGGGCCTTACGCAGGATCTGATCCCCGCGAACGGCGGGCAATTCACCTATGAGGTGCCATTGCCGGACGCCGGCACCTATTTCTTCCATCCCCATTGCGACGAGACCGGACAGGTGGGGCGTGGACTCGCCGGGGTGCTGATCGTCGAAGAGGAGGAGAAGCTCCCCTTCCAGGCCGAGCATATCCTGGTCATCAAGGATTGGCGGCTGGCGCCGGACGGCAGCTTCCTGCCCTTCCTCACCGAGGAGGGCGCCTCCAAGGCCGGCACTTTCGGCACCGTGCGCGGCGTCAACGGGGTCGGCCCGGCGCGGCTGTCGGCGCCCGCCCATGCGGACTTGCGCCTGCGCATCCTCAACCTGGATTCCACCCGCACCGTGCAAGTCGGCACCGCCGAGGCCGAGGGCTATATCATCGCCTATGACGGCCACGCCGTGCCGCCCGCGGATTTCGACACCTGCGACCTCGGCTCCTCCCAGCGCCTCGACCTGCATGTGCGCATGCCCGCCGAGGGGCAGAGCGTCTCGATCTTCGACTATCGCACCGGCGGGGAACCCTTCCTGCTCGCGCGCATTGAGGCCACGGCCTCCTCGTTCCGCAAGCGCCCGTTCAAGCCCATCGCCCTGCCGGCGCCGAACGTGCCAAAGGCGGACCTACGCAAGGCGGAACGGCTCTCGCTGAGCCTCCAGCAGGCCACCGACGATGCCGCCAACGTGCTCGACGGCCTGCCGCCGGACGATCCGCTCGCCAAGGCGCTGGTGGACCAATATTGCACCGGCCCGCGCACCTTCTGGGCCATCAGCCAGAATTCCTGGCCCACCGGCGGCACCAAGCCCATGCCGGTGCTCGCCTTCGTCGCGGCGCCGGGAAACTGGGTGCTCCATTGCCACATCCTCGACCATATGGAGACGGGGATGATGGGCTATGTGAGCATCGCCTGATGGGACGGGCGCCGGCGCGGCTCCTGCTCGCGGCCGCGCTCTGCCTGCTCGGCGCCGGCGCGAGCCTTGCCGACGGGCTCGACATCGCGGTGGGAAAAGCCGTGTTCGACCGGCCCTGGGTGCCGGCCCCCTCTTCCACGCGCGGCAATGACGGGCTCGGCCCGCTGTTCGATGCCCGGTCGTGCAGCGCCTGCCATCCCAAGGACGGGCGCGGCACGGCGCGCATCGGCGCCGATGGCGCGCCGCTCGGCCATGGGCTGGTGGTGGCGCTCGCGCGGCCGGGCGGCGCGCCCGACCCGATCTATGGCGCCCGCCTCCAGACCGAAGCGGTACAGGGGCTCGACGCCGAAGCGATCGTGCGCATCCGCGAGGCCAAGGATAGCGCCGGCCGCACCACGCGGGCGCCGGTGCTGAGCGCACGCGCCTATGGCCCCCTCGCGCCCGACACGGTGCCGCGCCTGCGCGTCGCGCCCGACCTGCGTGGACGCGGGCTGCTGGAACGGGTGCCGCGGGCCGCAATTTTGGCGCTGGAAGATCCCCAGGATCGCGACGGCGACGGCGTACGCGGCCGCGCCCATCGCCTGGTCGGCGCCGATGGGCGCGAGACCCTCGGCCGGTTCGGCTGGAAGGCCGCCCAGCCGAACCTCGCAGGCCAGATCACCGAAGCGTTCCACCTGGATCTCGGCCTCTCCACGCCGCTGCTGCCGGAGCCGTGGGGCGATTGCACGCCGGCGCAAATGCTCTGCCGCAACGCCCCCCACGGCGCCACGCAGGAGGGCGAGAGCGAGATTTCGCCCGCTTTGTTCACCGCGCTCGTGGCCTATGTGGCGGACCTTCCCGTGCCCGATGCGCGCGCCGATGCGGCCGGCGCCCGCCTGTTCGCCGCCACCGGCTGCGCCGCCTGCCACCGGCCTTCCCTGCCGCTGGAGGGCGGCGGCACGGCGGCCCTGTTCACCGACGTGCTGCTGCACGATCTCGGCCCCGGCCTCGATGACGGGCTCGACACGCCCGCCGCCGCCGGGCGGGAATGGCGCACCGCGCCGCTGGCCGGGATTTCGCAGGCGCTGGCGCGCGGGACCGGACTGCTGCACGACGGGCGCGCGGGCGACGTGAAGGCCGCGCTCGCTTGGCATGGCGGGGAGGCCGCAAGCGCCCTCGCACGCTATGGCAAGCTGCCCGCCCGCGACCGCGATGCGCTGATCCGCTATGTTTCCGGTCTCTAATTCCCGCTGATCCGGGACGGGACCCTCCGCCGAAATCCTTGCCCGAAGGTGCGCCATGCCCCGAATTTCCCCGCCGTCCCGTCTCCGTGCGCTCCTGTCTGGCGCGCTCGTGTCCGGCACGGTCGTGCTTGGTGTCGTGCTTGGCGTGACGCTCGCCGCCAGCCTGCCCGCCCGCGCGGCGCCCGACGCGGTACCGGTGATCGAAACCTGGCTGCTGCCGCGCTATGACGCGCTCGCCGCCGCCACCGCCCGGCAGGATGAGGATTGGCGCGCCTTCTGCGCCAAGCCCACCGCCGAGGGGGTCGCGACCCTCACGCGCGATTTTCGCGCCGCCGGCGATGCCTGGGCGCAGGTGAGTTTCGTCACCTTCGGCCCGGTGATCCTGGCGCTGCGGGCGGATCGCTTCAACATGTTCCCCGACAAGCGCAACGCGGTCTCCCGCTCGATCCCCGAACTGCTGGCGGACCCCGACGACGCACGCCTCCAGGCGGACCGCTTCCCGCGCATGAGCGCCGCCGTGCAGGGCCTGCCGGCGCTGGAGCGCGTGCTGTTCGAGCCCAATGCGGCGCAGGATCTGGTCAGCGGGCCGCAGGCCGCCCGGCGGTGCCAGCTGGGCGCGGCCATCGCGCTCAATCTCGCGACCATCGCCAAGGAGATCCGCACCGGCTGGGGCAGCGAAACTGCCGGCCTGCTAGCGGAAGTGAAGAGCGGAAAAGGCGACAAGGTGTTCCTGCCCGATCCCGCCCAGGTGCCGAGCCTGATCCTCACCGATCTCGCCGGCGCCTATCAGCGCGTGGTGGACCTCGGCCTCATCGCCGTCCTCGGCAAATCGCTGGAGGAGGCCAAGCCCCAGTCCGGCGAGGGCCGCCGCTCGGGCCGCGAGGCCGCGATTCTCCAGCAGATGGTGACGAGCGCCAATGCGCTCGGCACCCAGCTTGCCGCCGACCTTCAGGAGCCGGCGAAAGGCCAGGTGCTCGCCCGCTTCGCCGCCGCGCAGAAGGCGGTGGATGCGCTGCCCGCCGACCTCGGCGCCGCCGCCGCGGATCCCAAGCGCCGCAAGCTGCTGGAAACCGCCGTCGCCGAGGTGAAAGCGGCCCAGAAGGCGGTGGTGGACCCGCTCGCGGCAAAGCTCGGCGTGCCGCTCGGCTTCAATGCGCTGGACGGGGATTGAGCCATGATCTCCCGCCGTACCCTGCTGCTGGGCGCCGGCGCCCTCGCCGCCGCCTCCCGCCTGGACCTGGCCCGCGCCCATGAAATGTCCCATGCGCAGGAGCGCACGCTCGCCGCATCGCTGGCTCAGGGGTGGCTCGCCACCGGGCAGGTGGAGGGCGGGTTCGCGCCGCTCGCCCTCGACCGCGCCTTCGAGGCCGATCCGCTTGCCCTGAGCCCCACCCGCCTGCACGCCATCGAGCCCGCCGCCCATGGCCCGCTCGCGGTGGCGGTGGGCCGGCGCCCCGGCAAGGTGGCCCTGGTGCTCGACCGCGCGGCCGGCACGGAAGTGGCGCGCTTCGCCCCCGGCGGGGACCGCGTATTCTCCGGCCACGGCCGCTTCACGCCCGACGGCACAGGCTTCCTCACGGTGGAGATCGACCCCGCGAGCGACCAGGGCACGCTGGCCCTGCGCAGCATCGCGGGACGCTTCGACATCGTGGCGGAATGGCCCACCCGCGGCCCCGGTCCGCACGACATGCTGCACATGGGCGACAGCCTGATCATCGCCAATGGCGGCGTGGAGCCCGGCACGCCGGCCGCCGTGGGCTGCGAGGAAACCGGCGCCAATCTCGCGCTCCTCGGCCCGGACGGCAGCGCGCGCGCCGTGTTCGCGCCCGGCGGCGATCTCGCCTCGCTCTCCCTGCGCCATCTGGCGCGCGATGGGGCGGGGGCGGTGATCGCGGCGCAGGAAATCTCGCTGGTGCCGTCCAGCAAGCCGCTGCTGTTCGCCATCGACGAAACGCGCGGCCTCGCCGCCTACGAGGCGCCGGACGAAGCGTGGATGGGCCTGCGTGGCTATATCGGCTCGGTGGCGCTCGACGCCTCGGGACGGATCGCGGCCGCGGCGAGCCCGCGCGGCGGGCGGGTGGCGTTCTGGGAGCGCACGGGGCGCTATCTCGGCTTCGTGCCGTTCCCGGACGGCTGCGGCCTTGCGCCCACCGCCGAAGCGGGGCGTTTCCTTGCCACCAGCGGCTATGGCGAGGTGATCCTGATCGCGGTGGAAGCGCGCGAACCGCGCATTCTCGCCCGCCATACCGGCGGCCCGCGCTTCGACAACCACGTGTCGCGCATCGCGTGATGCGGAACCGCGCCGCCGGCTCGGGTGTTCCTTAGAGTGCGATCCGCCCATATGGAACCACCAGGTGGTTCCATATGGGCGGTGAATCGCCCTCTAACTTATGGAATAGAGGCGGATTCACTGCCCGTATTGCATCGCTAAAGGCGATGCAATACGGGCAGATCCGGCTCTAGGGAAGATATCCACAAAGGAGAGCCCCATGGATACCCGCCAGGTGCCCGTTGAAGAAACCACGTCGCTGATCTCTACCAGCAAGGTGAGCGGCACCGACGTCTACAATACCGAGGGCGAGCATATCGGCTTCATCAGCGATGTGATGCTCGACAAGCGCTCGGGCCGGGTGGCCTATGCGGTGCTCACCTTCGGCGCCGTGCTGGGCCTGGGCGGCGATCATCATCCCCTGCCCTGGGCCGCGCTGAAATACGACACCCGGCAAGGGGGCTACGTGACTGGCGTGACCATCGACCAATTGAAGGACGCCCCGCCCTGGCCCGACGAACAGGATTTCGATAATCGCCGCGCCGCCGAACAGAGGCTGCACGGCCATTATGGCCTGCAAGGCTATTGGGTCGCCTGAGCGCTTGCCAACTGAGCGCCTTTATTTGCCTTGACCTGAAGGCCCCGGCGCCCACCGCGCCGGGTTTTTCTTAGGTGCGGCGCCAATTCATCCCAGCGTCCCAGCGGAACATTGAGGGGCGCACGACGTTTCATAAAGTAGAAATATCTTCAAGGAGATTTAGCATGGACATTCGCGATGAAACCACGTCCCTGATTGCCGGCGATAAGGTCTCCGGAACCGCTGTCTACAATCCGGCGGGCGAACATCTCGGCGCAATCCACGATCTGGTGCTCGACAAGCGCTCGGGCCAGGTGGCCTATGCGGTGATGTCGTTCGGCGGTTTCCTCGGGATCGGCGAGAAATACCATCCGCTGCCGTGGTCGACGCTGGATTACGATCCCGCGCAGGGTGGCTACGTGGTGAATCTCAGCCGCACGCAGATGGAAGGCGCCCCAACCTATGGCGTCGAAGATCAGCCGACCTGGGACCGCGATTATGAAACCCGCGTGCATGATTATTATCGCGCGCCTTATTACTGGGGGATGTGAGCCATGCACCCCCGCCCCGTGCAGCCGGCGGCCGGCGGCTCCGCCTTTTCCCACCCGCGCTTTCGCCATGCGCCGCAGGCGCATGCCGGTTGGTGGGTGGTCTCCGCCGAGGGCGCGCCGCTGGAAGGCCCGTTCCTCAGCCGGGCGCAGGCGGTGCGCCACATCGTTGCCGCGCTCCAAGCGCCCGCGCACCGCGCCTGACCGCCGCCGGTCAGGCGCGCCGATCTGAACGAGACGTGAGCGCCCACCGCAGCGCACACGCTGGCCAGGACGATCAGCCGTGCTAAGCTCTTTCCTTTGGGGCTGGTGTTCGGAGGTCGCGTGAGCGGGACACCGGAAGTGAAGAAGCCGCGCGGACCCGCGCGACCCGAGGCGGACGGCAACGCGACGGCGTTCCTCGATCGCGCGGTTCTGCGCGCCCGCAGGGTGCTGGCCTGGGAGCAGGCATGGCCCGTGATCGCCACCGCCCTGGTGGTGCTCGCGGCGTTCCTGGCCGTATCCTGGGCCGGCCTGTGGCTGTCGATGCCGGCGCTCGCGCGCATGGTCGGCGTGGCGCTGTTCGTGCTCGCCTTCCTGGGCAGCCTCTTTCCCCTCGTCCGCATGCGCTGGCCGCGCCGGGAAGAGGCGCTCTCCCGCCTCGACCGCGAGAGTCATCTCGCCCATCGCCCGGCCACCACGATTTCCGATGCCCTCGCCACCCGCGCCGACGACCCCGTCAGCGCCGCCTTGTGGCGCGCCCATGTTGCGAAGACGCTGGCGGCGGCGCGCAATCTGAAGGCCGGCCTGCCGGCGCCGGGGCTTGCCGCCCGCGATCCCCGCGCGTTCCGTGCCCTGGCCGTGCTGGCGCTGTTCGCCACCTTCTTCCTGGCCGGCGGCGAGCGCTGGAGCCGCGTCGACAGCGCGTTCGACTGGTCCGGCGCCGTCATCCGCACACCGTATCGCCTGGATGCCTGGGTGGACCCGCCGGCCTATACCGGCCGTCCGCCGGTGGTTCTGCCGGGCCTGCGCTCGGACGATCCCACCACCTACCAGGCCGCCGCCCTTTCGGTGCCCGCCGGCAGCGTGCTGGTGGTGCGCGCCGTGGGGCTCGACGCCTCCGCCCTCAAGACCGAAGGCGGCATCGCCGAACTGAAGCCCCAGGAGGATGCCGCGCAGCGTCCGCCCGAGGGTCCGGCGGCCCCGGCACCGGAACGGCGGTTCGAGATCAGCCAGGCGGGCACGGTTTCGCTGGCCGGGCCGGACGGGCGCAGCGTGACGTGGAAATTCTCGGCCGTGCCGGACACCAAGCCGACCATCGCCTTCGCCAAGGAGCCCCAGGGCGGCCAGCGCAACCAGCTCATGCTCGCCTATCGCATCGAGGATGATTACGGGCCCAAGTCCGCGCGCGCCGTGTTCCAGGCCGCGCCGCCGCCCCCGCCCTTCTTCCCGCGTCCCGGCGCGCCCGCCCCGGTGGCCGCAAAGCCCCTGGTGGATGCGCCCGATTTCGACCTCGCCTTGCCGGGCGCCAGCAGCAAGACCGGCGCGGCGCAGACCCAGAAGGACTTGGTCGCCCATCCCTGGGCCGGCGCCTTGGTGCGCCTGACGCTGAAGGTGGTGGACGAGGCCGGCAACACCGGCGAGAGCGAGACCAAGACCTTCCGCCTGCCCGCCCGCACCTTCACCAAGCCGCTCGCCCGCGCCCTGATCGAGGAACGCCAACTTCTCGCGCTGGATGCCGGTGCGAGCCGGCAGGTGCAGGACATCCTGTCCGCCCTGGCGCTCGCGCCGGACCAGTTCGGCATCCCGCCGGGGCAGTATCTCGGCCTGCGCAGCGCCTATTGGCGCCTGCACAATGCCCGCAACGACGACGATTTGCGCGGCGTGGTGGATTATCTGTGGGAGATGGCGCTTGCCATCGAGGACGGCGATCTGAGCGCCGCCCAGAAGGAATTGCGCGCCGCCCAGCAGGCCCTGCGCGATGCCCTGGAGCGCGGCGCCAGCGATGAGGAAATCAAGCGCCTCACGCAGGATCTGCGCTCCGCCATGGAAAAGATGATGCGCCAGCTCGCCGAGGAGGCGCAGCGCAACGGCAATGCCGACGCCCGCCCGCTCGACCAGAACAGCCGCGTCATCCGCCCGCAGGACCTCCAGCGCATGCTGGACCGCATCGAGAACCTCGCCCGCAGCGGCGCCAAGGATGCCGCCAAGCAGCTTCTCGATGAACTCCAGGCCATGATGGACAATCTCAAGCCCGGCAATCGCCAGGCCGGCCAGCAAGGGCAGCAGGGCCAGAGCGAGCTGGGCAATATGATCCAGGAGCAGCAGCGCCTGCGCGACCGCACCTACAAGCAGCGCCAGCAGCAGGGCCAGGGACAGCAAGGCCAGCAGGGACAAGAGGGTGAGCAGGGGCAGGAGGGCGAGAACGGCGCCTTCGGCCCGCTCCAGGAAGGCCAGGAGGGCCTGCGCCGCCGCCTCGGCCAGATGCTCGACGAGATGCGCCGCATGGAACAGCAGCAGCGCGGCCAAGGTCAGGGACAAGGCCAGGATCAGGCCGAGGGCCAGGGAGAAGGACAAGGGGAAGGTCAGGGCCAAGGACAGGGACAGGCGGGCGAGGGCCAGGGCGGCGAGAGCGCGACCGGGCGCGCGGGCCGCGCCTTCGGCCGCGCCGAGCAGGCCATGCGCGATGCCGAGCGCGCGCTGGGCGAAGGCAATGCCCAGGGCGCGCTGGATTCCCAGGGCCGCGCGCTCCAGGCCCTGCGCCAGGGCGCCCAGGCCATGGCGGAAGGCCAGCAGTCCAATCCCAACGGCCAGGGCCCCGGCGGCCCGTCGGGCCAGGGCGCCCAGCGCACCGACCCCATGGGTCGCCCCCTGCGCAGCCAGGATTATGGCGACGATTATACCGTGAAGGTGCCCGAGGAGGTGGATGTCCAGCGCGCCCGCCAGGTGCTGGAGGAATTGCGCCGCCGCCTGGAGCAGACCAACCGGCCCCAGCTCGAACTCGATTATATCGAGCGTCTGCTGGAGAATTTCTGAACGTTCGGGACCAGCGGACCAGCGGACGGGAGCGATCCTCCCGCCGCTGCGATCACTCCAGCCCCTCGATATGGCCGATGAACGGCAATTGGCGGAACGCGTGGGCGACATCCATGCCGTAGCCGACCACGAACAGGTCCGGGCACTCGAAGCCGACGAAATCCGCCTCGATCTGCACCGCCCTTTTGCCCGGCTTTTCCAGCAGCACGCACACCAGCACCCGCCGGGCGCCGCGCGCGGCCAGCAGATCCTTGGCGAACGCCAGGGTGCGGCCGGATTCCAGAATATCGTCCACCAGCAGCACGTCGCGATCGCGCACGTCGCTTTCGACGTCGCGCAAAATCTGCACCTGGCCGGAGGAGACGGTCGCCTCGCGGTAGGAGGAGAGGTGCACGAATTCCATTTCCGGCGTCAGGCCGGAGCCATGCAGCGCCCGCAGCAGGTCCGCCGCGATCGCGATTGCGGGCGGCGATGCGGTTCTCATCGAACAGAACTTTAACCGTAGGGAGCGACATGGTTCCTCTCATTTCGTGCGAGCATGGACCGGGCGCGGCCAAGCGTCCAGACTCGGCCTGCACGCGCCGGACGTGAGGGCCTTTCGCCTCGCGCGCCGGCACGGTCTATGGTTGGCGGGCGCAAGACGTCCGATTCGCTTAAGGTGGGGGCTTTGGTCCGCTTCGAGAATGTCGGCCTGAGATACGGCATGGGTCCCGAAGTGCTGAAGGACGTGACCTTCGGCATCGAACCCAATTCGTTTCAGTTCCTCACCGGGCCGTCGGGCGCCGGCAAGACCACTTTGATGCGCCTGCTGTTCCTCTCGCTCAAGCCGACGCGGGGGCTCATCACCCTGTTCGGCCGCGACGTCTCCTCGCTCGATCCCGACGAAGTGGCGGTCCTGCGCCGGCGCATCGGCATCGTGTTCCAGGATTTCCGCCTGCTGGATCATCTCACCACCTATGAGAATGTCGCCCTGCCGCTGCGGGTGCTCGGCAAGGAGGAGACCAGCTACCGCGCCGAAGTGACGGAATTGATGCACTGGGTCGGCCTCGGCGATCGCATGAACGTTCTGCCGCCCGTGCTCTCCGGCGGCGAGAAGCAGCGCGCCGCCATCGCCCGTGCGCTGATCGGCCGGCCGGAATTCCTGCTGGCCGACGAACCCACCGGCAATGTGGACCCCACTTTGGCGCGCCGCCTGCTGCGCCTGTTTGTGGAATTGAACAAATCCGGCACCTCGGTGCTGCTGGCCACCCACGACATCGCGCTCATGGACCAGTTCGACGCGCGGCGCCTCGTGATCGCGGACGGGCGGCTCTATGTCTATGAATAGCCTCCCAACCGCCGAGAAGGAGGCGAAAGCCCCTCCCGCCCCGCCGCGCAAGAAAGCGAGCCGCAAGGCCCAGGGCTCCATCGTGCCGCGCGCCACCGTCGCGGGCCGGGCGCTGGTGGCCGTGGTGGCGATCATGACATTCCTCGCCAGCCTCACGCTCGGCACCGTCCTGGCGGTGCGGGCCACCGCCGACATGTGGCGCTCGGACGTGGCGCGCGAGGTGACGATCCAGATCCGCGCCGGCGATCCGGCGGCAGTGGACGCGCAGGTGAAGGCGGCCACCGACATCGCGCAGGGCACCCCCGGCATCGCCGAAGTCCATGTGCTGAGCCAGGACGAGACCGGGCGGCTGCTGGAACCCTGGCTTGGAACCGGGCTCGATTTTTCCGATCTGCCGGTGCCGCGCATCATCGTGCTGCGGCTGGATCCGAGCCAGACCCCGGACCTCGCCCGCCTGCGCCGCACGCTCACGGACAGAATTCCCACCGCCAGCCTCGACGACCACCGCTCCTGGTCGCGGCGGCTCGGCTCCATGGCCGAAGGCGTGATGGCGACCGGCATCGGCCTTCTGGTTCTGGTGGCCATCGCCACCGTTCTGTCGGTGGTGTTCGCCACCCGCGCGGCGGTGGCGACCAATCGCACCATCGTGGAGGTGCTGCATTTCGTCGGCGCCCGCGACGGCTTCATCGCCGCCCAGTTCCAGCGCCATTTCCTGAAGATCGGCGCCCAGGGCGGGCTGCTCGGCGGGCTGTCCGCCTGTGCGGTCTTCCTGGCCATCGCCAGCCTGCCGCGCCTCGGCTTCGGCGGCGATCCGGAAAACCCCTCGATCCTGACCTGGCTGTATCCCGGCCTGCTGGGATTTGCCGGCATCGCGGTGCTGGTGTTGCTGGTGGCCGGCGTCACCGCGCTGACCTCGCGCATGACCGTTTACCGGACGTTGAGGACGATCCAGTGAGGCGGCTCAAAATTTCTCCTCGCCCCCGCCGCATTCCATCGACATGCTGCGCCCATGATGGCTTCTGAAGCAGCACCAGACTCCAGCATCTGCCCGGCTTCGCACGGGAGGCGGCGGCGCTCGCGGCGCCGCATGGCGCTGCTCGCGATTGGCCTGCTGATCGGCAGCGCCACCTTGGCGCTGGCGGGCGGCTTTTTCCTGTTCACCGCCCGCATCGCCGGCCGCGAGCCCGTGGCGCTGAAGCCGGTGGACGCCATCGTGGTGCTGACCGGCGGCCAGTCGCGCGTGTCGGACGGCGTGCAATTGCTGGCCGAGGGGCACGGCAAGCGGCTGCTGATCACGGGCGTCAACCGCAGCACCTCACCCAGCGACCTGCGTCGCGCCCTACCGGTGAGCGAAGCGCTGCTGGAATGCTGCGTCGATCTCGGCCACAAGGCGCTGAACACCTGGGGCAACGCCATCGAGGCGGCGGAATGGGCGCGGGCGAAGCGGTTCCGCTCGCTCATGGTGGTCACCTCCACCTGGCATATGCCGCGCGCTTTGTTCGAGCTCGGCCGTGCCCTGCCCGATGTGGAGCTGGTCGCCTATCCCGTCGTGAGCGACCGCATGAGCGAACGGGGATGGTGGAGCGATCCGCAGATGGTGAAGCTCCTCGTGAAGGAATATTTGAAGTACATGATGGCCCAGGCCAAGATCCGCCCGGCCCAGGCGGTCGCGCCGCTCGATTCGCCGCCGCCCGCCCCCGCGCAGGTTTCGGCCAATCGCTGATCCGCCGAAAGGCACGCACGACGGGGCCAGGGGACGAAGCGTGATTGTTCTGCGGTCGATCCTGTTTCAGGTGCTGTTCTACAGCACGACAATTCTCGTCATGCTCCTGCTGCTGCCCTTGATGGCCATTCTCCCCCGGCGCGTGCTGTGGGACCGGTTCATCATGCTGTGGGTGCGCCTCGTCATGTTGCTGCTGCGGGTGGTGGTGGGCATGAAGGTGGAGATCACGGGCCGGGAGAATATTCCCGAAGGGCCCCTCCTGGTGGTCGCCAAGCACCAGTCGGCATGGGAGACCATCGCCCTGCTGCCTTTGTTCTCCGACCCGGTGTTCATCCTGAAGCGCGAATTGATGTCGATGCCGCTGTTCGGCTGGTTCCTGGCCAAGGCTGAGATGGTCCCCATCGACCGCAGCGCGGGATCCTCGGCGCTGCGGGGCATGACCGACGCGGCGATGGAAAAGATCGCCGAGGGCCGCCAGATCCTGATTTTTCCCGAAGGCACGCGCCGCCCGCCTGGCGCGCCACCGGCCTATAAGTTCGGCGTCGCGCACCTCTACACCACCCTGAAGGCGCCCTGCCTGCCGATCGCGCTCAATTCCGGCCTGTTCTGGCCGCGCAACCAATTCATCCGCCGCCCGGGCACGGTGCGGGTGGAGATCCTGCCGGTTATCCCCATCGGATTGCCGCGCGGGGTGTTCCTGAGGCGCATGCAAGAGGTGATCGAAACCGCGTCCGATCGCCTGCTTGAAGAGGGATTGCAGGAGCTTGGCCCAAACGCGCCGAAACTCGACCGCAGCGCGGCCGCCGCCGGCGACGATTTATCCCCATAATTCGGTCCTGTGGAAAACTCTTGATCGGGGATTCGGGCCGTTCTAGTTTCGTTCTCATGAACGCGACTGATTCGCTCCTTATCCCCTTGTTCGATGCCGGCCGGCTCTCCGGGCTGAGCGGTGGTCCTTTGGGCCCGCGCTATCGATTCTGGCGCGACGCGGACGGGCAACGCCACATCTTTTCCATCTACGACGCCGACGCGGTGCCGGACTATCCGGACGCGCTCGCCATCGTCGCACGGCGCACGCCGGTGGGTCCGATCGCCATGTGGGCGGGCCCGGCCGGAGAGCCGGCGCGGCGGGCCGCCCGGCGCATGAAGGCGGAGGAAGTGCACGTGCACGTCTTCGGCGAGGAGGTGCCGGAAACCCTGGCCCGCTTCCTGCGGCCCCATCAGGCGCCACAGGAATGCCTTGCCCTGCCCGCGCCCGCCTCCATGGCGCCCGTGTTCGCGAACCAAAGCCGCCGGGCCGCCTGAACGGCGGCACCACCGTTCAGTCGCGGCCCGCATTCAGCCGGTGGGCGATCCAGGCCAGGCCGGCATCGGCGATGCCCATCGCCTCCAGCGCATGGACCGTGAACAGCACGTAATCGCGGTTCGGACCGGATTTTCCATGCGCGCGCCGCACCAGGTGGAGCTGGTCTTCCAGATCCAGCCGCCGGGCATATTGCGCATGGCTGCGGTCCACCAGATAGGCGACCGCAGATACATCCCGCCGCGCGCCGTCGAGGATCTGCACCCGCCGCACGCGCTCGCGATAGACGCCCGAAATCTGCTCGCGCGCGGTGAGATAGGCGTGGGTCTGCGCCCAGTCCTCAGGTGCGATGCGATAGGCGATGCCCCGGCAGGATCCGCCGAGATCCAGCCCCAGCACCAGGCCCGGCTGTTCCGGCGTGCCGCGATGATGGAACGAATAGACGCACAGCGCCCGGTGCGCGCCGAGCAGCCGCGCTTCCGCCTTCTCCGCGAAGGCGAAGCCGGGATTCCACATCAGCGAACCATAGGCGAACACCCAATGGTCGTGGGGCGTTTGTGCGGGGGAGATCATCGCGGCGCCGGCCGGCATTGACACGGAACGTTCATCGTCGCCTAACAGCGTCTTTCACCGTCTGCAAGGGCCAGCCGCGCCGCAGGCTCCGGCAGGCCGTATTTCCGGCCTTTCGTTCAGGCATTTTCATCCGGACCGCCCATAGGAACGCCCATGACCGATACTTCGCCCGCGCCGCGTCGCCGCAAGAGCTGGATCGTCGCCGTCCCGTTCGCTCTCGTGGTGATCCTCGCCATCGGCTGGTGCGGCCTGTGGTTTTACGCCGCCAGCCGCGCCGAACGGGAGATCGACGCCTGGATCGTGCGCGAAAAGACCCTCGGCCGGGTCTGGAACTGCGGCGAACGCAGCCTCGGCGGCTTCCCCTTCCGCTTCGAGTTGCTGTGCCAGTCGCCGACCTTGGAGACGAAGGGCGGAGACCCGCTGCGCATCAGCGCCGCCAAGGCCCATGCGGTGGCACAGGTGTGGGCGCCGAACCATATCGTCGCCGAGTTCGCCTCCCCCGCGCGGGTGGAAGACCCCAAGACCGGCCGCATCTATGAGGCGAACTGGACCTTGCTCCAGATGAGCGGCATCGGCGACACCAGCGGGCGGCCCCAGCGCTTCGCCCTGGTGGTGGACCAGCCGGACGTGAAATGGGTGCCCGCGCCCGGCGCCGATGCGCTGCCGGTGCTTTCCGCCTCGCATCTGGAAATCCACGCCCGCCGCAACCCGGCGACCACCGCCGTGCCCGACGGCGTCGATTATGCCGCCACCATCACGGGTGGGGAAAGCGCCATGCTGGCCGCCGCCGGCGCCACCGGCCCGCTGAACCTGAACCTGCAAGGCACGGTCACCGCGGCCGAGGATTTCCGCCCCATGGCCGTGACCGATCGCCTGCGCGCCTGGGCCGCCGCGGGCGGCATCCTGAAGCTCGATACGCTCGCCATCACCACCCCCAAGGCCGCCGTGAGCGCCTCGGGCGCGCTCGCGCTCGATGCCGCCGGCCGCCTCAATGGCGCGGTGAACGTGGGCTTTGCCGGCATCGAGGAGGTGGCGCGGAATCTGTCGCGCACCGGCGTCATTCCCCAGGAGATGGCGCCCATCGTCGGCGCGCTGGCGCTCGCGGGAAAGCCCGGCGACGTCGCCGGGCGGCGGGGCGCCACCTTCTCGCTGCTGCTGAAGGAAGGCGTGCTCCAGCTCGGCAAATTCCCGGTGGGGATCATTCCGCCGCTCTATTGAGCGGCGCCGCCCTCGCCGCCCCGTCGGCCGAAATCCGGCGCGGCGGTTTCCTGGCCAATGTCGATGATCGATTTGCGGATCGCGCGGGTGCGGGTGAAGTGCTGGAACAGCGCCTCGCCATCGCCATAGCGGATCGCCCGCTGCAGCGACATGAGGTCCTCGTTGAAGCGGGCGAGCATCTCCAGCACCGCCTCGCGATTATAGAGGAACACGTCGCGCCACATGGTCGGGTCGGACGCCGCGATGCGGGTGAAGTCGCGAAACCCGCCGGCCGAGAATTTGATCACCTCGGAGGTCAGCGTCTGCTCCAGATGCTCGGCCGTGCCGACGATGTTATAGGCGATCAAATGCGGCACGTGGCTGGTGATGGCCAGCACCAGGTCATGATGCTGCGCCGACATATGCTCCACGTTGGAGCCGAAGCCGCGCCAGAGGGCCGAAAGCGTCTCCACCGCGGCCGGGTCGGCGCCCTCGGGCGGGGTGACGATGCACCAGCGGTTCTCGAACAGGCTGGCGAACCCCGCCTCGGGGCCGGAAAATTCCGTGCCCGCCACCGGATGGGCGGGGACGAGATGGGCATGCGCCGGCACGAACGGCGCCATGGCCTCCACTACCGCGCCCTTCACCGAACCGACGTCGGAGAGGATGGCGCCGGGCTTGAGATGCGGCCCGGCCTGCTCCGCCACAGCGCCCGAGGCGCCCACCGGCACGGCGGCAATCACGATATCGGCGCCGCGCACCGCCTCGGCCACGCTCTCCGGCACCGCATCTGCGAACCCGAGCGCGCGCACGCGCTCGCGCACACCGGGGTCGGCGTCGAACACGACGACCTCCCCCGCCAGCCCCTTCTCGCGCGCAGCACGGGCGACCGACGATCCGATCAGGCCCGCGCCGATGACCGCGAGACGGCCGACGAGCGGCGCGTTCAACGCTCCGTCCCCGAAACGAAGGCGGCCAGCGCTTCCACTGCCAGGCGGTTGGCTTCCTCGGTGCCGACCGTCATGCGCAGCGCGTTCGGCAGGCCGTAGGACGCGACCGAGCGCAGGATCAGCCCGCGCGCGCTCAAGAAAGCGTCGGCGTCGCGGGCGGTGCGGCCCGCCGTCTCGTCGAAATGGATCAGCACGAAATTGGCCACCGACGGCGTCACCTTCAGGCCGAGCTTCTCGATC
The DNA here is from genome assembly GCA_002304505.1 of Rhizobiales bacterium 32-66-11. GTDB lineage: Bacteria > Pseudomonadota > Alphaproteobacteria > Rhizobiales > Xanthobacteraceae > NCEH01. Next base: position 89,287 of record NCEH01000020.1, on the reverse strand, counting down.
TCGCTGGTGAGCCAGGGCAGCCAGCGGTCATTATGCGCCACCGCGAGATCCACATGGGCGGTGTCGGCGATCGCGGCAGCGCCAGCCAGCAGCGCCGGCGTGTTCATATTGAACGGGCCGCGGATGCGGTTCATGGCATCGAGCACCGCCGCCGGCCCCACCGCCCAGCCGACCCGCAGGGCCGCGAGCCCGTGGATCTTGGAGAAGGTGCGGGTCATGATGACGTTCTCGGCGGTCAGCGCGAGTTCAAGCCCGGTCTCGTAATCATTGCGGCGGACATATTCCGCATAGGCGGCGTCCAGCACCAGCAGCACATTGCCCGGCAGGCCGGCATGCAGGCGGCGCACCTCCTCGAACGGCAGATAGGTGCCGGTGGGATTGTTGGGATTGGCCAGGAACACCACCTTCGTGCGCGGCGTCACCGCCGCGAGGATGGCGTCCACGCTCGCGGTGTGGTCGCGTTCCGGCGCCACGACCGGGCGCCCGCCCGCCGCCAGCGTGGCGATGGGATACACCAGGAAGCCGTACTGGCTGTAGACCGCCTCGTCGCCCGCCCCGATGAAGGCATTGGCGATCATGGACAGGATTTCGTCCGAGCCGGCGCCGCAGATGATGCGGTCGGGATCAATGCCGAAGGTGTGGCCGATGGCCCGGCGCAGCACGCCGGCGGTGCCGTCGGGATAATCCTGCAGATGCGCGCCGGCTTCCGCGAATGCCTTCAGCGCCTGCGGGCTCGGGCCCACGGGCGTCTCGTTGGACGAGAGCTTGAACACCTTCTCGACGCCGTGCGCATGGCTCTTGCCCGGCACATAGGCGCGGATGTCGAGCACGCCGGGGCGCGGCTCGGGGCGGACGGGAAGACGGGGGCTTTGCACGGGGGTGGACATACTCAACTCCACAGGTCACGAACGGCGGGTGCCGTCCGCGCCGAGACGATAGGGGGCGGCGTGGCTGCCCACGGGGAGGACGGAGCCGACCTGAGCGCCGGCCTGCCGCAGGGCGTCCAGGGCCGCATCGCGGGTGCCGGCGGGCACGCTCAGCAGCACGGCGGCCTGTCCGGGTGCGCGATCGGCGGCGACCAGCATGTCGCCCTGCCCGCCCAGCGCGCCGGCGGCCCGTGCGTTCCAGCCCGACAGGTGCAGGCTCCAGGTCTCCACCTCGGTCACGGCGGCATCATTGATGGGATGGGAGACCACGAACACCGGCAAGCCGGCGGGATGGTCCGCCCGCTCCACGAACGGCAGGCGCGCGATGATCTTCGGCGCGTGGTCGCCTTCGAGCGCGGTCCACCAGGCATCCCCGCCGGAGAGGGCGGAGGCCGGCAGCAGGCCGAGGTCGCCCTTGGACGCCACCACCGATTCAATCACGCCGCGCGGCCCCATATGGGTCAAGAACGGGGTCGTGAAGCCGAAATGGAATCGTGCGCTGTCGCGCATCTGCGGCTCGCCCACCGAAAGATCGGCATGCACCGCATAGGGCGCCTGGACATAGGTGAAGGTGGAGATGATGACGCGCCAGATGCTCTCGACGGTATCGAGCGGCAGCAGGCCGGCGTGCCGGTCCACGAGGCGGCGCATCATGGCGGCCTCGCGGGCCGGGCGGAAGGCCGAGCCCTCGCTCTGGCTGCGCTTCACCGCGACGAGGCGATCGATGATCTCGCCGCGCTCCATCAGGAGGCGGTGCATGGTCTCGTCGATGCGGTCGATCTCGGCGCGCAGGTCGGCGAGAACGGGAGGGGGCGCTGAGGAATTCATGGGGCTCACAATCGGGCTGATCCTCTACCCCCAGAACGCGCCAAGATCAAAAGCTATGTTGCGCCGGGCCTATTGGCCCTTGCCCAGCACCATGGTGGAGGCGGTGCGCAGGATGATCCAGAGGTCGGTCTTGAACCAGTCCAGCGGGTCCAGCAGCCGCATGGCATAGGCATGGTCATACGACACCTTGGAGCGCACGTCCTCGATGGAGGCGTCATAGCCCTGGTTCACCTGGGCAAGGCCGGTAATGCCCGGCTTCAGGCCGAAGGTGCGCTCGGTATAGAAGGGGATCTCGGTTTCCAGCTTGGCGAAGAAGGCCGGGCGCTCGGGACGCGGGCCGACGATCGACATCTCGCCCTTCAGCACGTTCAGCGCCTGCGGAAGCTCGTCGATGCGGGTCTTGCGCATGAAGCGGCCAACCGGCGTCACGCGCGGATCGTTGACGGTGGCCCAGACCGCGCCGGTGCGCGCTTCCGCATCCACATACATGGTGCGGAACTTGTAGAGATAGAACAGGCGCGTTTGGGTGGGCGTCGCCTGGCCCACGCGCAGCTGGCGATAGAGCACCGGGCCGCGCGAGGTGAGCTTTATCGCCAGCGCCACCGGCAGGAACACCAGCGCGAGCACCGCCGTCGCGACCAGGCCCACGGCGATATCGAACGCGCGCTTTCCCAGGCGCACCATGGGATGGGTGAAATCCTCGTCGAAAGTCACGGCTGCGCTCCCCCGGCCCGATGCCAGCGTCCCTTGTCCCGCCCGGCGATCTGGCGCATCCCCCCCACCAGCCCCGCCGCATGCCCTTCCACGAAATAGGCCGCGAAACGCGCCGCGCGGGGAAGATTGCCGCGATGCGTCATGGCGACGCCCGCCAGCAGATAGAAGGCGACCTGGCCGGCAAGCAGCAGCTGGTACAGCGCAATGCCCGCGAAGGCGAGCGCCAGATTGCTGAGGAAAGCCACCACCAGCAGCACGGGCACCAGCGCCCGCAGCGCCTTGCCCGACAGGAACACGAAGGCAAGGCCAGGACGGCGCGGGTCCGCGAGCCGCCACAGGCGCACCGCCTGCTGGACATTGCCCGAGGAAATGCGCACCCGACGCCGGAATTCCTGGCTGCGCCGGCTGCGTTCCTCTTCGGTGGCGATGATCTTCACATCATAGATCGCCCGCGCGCCGCCGGCCACGATGGCCATGGGCAGCACCACGTCATCATTGATGGTGTCCCCCGGCAAGGGCGCCCACAGTTCCCGGCGGAACAGATAGAAGGCGCCATGCACGCCGAACGGCGCGCTGAGCGCGGCCTCGTCGGCCTTGATGGCGGTCTGATAGGCCCAATAACCCGCCTCCCCGGCGCTGCCCGCCTCTTTCAGGGCATAAGTGCCCGCCACCACCCCCACCTCGGGCCGCGAGAAATGCGCGGCGGCGCGCATCAGGGCATCGGCGGAGAGGGTGGCCGAGGCATCGGACAACGCCACGATGCCGCCGGGGATCGACGCGATCACCTCGTTCAGCACCGCGACCTTGCCGCGATTGACCGGAAAGGCGCGCACCTCCGCGCTCAGGCCGGCGCAGTCGGGCGAGGCCAGCGCGGCGCGGGCAAGGTCGCCCGTGCCGTCGGTACAGCCGTCGCAGGCGACGATCACATGCAGGCGGTCGCGCGGATAGGCGAGGCGCGCGCAGTCGCGCAGCTTGAGCGCGATGAAGGCGGCCTCCTGATAGGCCGGGATGACGAGCGTGACGACGGGCAGCGTGGCGGCGTCGGGGACCGGCGGAACGGGCAGCGCCGGGCGCAGGCGCGCCAGCAGGCGCAGCGCCACGGGATAGAGGGCATGATGATAGACCACGGCCGCGACGCTCGCCCAGAACAGGATCTGCAGCATCAGCATGGCGGGCGCCCCGCCATGAGATCGCGATAGGCGTCCAGCATCCGGTCCCACGAGAAGCGGGCGCACACGAAAGCGCGCGGCGCGACCGATGCAGGGGCGGCAAGCGAGGCCCGGATGGCGGCGGCAAGCGCCGGGGGATCTTCCGGCGGCACCAGCCGGCCCGAGGCCGGGCACACCGCCTCGCGCAGCGAGCCGACATCGCTCGCCACCACCGGTATGTCGCAGGCCTGCGCCTCGATCACCGATAGGGGCAGGCCCTCGTTGCGGGAGGGCAGGCAGAACAAATCGAGGGCGGGGAGAACCTGCGGCATGTCGCCACGGTGCCCGAGGAAATGAACGCGTTCGGCGAGGCCGAGCTGGTCCGCGAGGCGGCGCAGGGTGTCGCGCGCGCTGCCCTCGCCGATCAGTGCCAGCCGGGCGTGCGGCACCTCCACCATGGCGCGCAGCAGCACGTCATGCCCCTTCACCGGCTCCAGCCGGCCCGCCGCCCCGATGAGCGGCCCCTCGGCCGGAAGTCCAAGCGCAGCCCGCGCCGCGGCCCGGGGCGCGGGCCGAAAGCGCTCGGTGTCCACGGCATTGGCGATCACTCGTACCGGGGCGCCGGGCATGACGGTGCGCGACACCTCGGCCACGGCCTGCGACACCGCCACCACCTGCGGCCGCACGATGCGTGCGAGCGCGGCGGTGAGGGTGCGCTGGCGCGGCGCATCATAATGCCAGGAATCGTGCTCCACATAGGCAAGCACCGGCACCCCCGCCAGCCGCGCGGCAAGGCCGCCATAGAGCAGCGGGCCGATATGGTGCACCAGGACCGCCCGCGGCTTCAGCGCCCTCAGGCGCGCGGCGAGCGAAACCACGAGGCCGGGGCGCAGGCCGGGCGCCTTGGCGAGCCCTTCCACCGGCCCCGCCTGCGCCAAAGCGGACCAGGCGCCGACCAGGCTCTGCGTGTCGCCATCCAGGCTAAAGATGGGGTTGGTCCCAGGTAAACGGCACGCCAGTTCCAAGGCCAATACCTCGATACCACCCGGGGCAAGACGTTGAACGATCTGCACCAGTCCAGCGGACACGAATCCCCCTGCCGTCGGCCCATTGTTCACCACTCATTAAGGTAAATTGTTCCTTGTTGCGAGGGACCGATGCTGCGACACAACATGCTCGATTCGCACGGCAGGGGACGGTATGCGCTTGCGCCACCGGCACGGCGAAACGGGCGGTCGTGGTACCGTGGAAGACCAACCGGGTGGGCAATCAATGTCAAAGTTGGTTCAGATCGTCGAGGACATGGACGCAGCGTCCATGGCTAAGCTCAAGCCTGTGTTCGAGGAGCTCGGAACGGCGACCGACGACGTCACGCTGGATCTGAGCGCGGTGGAATTCATCGATTCCTCGGGCATCGGCGGCATCGTCTATCTCTACAAGCGCCTGCGCATCGCCGGCCGCACGCTGCGCCTGCGGGGCGCGAGCGGCCAGCCCCGGCGCCTCATCAACCACCTACGGCTCGCCGACCTGACGGAAGAGAGCTGCCCCTCATGAGGATCGCGCACGATCCTATCGTGCTTGTGATCGTCGCTGGCCTCTTCACGTCGGCCTGCGACACGGTCAGCCATGTGCCGTGGCCCCCCAAGGGGGCCGGGGGCATGGCGGAACGTCGCCCATCCGAGGACCCGCGGATCGACGCGTTGCAACGGCGGCTGATGGTGCTGACCGAGCGCAACGCGCGCACTTACGCGGCGGCGGACTATGCCGACGCGGAAATGATGCTGATCACCCTGCGCCGGCTCTCGGAAGGCGGCCTGCCGGAGGATGCGGAAATCCAGATGGCCCGCCTCAAGCGCAAGCTCGACCAGATCGAGCACGCTCTCGCGCGGCCAAAAGGCGAGCGGGCGCCGTGACATGCAACGCCCCTGCGCGCCCTTTGCCGGTTCTGGTGCCCTGGCCCTCGCCTGGGTCTGCGCCGCGCTGATCGCGCTCGCGCTGGGCCTGTGCGGGCCGGCGCGCGCCCAGTCCGCGGGCACGGGCGAGGAGGTTCGGTTGCGGATCGGCGACGTGCTCGCCATCGCCCTGCCCGGCGAACCCGCGCTCAACAAGGATCTGAACGTGGATCGGCGCGGCCGCGTGGCGCTGCCGGAAGTGGGCGCCGTGGATGTCGCGGGCCGCACGCTGGCGGAAGCCTCGACCCTGATCCGCAACGCCCTGGCGCGGGCCTATCGCGACCTCGACCGCCTCGCGGTGACGCTCAAGGACCGGCGGCTCTACATCACCGTGCTCGGCTATGTGGACAAGCCCGGCGAAGTGGACCTGCCGGGGGATTCCAACGTGCAGCAGGCCATCGGCGCGGCCGGCGGGCTGCTCCAGGGCGCCCAGCTCGACCGCCTCCAGGTGCGCCGGGGCACCCGCACCACCGTGTTCAACTACAAGCGCTATCTCGACACCGGCGACACGAGCCTGCTGCCGCAATTGCAGCCGCTCGACATCATCTTCGTGCCGGCCTCGCCCGCCACCGGCAATGTGCAGATCAATTTCGACAGCCGCACCCTCACAGAGCAGGGCGACGCCGCCGAATCCCCCTCCGCCGTGAAGGTGTTCGGCGAGGTCAGCCGCGCCGGCTCCTTCGCCTATAAGGAGGGGCTCAGCGTGGTGGACATGATCATGCGCGCCGGCGGCGTCACCCGCTTCTCCTCCATCGACCAGGTGCGGGTGATCGACGGCGGCGAACCCAAGATCTTCAATCTGCGCAAATATCTCGATACCGGCGACGCGAAACTGATGCCGCCGCTGAAGCCCGGCGCGACCATCTTCATTCCCAAGCAAGAAGACGAAATCCGCCGTTCGGTGCGCACCGTCTATGTGATCGGCGAGGTGGCCCGGCCCGGTTCGCTCGAGGCCCCGCCCGATGCGCGGCTGGTGGAAATCCTCGCCAATGCCGGTGGCCCGACCCGCTTCGCCGACACGACGCGGGTCAAGATCTTGAAGGCCGACGGCAGCGTCCAGCAATTCAACCTGTTCGCCTATACCGAGGGCGACAAGAAACCCCTACCGGAAATCCTGCCGGGCGACGCGGTGTTCGTGCCGGAGAAGATCGAGGCCTCGGACCGCCCGTCCTGGCTGAAGATCCCGCCCAGTCGCGCGGTGGAGGTGATAGGCGCCGTGCAGCGGACCGGCCGCTACGAATGGTCCGACGAGATGACCTTGCTGGATCTGCTGGGCGAAGCCGGCGGCCCGACCCAGAACGGCGATATCGCCCATTTGCAGATCCTGAAGGCGCGCCAGGGCGGCAAGGCGATCAGCTTCGACCTCGGCGCCTTCATCACCACCGGCGGGAAGATATCGGACCTGCCGAAGATCGAGGCCGGCGACGTGATCCGCGTGCCGTCGCTGCCGGATTCGCCGGTGGACAACAAGGCGAAGTGGGTCCAGCTGGCCAAGGAAGACGCGATCTATGTGATGGGCCAGGTGGGCGCGCCCGGGCGCTATGCGTTCAACAAGAGCATGACCTTCATGGACATCCTCACCGCCGCCAACGGCCCCACCTCCAATGCCGACCTGCGCAACGTGCGGGTGTCGCATCGCAACCAGCCGGGCTCGAAGGTCACCAAGGTCAATCTGGCGCAATATTTCGCCACCGGGGACGAAAAACTGCTGCCCCGGGTGCGCACCGGCGACGTGATCTTCGTGCCCGACCGCACCAATAAGGAATGGTTCGACGATCCCGCCGAAAGCACGGTGCGGGTGCTGGGCGCCGTGGGCAAGCCCGGACGCTATCGCTTCGCCGCCAACATGACGCTGCTGGACCTCCTCGCCGAGGCCGGCGGGCCGACCACGGACGCCTATCAGCAGCGCATCGTGGTGGTGAATCTCGGCTGCTGCCGGGAGCAGGCGCGGGTGTTCGACCTCGTGGAATTCGCGCGCACGGGCGACATCTCGGTGCTGCCGGTGGTGGGGCCGGGCGACACCGTCTATGTGCCCAGTTCCGCCCAGAGCGAATGGAAGATCTTCGTCGACGCCATGCGCAATATCCTGCCGGTGATCTCGCTCATTCTTGCGATGGGAGGATGAGGTGAGGGGACGCAGCCTGCGCGAGGTCGAATCGATCTACCTCTCCACATTCGGGCAGGGCGCCCGCGCGGTCGGGATCACCAGCGTCCACAGCGGCAGCGGGGTGTCGGTGCTGGCGGTTGCACTGGCGGTGCGGTCCCAGCGCCAGAATCGCACCTTGCTGATCGGCCTTGCGGACCCCACCGCAGCCGTGCCGGCGCAGGCCACCGCCTGGACCCCCGCCGATCCCGATCTGCTCGCCTTCGTCGATACCGACACGCGCGGCTTCGATACGCTGATCGCCGCGCCCCTGCCGGAAGCCAGCTTCGCCTTCCGCAGCGCTCCGGCCATCCGTGCCATGCTCGACCAATTGCTGGACTCCTACGACGCCATCGTGCTCGATCTCGCCGCCGTGGAACCGCGCGAACGCGTCGCCGTGCCGGTAACGAGCATCGCCGCCGCGTGCGACAGCGTCGTGGTGCTGTGCATGCCGGGGCGCGATTCGCGCATCGCGCTGTCCCGCGCCGCCGCCGCCTTGCGCACCGCCAATGCGCCGGTGAGCGGCGTCGTGATGAATGATCGCTTCAACCAGAGCGTGGCGGACGAAATCACCAGCGAGGCGCGGCGCTACCAGCGCTTCGCCCCGCGCCTGACCGCCGCCCTGATCGCGGCGGTGGCGCGGATCAAATTCCTGAACGTCAAGCCCTGAGGCCGAAGGCGCTCACCCGGCCAAATTTCACGCGGCCACGCCCGCGCCGAGGAAGAAATTCATGGCCAGGAACACGATCGGCGGCTGCACCGAATGGTTGCCGTTGAATTCCACATATTGCACGTCATAGCCCGCCGCCTGGAGCTTGGCGGCATTGGCGCGCCCGGCGGTGGCGATGGGCAATTGCTCGTCCTGGAGGCCGTGCGCGATGAACACCCGCGGCGCGCCCTCCTGCACATGCACCGACATGAAGCCGGCCGAGAACGCGATGATATGGCTGACGATGTCGCCATTGGTCAGGCCCAGCGACAGGGCATAGCTGCCCCCGTCGGAGAAACCGGCGAATGCCAGATGGCGACGGTCCACGGTGAAATGCGCCGCCACCTCGGCCAGCGCCCGGTCCAGCCGCTCGCGGTCCGGGCCGTTTCCGGCGATCACGATGTCCCAGGTGGGAAATTGCGATTGCGGCGCCAGCAGCAGGAAGGAATGCATCTGCGCCTGGGCTTCCAGCACCGGAAGAATCTTCTCCGCGCTGCCGCCGCCGCCGTGGAACAGCACCACCAGCGGCACCGGCCGGGCCGGATCAAGCCCGGCGGGCACGAACAGGATGGCGTCGCGCTCCGAAGCGATTCCCAATGCATTGCGGCCGGGGGGAAGCGGCGGCTTGCTGGGGGCGGCGGGCGTGAAGCTGAGGCGACCGGCGAGGAAGGGATCGATCATAGGGCCACCTTAGCCAAATGGATAAGGCGGACAAGACCGCCGGCCTGGGCAGAGGGTCATTCCGATCCCCCCGGGCACGACGCCACCGGACCCGTTGGGCCAGTCGGCGCCAAGCGCGGCGGCGCCCGATTCTAGCGGCCTTCCAGCATGTCGCGGGCCTCGTTGACCGCCTTCAGGCAGGCGGCCTCGTTGCCGGCGGCCTGGAAATTCTGCGCGGCATTGAGCGCGGCGGCGGGACCGACCGGCGGCGGCAGGCTGCCGCTGGCGGCGGCGATCGAGCCCGGGGTCGGCTGCTGATCGAGCTGCGCGCCAACGCTCTGCGGCTCTGGGCGGGGGGCCGCGGGCTTGCCCTGCACCGCATCGACGCGCTTCTGAAGGGCGACGATCTGCTCCAGGCAGGTTTCCGCATGCGCGGGCGCCAGAGGAACCGCCACGGCGGCCAGAAGGCCGGCCGCCACGACGCAGGCGCCGGCGGTGCGGGCGAAAGCGGTGCGGGCGACGACGGTGCGGGCGAAAGCGGGTTGGGCGGTCATAAGGGCTCCATCTGCGTGGCCCGCGCAGCCGCTCGCGGCGCGGCTCCGGGGTGATTTGCGGCGGAGTGTGTCCATGTCCGGCGACGGCGGCAAGACCATCCCGCGCGTGAAAGACCATCCCGCGCGTGAATTGCGCGCGGCCGCCTTTCGCCTTGCGCCTTGCGCGCTTAACCTGCCCCGTCGGTGGCGGCCGGTCTCACACCGGCCAGGCCTCGAGGCGATAGGCAGAGTCCCAGAACATCCATTCGAGCTGGGTCGCGCGGCTGAAGGCTTCGTGCATGCGCGCGCGGGTGCCGGCGGAGGCCTGCTCCGCGGCTTCGTCGGTGGCGGCGATCACCTCGCGCACGGCGACGTGGAACTCCTCGCCGGCATAGGTGTCGATCCACGCCTGATAGGGATTTGCGGGTGCCGCGCGGTCGAGGATGTCGCGCCCCACCTCGGCATAGATCCAGAAGCAGGGCAGCAGCGCCCCGAGCACCACCTCATAGGGTTCGCCATGGGCGGTCGCCAGCAGGAAGGACACATAATGGTGGCAGGCGGGAGACAAGGGCGTATGCGCGAACGCCGACGGCCCGATGCCGAACTCGCGGAAGAACGAGCCATGCAATTCGCGCTCGACGATGATCGCGACCTCCGCCCCCTTGGCGAACTGCACGATGCGGTCCGGGTTCGGCGCCTTGGCGGCCGCCAGCGCCAGGGCGCGGCCGAAGCCGATCAGATAATGCGCATCCTGCACGATATAATGCTTGAACCGGGCCTCCTCCAGCGTTCCCGCCGCGAGCTCGGCATTGAACGGCATGGCGCGGATGGCATCGTAAAGCGGGGCGTTGGCCGTCCACGCCTGGCGGGAGAAGCGGGTGTCGGAGCGGGCCTGAGGGGTCATCGAGGCGTCCGGGAAGGGCGCGCCTGAGGCGCACGCGACGGCAGAGACACGCACATTACCCGATCCGCCGGCGTCGGCGCCAGGGTCTCACGCCAGAGTGGCGCCTGAGCGGTGTCGGAGCGGTGTCGGAGCGGTGTCGGAGCGGTGTCGGGGCGGTGTCGGGGCGGTGTCGGGCGTGCGCGCAAGGTCTTGTGCACCGAGCGCCAGCGGCGCGACGCCAACCCTGGGCAGTGCTATAAGGCCATACGCGATGAGCGCGCGCAGACATCCCGCCGCAGGCAACGAAGGTAAAGATGCCGTCCGAGCCCCACACCCTTTTCACCCTGCTGGTGCTGACGGCCGCCATCGGCGCCTGTCTCCAGATCTGGGCGTGGTCGCAGGCGCGGAGCGAACGCCTGCTGCTGTGGGGCGGCGTCGCTTACGCCTTCATCACCACCGGCATCTTGCTGAACGCAGCACGCGAGGCGTTGCCGGCGCTGTTTTCGCAGATGCTGGGCACCGGGCTCGTCATCTATGGGGGCGGCCTCATCTATGCCGCGGCGCGCGCGTTCAACGGCCGGCAGATGGAACCCCTGGTTGCGGTGGCCGGGGCGGTGATGTGGCTTGCGGCCTGCCAGTTCCCCGATTTCTACGCCAACACCACCGGCCGCATCACCCTCGCCTCGGTGTTGCTGGCGGGCTATTGCGCCGTCGCGGCGTTCGAGTTCCTGCGGGCCAAGGGCCTGCCGAGCCGCATTCTCCTGGCCGCCCTGCTGATTGTGCACGGCATCGGCCTGTTGTTGCGCATTCCCCTGGCGCTGGCGCAGCCGCAGGGGCCGATCTTCATGTTCGCCAATCCGTGGTTCATCCCGATTGCGCTTGAAAACGTGCTGATGCTGCAATTGTTCGCCTTCCTCCTGGTGACCCTCGCCAAGGAGAAGGTCGCGGCGCACCTGCGGCAGACCGCCGACACCGATGCCCTGACCGGCCTGCCGAACCGACGCGCCCTGTTCGTCCATGCGGTGTCGGCCCTCGCGCGCGATGCGCGGCGCGCGCGGCCGAGCGCCGTGATCGTGTTCGACCTCGACCGCTTCAAATACATCAATGACACCTATGGCCACCCGGTGGGCGATGCAGTGCTGCTGGCGTTCGCCAGCGCCGCCACCACGCAATTGCGCGCCGGCGACATGGCCGGGCGGATCGGCGGCGAGGAATTCGCGGTGCTGTTGCCGGAAACCGACGGCCAGCAGGCGGCGATCGCGGCGCGGCGCATCATGGTCACCTTCACCCATTTGTCCGGCATGGTGGAAGGGTGCGAGAGCCTGTGCACCGCCTCCGCTGGCATCGCCTCCACGCGCGCCGGCGCGGCCGCCAACATGGAAATGCTGCTCCATGCGGCCGACCGCGCGCTTTATGACGCCAAGCGCGAGGGCCACAATCGCCTGAGCGTCGCACCGCCGATCGACCTGCCGGCACTCGCGACGCAGTGAGCGCGGGCGCCCTCCCGGCGCGGATCGCGCGCCAAAGAATACATACCCGCCCGTACCGGGGACGACCTGCGCCAGGGCGAGCCTTGCGCCAGGGCGACCTTGAGCGAGGGCGAGCCTTGAGCGAGGGCGAGCCTTGGCGCGCGGCACTGCCGACCGGACGGCGCAAACATGGGGAAGAGCCTGAAGGAAGAATGAGGGAGGAGAGCTGGGGGCGGTGCTCTCCTCCCTCAACGCCAGTCACGGCCCAGGTTGCGGCTCCGGGCGTGACCGAACGGTTCGGTCAAGACATTCCCTGTTTAGCCGAGCTTTCCGACGGACGCAAGCGGGACCGAACGGTTCGGTCAATTTTTAACCATTGTCGACGTGCAGACAATTGACGCGACGGCCCTTTCGGCGAAGGGTAATGCAGCAATGGCAGCGCATTGGCGCGCCGTCGCCAGCACCAGAGGGAGCGAATTTTGTCGGTTGTGGAAACCAGGGAAGCAGTGGCGGGCCAGGACCCGGAAAAGCGCAGGCAGATCCTGGCCGGCGCGCGGCAGGTGTTTCTAGACCAAGGCTTCGACGCCGCCAGCATGGGCGAGATCGCGCGCGCGGCGGGCGTCTCCAAGGGCACGCTCTATGTCTATTTCCACGACAAGGTCGATCTGTTTGCCAGCCTCGTGAGCTGCGAATGCGCGGAAACCGCCGAGCGCCTGTTCGTACTCGACGCCTGCGAGCCGGACGTTGCGGCCGCGCTCACCAAGCTCGGCGTCTCCTTCATCGAAGCCATGCTGCGCCCCTCCCACGTGGCGACGGTGCGCAGCGTCATCGCCATCTCCGAGAAGTTTCCCGCGATCGGATTGCGGTTCCTGGAAGCGGGGCCGAACTCCGGCACCCGGCGCCTGTCCGCCTTCCTCCAGGCCAAGGTCGATCAAGGGATTCTGAACATCGAGGACACCGAGGCGGCGGCGAGCCAGTTCCTGTCGCTGTCCAAGGACACGATCCTCGCCCCGGTGCTGTTCGGGGCCGCCGCCACCATCCAGCCCGATCAGATCGAGGCGGTGGTCGGCCGCGCGGTGCGCATGTTCATGAGCGCCTATGGCGTGAAGCGCTGAGCGCGCCCGCGCTCACGCCCGCCAGAACGGCTTTTCCGCCTCGCGGCGCGCCGCCTCCCGGCTGATGCCCGTGTCGCGCATCTGGTCCTCGTCCAGATCCGCCAGTTCGCGCCGCGCGCGCGCCCGCCGCAGCCACAGGCGCAGCAGCCTCCCCAGATGGGCAAGACGATTCTGCGGCGCGCCGCCTGAGCGGCGGGTGATCGCCGCACCACCAGGGGCCGCGCCCGGAACCGCGTCAAGGGCCTCGCCAGGGGCGACCCGCCCCCGCGCCGCGGCATGAGCGGTCGGCCCCCGGAGCGGGAGCGCGACCGGAAGCGCGGGCCGTCCCCGACTCTCGGTCGGTGTAATCTGGCGAATGCGCGGCGTCATGGTGAGATCCTCATGAATTGCTCGCATTCATTGCGCCGATGATGTATCGGTGCAATTATTATATTGCACTCGGATCAATAATGCCCTCACCCGATTATCGCGCCCTCGCCGACATGCTCGCCGCCGATATCGCCGCCGGCCGCCTCGCCGCGGGCAGCCGCCTGCCGACCCAGCGAGACTTCGCCTATACCGTCGGCATCGCCCCTTCCACCGCCAGCCGGGTCTATGCCGAGCTGGTGCGCCGGGGCCTGATCACCGGCGAGGTGGGGCGCGGCAGCTATGTGCGCACCATCGGCGAGGGGAGCACGGAGAGCCTGGGCGAGCCTACGCAAGCGCCGGTCGACCTGCAGCTCAATTTTCCCATCCTGCCGACCCAGGATGCGGAGCTGGAACAGATCCTCGCGGGGTTTGCCCGGCAAGGCGCGCTCTCCGCCGCCTTCCGGCCCACCGGTGCCGCGGGAACGCGCGCGGCGCGCCTTGCGGCGGCGGATTTTCTCGCCGGGCCGAACTGGCGCCCCGATCCCGCCGGCATTGCGTTCACCACCAACGGGCGACAAGCCATCGCCGCCACCTTCTCGGCCCTCGCGCCCCCAGGCGAGCGCATCGGCGTCGAGGCCATGACCTATCCGGCCGTGAAATGGATCGCCGCGCGCCTCGGCATCACCCTGGTGCCGCTCGCCATGGACGACAGGGGATTGAAGCCTGACGCGGTGCTGCGTGCCCATCGTGCGGCACCGCTGCGCGGCATCTATGTGCAGCCGAGCCTGCACAATCCGCTGGGCGTCTCCATGGATGCGGCACGGCGCGACGAAATTGCCGATCTGCTCCGCGCCGAAGACCTGATCGCGGTGGAAGACGTCATCTACGGCTTCCTGTGCGACGACGTCCCCTTGAGCGCGCGCGCCCCGGACCAGGTGCTGCTGGTGGACAGCCTCTCCAAGCGGGTCGCGCCGGGGCTCACCCTCGGCTTCATCGCCGGGCCGCCCGCCTGGAGCGAACGGCTGGTGGCGGCGGTACGCTCGGGCGCCTGGGCGGTCATGGGCCTGCCCTTGGCCATGGGGCTGCACATCATGGCGGAGGGCATCGTCGCCCGCCTCGTGGCGGCCAAGCGCGCGGATGCGCAGGCGCGCCAGACGATCGCGCGGAGCGTGTTTGATGGCCCCATGCTCAAGGCCGATCCACGCGCCTATCACGCCTGGCTGGAACTGCCGGAAACCTGGCGCGCGGAAGCCTTCGCCGGGGCGGCGGCGCGGCAGGGCATCGCCATCACCCCGTCCAGTTCCTTCGCGGTCACCCCCGGCCATGCCCCGAACGCGGTGCGGCTCGCCCTCTCGCCGCCCTCCCATACCGTGCTGCGCGCGGCGCTGCTGACGCTGCGCCGGCTGATGGAGGGCGGCCCGGTGGAGAGCGAGGTGGAATAGGAAACCTTATTCCGCCGCCGCCTTCATCTGCGGGATCTCGCCCAGCGAGACGCCGTTCATCTCCGCCACCACGTCGGAAATCTGCGGCACGTTCCAATCGCCCCGGCCGAGCCCCTCGGCGGCGGCATAGACATTCTTGATGGTGGCGCCGATGAAATTCGCCGCCCCGGTCGCGGAGGCAAGATTGTTCACGTAGCGCATGTCCTTGTGAGCATTGGACAGTGTGAACTTGTGGGCGTTCACGTCGCGCTCCAGCACATATTTGAAATAGGTCTGGTAGAAGCCGCAATCCATGCGCGAGCCGCGCAGCACGCTGTCGAAGGTCTGCGGCGAGACGCCCACCTTGGCGGCCAGCGCGAGCGCCTCCGCATAGAGCGCGCCATAGCCCAGCGACAGGAAATTATTGAGCAGCTTCATGGTGTGGCCGGCACCGGGCGCGCCCACGTGATTGATCCGCGCGGCGATCGCCTCCAGCGCCGGCTTGACCACGGCGAAGGCGTCATCCTCGGCGCCGACGATGGCGATCAGCGTGCCCTCGGCCGCATTCGCCGGGGTGCCGCCGAGCGGGGAATCCACCAGAGCGATGCCCTTTTCCTTCAGCTCGGCATGCAGCGCCATGGTCAGCGCCGGCTCGGATGTGGACGTATCCACCAGATGCAGCCCGGCGCTGGCGCCTTCCAGGATACCGCCCGGCCCGCGCACCACCGCTTCCACCTGGGGCGCGCCGGTGACGCAGAGGAAGATAATGTCGCAGGCGGCGGCCATCTGCGCCGCGCTTTCGGCCTCGCGCGCCCCGCGCGCCAGGAGATCCTCCACCGGCGCACGGTTGCGATGGGCGAGGACGGTGAGGGGAAAACCCTTGTCCAGCAGGTTCTTCGCCATGCCGTGGCCCATGAGGCCGACGCCGATGAAACCGATGCGCGCTTTTTCCATTTTCCAGTCCCTCCGAGTGACTTTGTCTTTTGGTCGCGGGGCTTAAATCGTTTAGCATGGATGAAGTGAGCAAGCGAAGCGTCTAAGACTTGGCAGCACGGAGGGATCATGGACGATACGGAGACGGCAAGCCTCGGCAGGGTGACGCTGCAACGCCTGGCTTCGGAACTGGGACTGTCCACGGCCACGATCTCGCTCGCGCTGCGCGACAGCCCGGTGGTGGCGCAGGCCACCCGCCAGCGGGTGCAGGACATGGCGCGCGAGCGCGGCTACGTGGCCAATCGCGGCGCCGCCTCCCTGCGCACCGCCCGCACCAACATCATCGGCGTGGGCCTGCACGATATCGTCAATCCCTCCTTCACCGAGCTGCTGGCGGCGCTCGAGGATGCTTTGAGCGGCGCCGGCAAGACCATTCTGCTGGGCGTGAGCCAGGAAGACGTGGTGCGCCAGGCCCGCACCCTCGGCACGCTGGCGGAATACCGGCCCGACGCCTTCATCATCTCGCCCGCCCTGGACACCACCATCGCCGATCTGCGGGCGCTGGCCATCAGCGGCATCGCCGTGGTGCAGGTGACGCGCGAGGTGGAGGGATCGGGCTTCGATTTCGCCGGCTCCGACGATGAGACGGGCGTCAGCCTCGGCGTCGCCCATCTGGTGGCGCTCGGCCATCGCCGCATCGGCATGATCGGCGGGTTGCAGGGAACCTCCACCGGGCGCAAGCGGCTCGCGGGCTACATGGCCGGGCTCGCCAAGGCGGGATTGCCGTTCGAACCGGCGCTGCATGCGCCCGGCCCCGGCCTGCGCGAATATGGCCGCGAGGGCGTCGCGCGCCTGCTGGCGCTGGAAAACCCGCCGACCGCCGCGGTCTGCTTCAATGATCTGTGCGCCTTCGGGGCGGTCATGGGCGTGCAGGCGGCGGGGCTGGAGGTGGGGGCGGATTTCTCCATCGTCGGCTATGACGACATCGGCGAAGCGGCGCTCTGGCACCCGGCGCTGACCACCGTCTACACCCGCATTCCCGAATATGGCCGCGCCGCCGCCGCCCTCGCGCTGGCACGCATCGCGGCGCCCACCCGCCCGGTGGAACGGGTGGTGCTGGAACCGAAGCTCGTGGTGCGCGCCTCCGCCGGCCCGCCGCCGGCCCGCCGCGCGCGCTGACGTGCCGGATCTCGTCACGATCACCGATGCGCAGGATGAGCGCATCGCGGATTTCGTCGCCCTGCGCGAGCGCGACCTGATCGGCCGGAAGAACCGCTTCATCGCCGAGGGCGAAGTGGTGCTGCGCCTGCTGGCCCCGCGCACCGACCATTGCATCCGCGCGCTGCTGCTCTCTGCCGCGAGCGCGGCGCGCCTTGGCGACGTGCTCGCCCTTATGCCGGACGATGTTCAGGTGAACGTGGCCGCCCAGCCGGTGATGGACGCCATCGTCGGCTTCCATATCCATCGCGGCATCCTCGCCCTCGTGGAACCGCCGCCGCCGCCCGAACCGGCCGCCTTGCTCGCGTCCCTGCCGGCGCGCGCGCTGGTGGTGGGGCTGGTGGGCATCTCCAACCACGACAATATGGGCGGCATCTTCCGCAATGCCGCCGCCTTCGGCGCGAGCGCCGTGCTGCTGGACGCGGCGAGCTGCGATCCGTTCTATCGCAAGGCGATCCGGGTCTCGGTGGGGGCGAGCCTCATCGTGCCCCATGCGCGGGTCGCGAGCGGCGGCGCGATGGTGGAGGCGCTGGAACGGGCTGGCTTCGACATCGTCTCGCTCAGCCCGTCCGGGACAATTCCCTTGTCACGGTTGGAGCGGGGCGCGCGCGTCGCGGCGCTGTTCGGCACCGAGGGGCCGGGCCTGCCGGCGGACCTGCTCGCCCGCACCCGCAGCGTTTCCATCCCCATGGCGGCGGGATTCGACAGCTTGAACGTCGCCACCACCAGCGGCATCGTGCTGCATCATCTGGCCGGCGCGGCGGGGTCCAGCTGAGCGCGTCACGCGCCGGTGCGCGCCCTGCCCTGCTTGCCGCACATGCACGTTGTGTTGCATCGCAATTGCAGACTGGCGGCGGCGACCTATACTAAAGGGGCGTGGTCGCGCAGGTTCTGGCCATGCGCCCGTCCTTCTGCCGGTGACACCGCCCCATGATCTTGCCTCCCACCCTCCTCGACCAGATCGGCGATATCGGCGCGGACCCGGCCTCCACCCGCGTGGTGGTGGCCATGTCGGGCGGCGTCGATTCTTCCGTCGTGGCGGGGCTGCTGGCCCATGCCGGCTATGACGTGGTGGGCGTGACGCTGCAATTGTACGACCAGGGCGCCGCCGCCTTGCGCAAGGGCGCCTGCTGCGCCGGGCAGGACATTTACGACGCCCGCACCGTGGCCGAGAAGCTGGGCATTCCCCATTATGTGCTCGATTACGAGAGCCGCTTTCGCGAGGAAGTCATCGAGCGCTTCGCCGACAGCTATGCCTCGGGCGTCACCCCCATTCCGTGCGTGGATTGCAACCGCACGGTCAAGTTCCGCGATCTGCTCGCCACCGCCGAGGATCTCGGCGCCAGCGTTCTGGCCACCGGCCATTATGTCTCCAGCCGCGCCTTGCCGGATGGGCGCCGCGCGCTCTATCGCGCCGCCGAGGACAATCGCGACCAGAGCTATTTCCTGTACGCCACCACCCAGGCCCAGCTGGCGCGCCTGCGCTTTCCGCTGGGGCATCTGAAGAAAAGCGAAGTGCGCGCGCTCGCCGCCGACCTCGGCCTCGTGGTCGCGGACAAGCCGGACAGCCAGGACATCTGCTTCGTGCCCGGCGGCGATTATGCCGAAATCGTCCAGCGCCTGCGGCCCGAGGCGGGCGACCCCGGCGACATCGTGCATCTGGACGGGCGCCTGCTCGGCCGCCATCGCGGCGTGATGCATTACACCATCGGCCAGCGCAAGGGCCTCGGCATCTCCACCCCCGAGCCGCTCTATGTGATCGGCATCGACGCCGCGCGGCGCGAGGTGAAGGTCGGCCCGCGCGAGGCGCTGGCGGTCCATGACATCCGCGTGTCGGACGTGAACTGGCTCGGTGATGAGCCGTTCGCGGAGGCCTGCGCGGCGGAGCGCGAGGTGTTCGTGAAGGTCAGGTCCACCCGCGCGCCCGCGCCGGGCCGGCTGGGGCTCGACGCACAGGGCCTGCCGCTGGTGCATCTGCACCTCGGCGAAGAAGGCGTTGCGCCGGGGCAGGCATGCGTGCTCTACGATGCTCCCGACGGCGGCGCCCGCCTGCTGGGCGGCGGCACCATCCTGCGCACCCGCTCGGCGGTGCGCGACGCGATGCAGGCGCAGGTCGCCTGAGCGAACGAGATTTTCGCGGCCCAGACGCCGCATGACACGACGTCCCGGCGGGACCATCGCCGGGATGCAGGCTGGGGCAGAGGCAGACATGGCGGTCCAGTACGATCTCGAAGGCCAGAAGCGCGCTTATGCGAAATGGGCGCCCATCTATGACACCGTCTATGAGAAGCTGCTGGCGGACGCCCAGCGCAAGGCCGCCAATGCCGCCGCCAGCTGCGGCCCGGACATTCTGGAAGTCGGCGTCGGCACCGGGCTGACCCTGCCCTATTATCCCCGCAACTGCCGCGTGACCGGCATCGATTTGTCGTCGGACATGCTGCGCAAGGCGGTGCAGAAGACCACGGCGCGCGGCCTCAAGCAGGTGTCGCTGCTGGCCGCCATGGACGCCTGCGCGCTCGGCTTTCCCGATGCCCGCTTCGATGCCGTCACCGTGCCCTTCGTCATCACTTTGGTGCCGGACCCGGAAGGCGCGCTCGACGAGATGCGCCGCGTGCTGAAGCCCAATGGCGAGATCATCATCGCCTCCAAGCTCGGCGCCGATGCGGGCGCCGCCATGCATGTGGAAACCGCCCTCGCCCCGCTGGTGAAGAAAGTGGGCTGGAGCATCGCCTTCAAGGCCAGCCGCCTCGGCGCCTGGGCCGCCCGCCAGGGCGACATGGAAGTGGTGGAAATCTCGCCGGTTTTCCCGGTCGGCTTCTTCAAGCTGGTGCGCATCAAGAAAGCGTCCGCCTGAGAGCGCGCGCAGAGCGGTTGAAGAACGCACGCGCTTTCTTGACACCGCCGCGCCCGCTCCCCTATATCCCGTCCTCCGCAAGCTCGCGTGCCCGGCACCGAGCGGCGTGCGATGTGGCAGTGTAGCTCAGTTGGTGAGAGCGCCGGATTCATAACCCGGAGGTCGGCGGTTCAAATCCGCCCGCTGCTACCATTCGCCCCCAGCCGATTCTCAGATCTCAGCGCCCGCTCCACCGGGCCACAACCAGGCGCGCAAAAAAATGCCCCGGACCAGCCGGGGCATGTCGTGGAATCGCGCGTGAAGGGCTTGCCTCACCCCTCGCGGGTGCGCACCCATTCGATGATGCCGGAGAAATCCTTGCCGGCATTCCCCTCTTCCTCGAAGGCGGTGTAGAGCGCGGTCGCCGCCGCGCCGAGGGCGGTCGCCGCCCCGGCCTGGCCGGCGGCCTCCTGGGACAGGCGCAGGTCCTTCAGCATCAGCGCGGCGGCAAAGCCCGGCTGATAGTCGCGATTTGCGGGGCTGGTGGGCACCGGGCCCGGCACCGGGCAATAAGTGGTGAGCGACCAGCATTGCCCCGAGGAGGTCGAGGCCACGTCGTACAGCGCCTGATGGGAGAGGCCGAGCTTCTCGCCGAGAACGAACGCCTCGCTGACCGCGATCATGGAAATGCCGAGGATCATATTGTTGCAGATCTTCGCCGCCTGCCCGGCGCCGGCATCGCCGCAATGGACGATCTTCTTGCCCATCAGCGCGAGGACCGGCTGGGCCTTGGCGAACGCCTCCGCCGTGCCGCCCGCCATGAAGGTGAGCGTACCGGCTTCCGCCCCGCCCACGCCGCCGGAAACCGGCGCATCGAGCGGCTCGTGTCCGGCCGCCAGCGCCGCCTCATGGAAGACGCGGGCCGAGGCGACGTCGATGGTGGAGCTGTCGATGAACAGCGTGCCGGGTTTTGCGGCCGCGAACAGGCCGTTTTCGCCCGTGGTGGCGCCCACCACGTGCTTGCCACTGGGCAGCATGGTGACGACGATATCCGCATCCGCCACCGCTTCGGCGGCGGTTGACGCGATCGCGACGCCCTTGGCCTTAGCGGCCTCCAGCGCGGCGGGGGAAAGGTCGAACCCGCGCACGCTATGGCCCGCCTTGACCAGATTGGCCGCCATGGGCCCACCCATGTTGCCGAGCCCGATGAAACCGATGCTGGCCATCTTTTCCTCCCGTTCTTCTCGTTGCCGGATCAGTTCGCCCGCGCCACCAGAGCGCGGGAAATGATGACCCGCATGATTTCGTTGGTGCCTTCCAGGATCTGGTGGACCCGCAGGTCGCGCACGATCTTCTCGATCCCATAATCGGCGAGATAGCCGTAGCCGCCGTGCAATTGCAGCGCCTGGTTCGCCACCTCGAAGCCGGTGTCCGTCACAACGCGTTTCGCCATGGCGCACAGGCGGGTGGCCTGCGGATCGGCACGGTCATAGGCGGCGGCGGCGCGCCACAGGAAGGTGCGGGCGACCTCAAGGTCGGTCTCCATGTCCGCGAGGCGGAATTGCAGCGCCTGGAACTCGTTCAGCGGCTTGCCGAAGGCGGTGCGCTCGCGCATGTAGCCGAGCGTCCGGTCGAACGCGCTCTGCGCGCCGCCGAGCGAGCAGGCGGCGATGTTCAGCCGGCCGCCGTCGAGCCCGGCCATGGCGAATTTGAAGCCCTCGCCCTCGCGGCCCAGCAGGTTTTGCGCCGGCACGCGCACGCCCTCCATGATGACGGCGCGGGTGGGCTGGATCTTCCAGCCCATCTTCTTCTCGATGGCGCCGAACGAGAGGCCGGGCGTGCCCGCCTCCACCAGGAAAGCGGAAATCCCCGAGGGACCGGGTCCGCCGGTGCGCGCCATCACCACATAAAGGTCGGAGACACCGGCGCCGGAAATGAACTGCTTCACCCCGTCCAGCACGTAATGATCGCCGTCCTTCACCGCGCGGGTCTTCAGCGCCGCCGCGTCCGAGCCGCTGCCGGGCTCGGTGAGGCAATAGCTCGCCACCCGCTCCATGCTGCACAGGCCCGGCAGCCAGGCGAGGCGCTGGGCATCGTCGCCGAAGCGGTCGATCATGGCGGCGACCATGTTGTGGATCGACAGGAAGGCGGAGGTGGCCGGGCAGCCGGTGGCCAAAGCCTCGAAGATCAAGGTGCCGTCGAGCCGCGACAGGCCGGAGCCGCCGCATTCCTCGCGCACATAGATGCCGCCCATGCCGAGCGCGGCGGCGGCCTTGAGGGTGGGAATGGGGAAATGCTCCGCCTCGTCCCACGCCTGGGCATGGGGGGCGATTTCCTCGCGCGCGAAATCCAGCGCCATGGCGCGGATGGCCTGCTGGTCTTCATTCAGTTCGAACATGTCAGGGCCGCCATTGGGACAGATGGAGAAGTCTTGGCGTCAGAGGCTGACCTTCGGCCTTGTGGATGAGGCGGCGATCAGATGTCACCAGCGGGCATTTCTTTGTGTAGGCGAGGCTGAGATAGACGCAATCGTAAATGGGATGATCGAGCGCGAAGGACAAAGCGACGGCGTGCGGCAACAAAGGTTCCACGGGCACCATCTCGGTGAAGAAACCGGGCAGGTATTCGCAGATTTGCAGGGCCGCAGGCACCTCCACCGCCTCGCTACGTCTCATCTTCTTCCACAGCGCATTCGCCACTTCGGTGAGAATGAGCGTCGGTGCGAAGAGTTCGTCCGGCGATGCCGCCAAGGCCTCCGCCTGCTGGGTATCGTCCTCCTCGAAGAACCATTTCAAGGCGACGCTCGCATCCACCACGAAGGGGCTCATTTGGCCCCTTCGCGGATTTCATCGAGGCTCAGCGCCGGCGAGGGCTTGGTCAGCGAACGGATATGACGGGAAACCGCCACCCGTTCGGCTGGCGTGAAGGGCCGGTTCTTCTCAAGAAGGTTCCGGATCTCCTGCTCCAGCGAAATCCCGTTCCGCTTCGCCCGCTCCTTATAGACCTGGATGGTCTCATCGGGGATGTTGCGAATCAACACCTGCGCCATGGCCGTCTCCTGCGGGGCATATGTGTGCTATCAAAAATGATATCACACATATGCCGTCTGCGCAGCTCACCCCATGGTGGGGATGACGAATTCCGCGCCGTCCTTCACGCCCGAGGGCCAGCGCGAGGTGACGGTCTTGGTCTTGGTGTAGAAGCGCACGCCGTCCGGCCCGTGCTGGTTGAGATCGCCGAAGCCCGAGCGCTTCCAGCCGCCGAAGGTGTGATAGGCGATCGGAACCGGGATCGGCACATTGATGCCCACCATGCCCACCTGAACCTTCGAGGCGAAGTCGCGGGCGGCGTCCCCGTCGCGGGTGAAGATGGCGACGCCATTGCCATATTCGTGCTCGGTCGGCAGGCGCAGGGCTTCCTTGTAGTCCGGCGCGCGCACCACGCACAGCACCGGGCCGAAGATCTCTTCCTTGTAGATGCGCATGTCGGCGGTGACATTGTCGAACAGGCAGCCGCCCATGTAGAAGCCGTTCTCATAGCCCTGGAGCTTGAAGCCGCGGCCATCCACCAGCAGGTTGGCGCCTTCCTTCACGCCGATATCGACATAATTGGTCACCCGCTCCAGCGCCTCGCGGGTGACGAGCGGGCCGAAATCGGCGGTGACGTCGGTGGAGGGGCCGATCTTGAGGCTTTCCACGCGGGGGATGAGGCGCGAAAGCAAAGCTTCCGCCGCCGCCTCGCCCACCGGCACCGCCACCGAGATCGCCATGCAGCGCTCGCCGGCCGAGCCGTAGCCGGCGCCGATCAGGGCGTCCACGGCCTGGTCCATGTCCGCGTCGGGCATGATGATCATGTGGTTCTTGGCGCCGCCGAAGCCCTGGATGCGCTTGCCGGTCGCCGCGCCGCGCGCATAGATATATTGCGCGATCGCGGACGAGCCGACGAAGCC
The DNA here is from genome assembly GCA_002304505.1 of Rhizobiales bacterium 32-66-11. Classification (GTDB taxonomy): domain Bacteria; phylum Pseudomonadota; class Alphaproteobacteria; order Rhizobiales; family Xanthobacteraceae; genus NCEH01. The sequence continues at coordinate 65,505 of NCEH01000020.1, read as the reverse complement.
CACCGCCTGGATGTCCGGATCGTCGAGGATGGCGTCCACCGCTTCCTTGTCGCCGTTCACCACATTCAGGATGCCGGCGGGAAGGCCGGCCTCGATCATCAGTTCGGCGAGCTTCATGGGCACGCCGGGATCACGCTCGGACGGCTTGAGGATGAAGGCATTGCCGCAGGCGATGGCGGGGCCGAACTTCCACATGGGGATCATGGCCGGGAAGTTGAACGGCGTGATGCCGGCCACCACGCCGAGCGGCTGGCGCATGGAATAGACGTCGATGCCGGGGCCGGCGCCGTCGGTAAACTCGCCCTTCAGCAGATGGGGAATGCCGCAGGCGAACTCGATCACTTCCAGGCCGCGCTGGATGTCGCCCTTGGCGTCGGGAACGGTCTTGCCGTGCTCGCGGGCGAGCAGATCGGCGAGCGCATCATAATCGCGCTGCACCAGCTCGAGGAATTTCATCATCACGCGGGCGCGGCGCTGGGGATTGGTGGCGGCCCAGCCGATCTGCGCGGCCTTGGCATTCTCCACGGCGGCGCGCATTTCGGCGGCCGAGGCGAGGGCGACGCGGCCCACGACTTCGCCCGTCATGGGCTGCCACACGTCACTATAGCGTCCCGACGTGCCCGCGACGTGCTTGCCGCCGATGAAATGGCCGATATCGTTTCGCTTGTTGGCCGGCACAATGGCCTATCATTTTTTGCACATCCAGAGCTATTATCGCACGGTCACTGTGCGGATTTTCACATGCCATCGGCGGCGTTCGACTGGGCGGACCTGCGCCATTTCCTGGCCATCGCGCGCACCGGCAAGCTCACCACGGCGGCGCGGCTGCTGGGGGTGGAGCATTCCACGGTCAGCCGGCGCCTCGCGGCCCTGGAGCATAGCCTCGGGGCGAAATTGTTCGACCGCCAGCCGGCCGGCTATGTGCTCACCAGCGCGGGCGAACGGCTGATGGCGACCGCTGAAGCCATGGAGACGCTCGCCGCCGGCGCCCAGCAGGAGATTGGCGGGGCCGACCTCGGTGTCTCCGGCGCGGTGCGGATCGGCGCGCCGGACGGGTTCGGCACCTTCTTCCTGGCCCCGCGCATCGGCGCGCTCGCGGCGCTCCATCCGGCGCTGGACATCCAATTGCTGGCCATGCCGCGCCTGTTCAGCCTCTCCAAGCGCGAGGCGGACATCGCCATCTCCATCAGCCGGCCGAAGGAAGGGCGCCTGCACGCGCGCAAGCTCACCGATTATCGCCTCGGCCTCTATGCCGCGCGCGATTATCTTGCCCGCCATGGTCCCATCGAGAGCCGGGCGGCGCTGCTGCGCCATCCCTTCATCAGCTATATCGACGACCTCATCTATGCGCCCGAGCTGGATTATGTGCCGGCGGTCTCGCGCGAGCTGCGGCCGCGCCTGAAAAGCTCCAACCTGGTGGCGCAATTCATGGCGACGCGCGGCGGCGCGGGGGTGTGCGTGCTGCCCAATTTCATGGGCGACACCGCCGACGACCTCGTGCCCATCCTGCCGCAGGAGGTTTCGCTGATCCGCAGCTTCTGGCTGCTCACCCATGCCGACACGCGCGACCTTGCCCGCGTGAAGGTGGCCGCCGACTTCATCGCCAAGGCGGCGCGGGAGGCGCAGGCGGTGTTTCTGCCGGCGGAGCGGGGGTCGTAAAGGTGGCCCGGCCCGGTCATTGCGCCGGCGTGTGGAACAGGATGAAGACCAGGGGGTTGCCGGGCTCGGCCATGGCGTCGCTGCGCTGGCCCGTGACCGCGCCGGCGACGCCGCTGGTATATTCCGCCACCACCTGCCCGAAACTGTCGCGCTGGACCGCCACTTTCTGTCCCGCTTCGACCTTATCGTTGAGCTTCACCAGATGCTCCACCAGCCCGCCCTTGGTCGCCAGGATCGGGAACGCGCTGTTGCCGATGAAGACGTCAACGTCCTTGCCGGTGCGCCCCATGGGCCCCGGCACGATGCCATGATGCTTCAGCACGTTCATCGTGCCTTCCACGAACAGCGCGGCCATTTCGAGGTTCAGCACCCGCGCGGCGCCGATTTCCGGCGTGAAGGCGGGAATGCCCGCGTCGATGAAGGCATTGTGCAGCACGCCGGGATACACGTGATTGTCGAAGATCTGGCCCACCGGATAAAGCTCCACCATCGCCTTGATGGCGGGCACATCCAGGCCGCCGATGTTGAAGGCGGTGACATCGAAGCCGGTGGTGCCGGTATGAAAATCGATGGCGGCATCGGCGTTCGGCCGCAGCAGGCGGTTGAACAGCAGTCCCGCATGCCGGCTGGGCGCGGTGAGGCCGTTCTCATTGCCGGGCCATTCCCGGTTCATGTCGATCAGATCGGCGCCCCGGCCTTCATTGGGCCATCTGCGCTGCATGCCTTCCAGCGCCGGGCGGGAGACGTCCGTGACCGCCATCACCGTGCCCGACATCTGCCGCGGATCGAGCTGGTTCATCACGCTCTGCACGGTGTGCACGGAACTCATCTCGTCGCCGTGCACGCCGCTGACCAGAACCACGCGCTTGCCCGGCTTTGCCCCCTTGGCGACGGTGACGGACACATACCAATACTGCCCGGTGGGCATCTGCACGCCCTGGAAATATAAAAAGTGCGTCCGCCCCGGCTCCAGGTCGGCGACATCGAGCGTGCTGACGACCTTTTTCCCCTGGATCGTGTCGCCGGTATAGACCGTACCGGAGGGCGCGGCGGGCGCCGCACCGGCGGCGGACGGGACCGGCCCCTCAGCGTGCGCGGCGCCGGAATCGGCGACCAGCGCAGCCGAGGCGCCAAGGGTTGCAAGGGACGCGCGCGCCGATGCGATCATGAAATCGCGCCGATCGAGACGCTCTTCGGGCGGGTGTGGCATGAGGGAGGCCCTACCGTGAAAACCGACGTTCCGGCCGCCACCATACACGCCGATGGCAAATCCCTCCCCCGTCTCCCAGCGTCAGACGTGGGGGGCAGCCTTGGGGAGGTGGGCGCGAGGGTGCGCCGTGAATGACCCACGACGCCGGAACGCACGCCCCGAGCTTGACGCGGAAGCCGGCTCCCCTTATACGAGCGCCTTCCCGATACATGCGGGTGTGAGACGAGGGGCCGGGTTCGGCCCTGGGCTTCCGCGTCCGTGATCAACGAATTTGAAGGACTTCTGCCATGTCCCGGCGGTGCGACCTGACCGGCAAGGGGGTTCTGACTGGCCACCTCGTGAGCCACTCGAACCACAAGACCAAGCGCCGGTTCTTGCCGAATCTCTGCAACGTGACGCTCGAGAGCGAAATTCTCGGCCGTTCGGTGCGCTTCCGCGTCAGCGCCAACGCGCTGAAGAGCGTCGATCATCGCGGCGGCCTCGATGCCTTCCTCAAGAAGGCGCGCGACGAGGAACTCTCCCAGCGCGCCCTCGAGATCAAGCGTCTCGTGGTCAAGGCCATGGCCGAGGTGAAGCCCGCCGCCTGATCGCGTTTCGCGATCGACGGTTTTAAAGGACGCGCATTCCCATGCCGCGCCTCATGCTTCTGCAATCCGAACCGCGGGCGTTTGCGCTCGCGGTTTTCTTTATGTGCGCGGCGGTGCTCACCGCCAATGTGCTGGTGCAGTTTCCGTTCGAGCCGTTCGGCCTTGCGGATTATCTCACCTACGGCGCCTTCACCTATCCCGTCACCTTCCTGGTGAACGACCTCACCAACCGCCGCCTCGGCCCGGCGCGCACGCGGCGGGTGATCTATGTGGGGTTCGCGCTGGCGGTGGCGCTCTCCGCCCTGCTGGCGACGCCGCGCATCGCGCTCGCCTCGGGCACCGCCTTCCTCGCCGCCCAATTGCTGGACGCGCGCGTGTTCGACCGCCTGCGCCGGCGCGCCTGGTGGATGCCGCCCTTCGTCTCCGGCTTGATCTCCAGCGCCATCGACACCCTGGTCTTCTTCACCCTCGCCTTCGCCGGCACGGATCTCCCGTGGCAGACCTGGGCAGTGTTCGACTATGGGGTGAAGCTGACCATGATCCTGCTGTTCCTCGGCCCCTATCGCGCCCTCATCGCCCGCATGCCGGCGTGGCCGGGCCCGGAGCGCGCCCGCGCCTGAATTCGCGCCTGACTCGGCCCGGCGAATTTCGCCACGCGAACCTTTCACCGAAAGGCCGGTTCGGTGTCGCGGAGGAGCGCGGAGAGGGGCCACGAAACCCCTCTTCGTCCGCGCCAAGTCCTTGTTTCACGTGAAACATTTTTCCCCGGACCGCCGTGCCTGCAGGCGAAATCCGGGAAAAATCAGTCCTGATCGCGCAGCAGCCGCCGGATCACCTTGCCGGAACTGGTGAGCGGCATTTCCTCCAGGAACACGATCTCGCGCGGATATTCATAGCCCGCCAGAGTGTTGCGCACGAGCGCCTGCACCTCGGCCTTCAACGTCTCGCTCGGCGCATAGCCATCTTTCAGCACCAGGAAGGCTTTCACCACCTGGGTGCGCACCGGATCCGCCTTGCCGACCACGGCGGCAATGGCGATGGCGGGATGGCGCAAGATGCAATCCTCGATCTCCGCCGGGCCGATGCGATAGCCGGCGGAGGTGATGACATCATCGTCCCGGCCGAGGAAATGGATATAGCCCTCGCCATCCTGCCGGGCGAGGTCGCCGGTCAGCATCCAATCGCCGGAGAATTTCTCCGCCGTCGCCTCGGGGCGGTTCCAATAATTGAGGAACATCACGGGGTTGGGCGCGCGGATGGCGATCTGCCCCATCTCCTCGATGGCGCAGGGCACGCCGTCCGGCCGCAGCACGGCGACGTCATGGCCCGGCAAAGGCTTGCCCGTCGCTCCGGCCCGCGCGACGCCCATGGCGGCGTTGGAGCCGATGACGTAATTGCATTCGGTCTGGCCGTAGAATTCATTGATGGGAACGCCCAGCGCCTCCCGCCCCCATTGGAACGTCTCCGCCCCCAGCGCCTCGCCCGCCGACCCCACGGTGCGCAGGTCGAAGCCGAAGCGCTCCTTCGGGCGTGCCACCGCCCGCATCATCTTCAGCGCCGTCGGCGGAATGAAGACGTTGCGCACCTGCGCCCGCGCCATCATGTGGAACGCCCGCTCGGGATCGAACTTGCCCGGCGGCTGCACCACCACCGGCACGCCCAGCGCCAGCGCAGGGAACAGCGTGTTCAAGAGCCCGCCGGCCCAGGCCCAGTCGGACGGGGTCCACATGCGGTCGCCGGCCTTGGGCAAATCGTCATGGGTGAATTGCATGCCCGCCACATGGGGCAGCAGCACCCGGTGGCCGTGCAGCGCACCCTTGGGCTGGCCGGTGGTGCCGGATGTGTAGATCATCAGCGCCGGATCGTCCGGCCCGCTGTCCATGGGAAGGGGAGCCGGGCTCTCGCCGGCGCTCATTTCGGCAAAGCCGAGCACGTCGCCGGAGGGGCCATCGGTCGAGACCAGGACGGACAGGCCGGCCGGGCGCACCGGCAGCTTGGCGAGGCCGGCCGCATCGCTCACCAGCGCGGCGGCGCCGGAATCCTCCAGGCGGTAGGAGATGGCGTCGATGCCGAACACCGCCGCCAGGGGCACGGCGATGGCGCCGAGCTTGTAGGTGGCGAGATGGGTGGCGAGCACCTCAAGCCCTTGCGGCAGCAGGATCGCCACCCGGTCGCCGCGCCCGATGCCGCGCCGGGCCAAGGCGCGCGCCAGCCGGTTCGAGGCGGCGGCCACCGCCCCATAGCTCAGCGGCGCGAAGCCCGTGTCGCGCGGCAGGAACAGGGCCGGGCGATCCGGCTCACGTTCGGCCCAGCTGTCGCAGGCATGGATTGCAATATTGTAGCGCGCAGGAACGTGCCATTGGAACGCGGCACGACGGCGGTCATACTCACCCGATGCGGACAACTTCACCTTCCTGCTTAAAGCTTAGGCAGGAAGGCAAGCTAAAGCTCTGTTGCGTCCGCGTCCATCCTCATTGTGCGATGCACCGACCGGCACGCGGACGCCCGGTCAACGCACCTTCTCCGGCTGCGCCAGCACCAGGGCCCAATAGACCTTGTATTTGGAGCGCGGATTGAAGGCGGTGGCGATGCCCATGCGGGTGACGCCGGGGGTCAGCATGTTCTTGTTGTGGGGCGGGCTGTCGCGCCAGCCGGAGAAGGCCTCGGCAAGGGTGTGATAGCCGGCGCCCACATTCTCCACCGCGATTGCCGGGTCATAGCCGGAGGCCTTCATGCGCATGACGAAGGTGCGTCCGCCCACCTCGTGCGAGAGCGTGTCGGCCTTGGCCATGGCGTCCGCCTGATCCTGGGCGACGCGGCTTAAGGCAGGGTCGATGGCCACGGCGGACAGGCCCTTTCCGGTCCGGTAGGCGCTGATGATGGAGGCGGCGGCGGCCGGGTCCACGGGCTGCCCGCTCTTGGCGAGATCGTCATAGAAGGCGGGCTTGGTCGGCTCCACGTCCGTCGTGCCGCAGGCGGCCAGCAGGAACGAGAGGAGCACGATGAGGGGAGCGGCGCGCATGCGGCCTCCAGGACAGGAAAGGTTTCGGCCCGCTATGTGAGGGCGGCGAGGTTTAGGAAGCGTTAGCATCCTCTCCCTCAGGCGCCCTCCGGCTGTTGCGCGGCCCCGAGAATTCCGGGCCGTGCCGGCTTTCCGTCCTCCGTGGCCGCGGCAACGGGGGATGGGGAGGGAGCGGCGGGAGATGGGACCGGGGCGGACCGCGGCGGCGCAATCTCCGCCAGCGGGGCAGGCTCCGGCCGCGGCGCGGGGGGCACCATGTCGGCCGGCGCGCGCGCCAGCGCCGCCCAAGGCTGGCAGGCCATGCCGATGCCGGCCTTGCGGAACCGCGTGAGGATGGCGAAGTGCAGGTCGCTCTTGACCGTCAGCCCGTAATCCACGTTCGCCACCACGCAGCGCAGTTCGAAGCCGAGCCCGGCATCGGCGAATTTGGTGAGGAACACGCGCGGCGGCGGCGATTGCAGGACCTGAGGGTGGTCGCAGGCGCAGGCCACCAGAATGTCCCGCACCTCCTCCAGGTCCCCGTCATAGGTGACGTTCACCGCCACGATCACCCGCCCGGTGGTGTTGGAATGGGTGAAATTCTTCACCATGCCCGAGATCAGGTCGGAATTGGGCACGATGACGGTCGCCCGCTCGAAGGTCTCGATCTCGGTGGAGCGCACGCTGATGCGGCGCACATAGCCTTCCTCGCCCTTCACATTGATGGTGTCGCCCACCCGGATCGGCCGTTCCGCCAGCAGGATCAGGCCCGAGACGAAGTTCGACACGATCGATTGCAGGCCGAAGCCGATACCGACCGAGAGCGCGCCGGCCACCAGGGCGATGTTCTCGAGGTTAAGCCCGATCTCGCCCATGGCGACCATCAGGGCGACGATGGTGCCGATATAGCCGATGATGGTGGCGATGGAGGATTGCAGGCTCGGTTCAAGCCCGGTGCGGGGCAGGAATTTGGTCGAGACCCAGCGCTGGATCGCGCGCGCGATGAAAATGCCGGCGATCAGCAGGACGAGCGCATAGATCACATTGCCGAGCGTGATGGTGGTGGCGCCGATCCGCACGCCGAACGAAACCCGCTCGATCGTATCCATGACGTCGGCGGTGGAGGTGCCCCAGCTGCCGGAGATCACCAGCAAGGCGGTAGCGAGGAGCATCAGCTTCAGGACCGCGGCGGTCAGCGTGCCCAGCAGGTCAAGCCGCTCCTGCCGCAGGCCCAGCGTGCGGGAAACCAGGCGCGCATGCTGCGTATCCGGCCTCAGTCCGCCGAAAAACGCCTCGATCAGTTCGTTCAGCACATAGAGGCAGGCGATCACCGTCGCGGCGACCACCAGACGCGCCGAAACAAAGGCGGCGAGCCCGACGTATCCCGAGATCAGGGCGCCGGCGATCCCCGCCAGCACCAGCCACATGACGAAACGCATCCACGGCACGCCGGCCCGCGCGCGTTCGCCGCCGTCACCAGCGCCTTCGGCTGCGGTCCGTTCCTCGCTCTCCTCCACCTCCTCGTGATTCGCCAGTAAGACCAGCATGCGGGTCAAGAACAGGCCAATGAGAAGCGCCATGACCGCGCTGGTGGCAACCGTCAGCGCCACCGGTGCAAACAGCGCCTTATGCACGGCGTTGAGAAATGCGGCGATCGAGAGCGTCCACACCATCCAAGAGAAATAACGGTGCGAGAGCATTGCCGAATAATCGGACAAGGGGGGCAAGCGGCGCCAGGGCTGGCCCGGTGCCAGCAGTGCGCGGGATACCGCAAGGCCGATCGACTGGATGAAGACCGCGACCAGCAGGCCGTTGATCACATCCAGGGCCCGCGGCGGCGTCACATCGAACCCGCCAATGAAGGAGAAGGCGGCGATGACGGCGATGGGCGTGGTGAGGGCATTGAACACCGCCATCTTCACCGCCTCTCGGGCGGACCGCAGCCGAGAATAGCTGGCGCCCTCGGCGGGTGGCGGGCACGCGAACTTGCGCCTGAAGAAGAGACCGATGCCGAACACGAAGGCGAAGATCGCCAGCGCTCCCGCCGTGATCGCCACCAGCACCGGGCCGCCCTGGCGCTGAAGGGCATAGGCCAACCAATCGTTCGCCAGGAACCGCAGCGAGCGGCCCTCGGCGCCGAGCCCGCTCGCCGCCCCGGTCCACAGGCTCGGGTCGAGGATGCTCATGGATCGGTTCAACAATTGGCCGGTGAACAGGACCCGGCGACGGCTCGAAAGACGGTCCGACAATTGATCGGCCCGCACCAGCAAGGCGCGGTTCTGCTTGATCACGGCATCCAGCTCCGTGATCAGGCCTTGCATGCTCTCGCGGTCGGCGGTGACGGAGGGATCTTCCGGCGGCGCGCCGGCGGCGGGAGGGGTCCCCAGTTCCTGGGCGCGTGTCTTCGCATTGGCCAGAAGGGGCACCAGGGCATCGGTGCGCGTGCCCAAGTCGCGCCGCACCGGGTCGAGGCGGTTGCGCAGTTCGTCGAGATCGTCGGCGCGCAGCCCCTCCACCGAGAGCGCGCCCTCGATGCTGTCGAGCGAGGATCGTGTCGCATCCATCTTCTCGCGCGCGGCCTGCACCGCCGGATCGCTCGCCGGTGCCGCAAAACCGGGCACGGACAGGCCGGCGAGCAGGACCGCGATCAAAAATCCGGCCAGAATGGCGGCGCGCGCGATGGGTCGCGACATGGGTAAACCTCCAGGGGGCGCCCGTAACGAAGGCGCCTTATAGGAAAGCGAAGGCGGCGGACTGATGGCCGCCTGGAACCGGCTGCGACGCACGCAACGCCGGCAGCAGGCCGCGCGACCGTTTCCATTCGCGGGCAAAGCGCACTAAGAACAGGAAAACCTCGACGCGGATCTACCTCCATGAGCAGCCCCCTTCCCGTCAAGAGCGAAGCCCCCATCGCGCTGCGCGATCCCCTCGCTTTGGCCCAGGCCCTGCTGCGCGCGCCCTCGGTGACGCCCCATGCCGAGGGTGCCGTCGCTCTGGTCGCGCAGATCCTGGAAAGCGCAGGCTATGAGGTGACGCTTCTGCCGTTCGACAGCGCCGGCACGCCGATCGCCAATCTCTATGCGCGGATCGGCTCCGGCGCGCCCAACCTGTGCTTCGCCGGCCATGTGGACGTGGTGCCGCCGGGCAATGAAGCCACCTGGAGCCATCCCCCGTTCGGCGCGGAGGTTGTGGACGGGCAGCTGTTCGGCCGGGGCGCCGTGGACATGAAGGGCGCGGTCGCCGCGGCGCTGGCGGCGGCGCTGCGCCATGGCAGGCCGAACAAAGGCGCGATTTCCTTCCTCATCACCGGCGACGAGGAAGGCCCCGCGCTCGACGGCACGGTGAAGGTGGTGGACTGGCTGAAAGTCCGCGGCGAGCGGGTGGACCATTGTATTCTCGGGGAGCCCACAAATCCCGCGGCGCTCGGCGATGCAGTGAAGATCGGCCGGCGCGGCAGCCTTTCGGGCGTCATCCATGTGCACGGCAAGCAGGGGCATGTGGCCTATCCCCATCTCGCCGACAATCCGGTCCCGCGCCTCATGCGGCTGCTGACGGCCTTGACCGCGCAACCGCTCGACGCCGGATCGGCGCATTTTCCGCCCTCGAACCTGGAAGTGGTCTCGGTGGACGTGGGCAATCCCGCGTTCAACGTCATTCCCGCCGAGGCTGAGGCCAAGTTCAACGTGCGGTTCAACGACCAGTTCACGCTCGAGACCCTGAAGGCCGAGATCACCCGCCGCCTCGCCGGCGCGCACGGCACGGGCTCCTATGAAGTGACCTTCCGGACCGGGGCAAGCGCGAGCTTCCTCACCGCGCCCGGGCCGTTCGTCGATCTCGTCAGCGCCGCCATCGCCGAGGTGACGGGCCGCGTGCCGGAGCATTCCACCTCCGGCGGCACGTCGGATGCGCGCTTCATCAAGGACCTGTGCCCGGTGGTGGAGTTCGGCCTGGTGGGCCGCACCATGCATGCGGTCGACGAATCCACCCCGGTCCGCGACCTGGAAGACCTCACCCGCATCTATGAGCTGATGATCGCGCGCTATTTCGCCGCGTTTGCGGCCTGACCCGTTCGGAACCGACCATGACCACACCCGGCGCGGAAATCCTCTCCCATCTCGACGTGAACGGCCGCGCCATCGCGGTGCGGCGCCTGCCCGGCCAGGTGCCCGGCGTGATGTGGCTCGGCGGCTTCAAGTCCGACATGATGGGCTCCAAGGCGCAGACCCTCGCCCATTGGGCCGCCCAGCGCGGGCAGGCCTATGTGCGCTTCGATTATTCCGGCCACGGGGAATCCGCGGGCCGGTTCGAGGATGGCACCATCTCCGCCTGGGCCGAGGAAGCGCTCGCCGTGTTCGACCGGGAGACCGTCGGCCCGCAGATCCTCGTCGGCTCCTCCATGGGCGGTTGGATGGCTTTGCTGCTCGCCCGCGCCCTTGCCGCGCGGAGCCTTGCCGCACGGGGCGAGAGCCGGCTGAAAGCCCTGGTGCTGATCGCCCCGGCGCCCGATTTCACCGAGGATTTGATGTGGGCGCGCTTTCCGCCCGCGGCGCAGGCGGCGATCCTGGAGACCGGCCGCTATGAGCGGCCCTCCGAATATAGCGCCGACCCCTATGTCATCACCCGCGCCCTGATCGAGGACGGGCGACGCCACCTCGTCCTTGGTGCGCCGTTTGCGGTGGGCTGCCCGGTGCGCATCCTGCAGGGTGCGCAGGATGAAGACGTGCCCTGGCAGCACGCCATGCGCCTCGTCTCCTGCCTCGCGGAGGACGACGTGGTGTTCTCGCTGGTGAAGGATGGCGACCACCGCCTCTCGCGCCCGGAGGATCTGGAGCGGCTGACGGCGGTGCTGGAGGAATTCGTCTAGAGCCCAAGCGCTTGACCGGGCCCGCGGGGCGCCGCACATCTGGCACTTGGCCCCGCAAGGTCGCGCGGCGAAGGAACGGGCGTTGAGCGAAGTCGTCTTCTATCATCTGGAGCGGCGCCCCCTGGAGGACGCCCTGCCCGCCTTGCTCGAAAAGAGCCTGGAGCGGGGATGGCGCTGCGTCGTCCAATGCTCCTCGCTCGAGCGGCGCGATGCGCTCGACGCCCATCTGTGGACCTATAACGAGAGCTCGTTCCTGCCCCACGGCACGGACGCGCAGCCGCAGGTGGAGCGCCAGCCGATCCTCATCACCACCACCGAAGACAATCCCAACGGGGCGCATGTGCGCTTCCTGGTGGACGGCGCAATCCTCGCCGATGCGACGCCCTATCTGCGGGTGGTCCATATGTTCAACGGCCGCGATGAAGAAGCCGTCGCCGCGGCGCGCGACCGCTGGCGCGAGGCCAAGGCCGCCGGCCACACCCTCACCTATTGGCAGCAGGACGAAAACGGCCGCTGGGTGCGCAAGGCGTAACCCCTTTGCTTGCCGCTATTTTCCGCGGTCGGACCGCAGCCCCTTCAGCAGCGATCCCACCACCGGCACGAGCAGCGCCGGCAAGGCCGAATCGAAGGGGTGGCGCACCGCATTGGCAATCGCCTTCACCTCGCCCTCGGCTTCGCGCAGGTCCGCCGCCAGGGCCTCGATGGCCGATTTGTGGATTTCATTGGCGAAATCGAGGTCGCGCCCCGGCTTGATGGCGCCCGCGATCACCGCCGCAATGCCCGCCACGACGATATTGCCTCCGCCCACCGCAACCGCCGCCCAGATCGGACCCCACAGCTCGGACAAGGCGAGATAGGCGGCGACGCCCAGCATCAGCACGCCGCCGGAGGCGATCAAAGCGGCGAAAACGAAGATGCCGGAGCGCGCCAGCAGCGTGCGCAGATGAATGTCCGCGATAATGGAGTCCGCGCGCCAGAGAACACGCAGGTTTCGCACGGCATTATCGAGTTTCATGACGAACGTCCCCATGCGCGTCCCACCAGGACGCCAAGAAGAAAGGCCGAGGCAACAGAGACCGCCGGATGCGCGGAGACGGTGGCATCGGCCTGCGCCTTCGCGTCAGTGACGGCGGCCTGGAGATCGCGCACCAGGGCTTGGAGTTCGGAAAGGCTCGGCTCCGGCGCCTCACCGGTCCCGGGCTGGGGCGCATCCTCGTTCGGCGGGGCGGCCTGGGCCTGAAGGGTTTCATGGGGTGCGGCCTCCGGCGGGGAGGCGGCGGCCGGCTTCGCGCGCGACCGGGCGGCATGGGCGGCGGGCGCGGCCGGGGCTTGCGCCGCCAGTTCAGCCTTGAGGGCATCGAGTTCGGGACGGCGGGTTGCCATGGCTGGCCTTTCGAACGAGCGGCCGGAGTTAAGGTCTCGCCTCAGCTTAGACACACCGTCCACACCGGGCAAAGTCGCATTTAAACCATGCGCTCCTACCGCTTGCGTGCCTTGACCCGCATCAATCGCGGAGCGCGCGCATCGCCGGAAAAGGGCGCCCCCGCAGGGCGCTCCAAATCCGCCGAGGCGTGCTAGAACACGCGCAAACGGAGGCACCCATGTCCGCAACACCCCGCCAGATCGACTATTTCTTCTCCATCGTCAGTCCCTGGACCTTCCTTGGCCATGCCCGTTTCATGGCGGCTGCGGCCCGGAACGGCGCGCGGGTGCGGTTCATCCCGGTGGAGCTGGGATCGGTGTTCGCGGAATCCGGCGGCCTGCCGCTGGCGCGGCGGGCGCCGCAGCGCCAGCGCTATCGCCTGCTGGAACTCCAGCGCTGGCGGGTGAAGCTGGGGGTGGATTTTCACCTTCATCCGGCGCATTGGCCGCTGAACGGCGCGCTCGCCGACAAGGTTCTGATCGCCGCGCTGGCCCGTGGACACAACATCGCACCCCTTCTGCCGCTTATCTTTTCCGGCATCTGGCAGAAACAGCAGAACTTGGCCGACCCGCAGGTGATCGCCGCCATGTGCGATGAAGTCGGCCTGCCCGGCGCGGACCTGCTCGCCGCCGCCGAAACCGCCGAGGTGGATGCCGCCTATCTCGCCAACCGGGAGCAGGCGCTGGCTGCCGACGTCTTCGGCGCACCGGCCTATGTGCTTGATGGAGAAGTCTTTTGGGGCCAGGATCGGATCGAGCTGCTGGAGGATGCCCTAGCCAGCGGCCGGGCGGCCTTTCATCCGGTGGAGCGGGCCTGAGCGCCGCTGTTCGGCCCCTTTCCCCTGCGAGAGTCGCACGCACCATGCCTGACGGGAGACGGACGATGCACTGGGTTTCCATGAGCCGACAAACCCTTGCCGGTATTGGGTTCGCGGCGCTTCTTCTGACGCCTGTGGCGCACGCGGCCGAGCCGGTCGCGCCCGGTACTTCGACACCGGAGCAGACACCGGCAGGGCCGCGCTACAGCTTCTCTCCGGTGGAGGGGGGTGCGCTGAAGCTCGATACCCAGACCGGCCAGGTTTCCTTCTGCGGCAAGGGTTCGGCGGGCTATTCCTGCGAGTCGGTGCCGGATTCGCGCGATGCCTATGAGGCCGAGATTGCCCGGCTTCAGGCCCGCATCGCCACCCTGGAAGGAAAGCCCGCCATTGCCCCCAATGCGGGATCATCCTACCTGCCGAGCCAGTCGGATTTCGACGCCGCTTTGGATTATGCCGAGCGCGCCTTCCGCCGCCTGCGCGATCTGGTGAATGGCACGCCAAGCGGCGACCGCACCTGACGAATATCGGTTTCGTGGCCGGTTTCCGCGCCATGAAGCCGCTGTTCGGTTCTTTTCACGTCGATTTCGCCCGATGTCCGGAAAAGCGCCCCCGCGGCGCGATCGCGAAGGCTGAACCATGAGCGAACCTCACATCCGATTCGCCCCGGCGACCCATGCCGCCACCGGCCGGCCGCGCGCCCGGGGGCTCGGCCTGAAGCTGCCGGGGACGCCGGGTCCCCTCAACGCCATCACCGACGTCGCCGGCGTCGAGGTCGGCATGACCACCCTGACAGCGCCGCAGGAAGGCATCCTCACCGGCGTCACCGCCGTGCTGCCCCGCCCGCCCGACGCCCTGCTCGAACCCATCTGGGCCGGCGCCTTCTCCATGAACGGCAATGGCGAGATGACCGGCGTGCACTGGATCCACGAGGCCGGCTGGTTCACCGGGCCGATCACCCTCACCAACACGCTCTCGCTCGGCATCGCGCATCATGCCACCGCGCGCTGGCTGTGCCGCACCTTCGGCCCGGTGATCGGGGAAGACCTGTGGGTGCTGCCGGTGGTGGCCGAGACCTATGATGGATATCTCAACGATATTTCAGGCTTCCACATCACGGAAGAGCATGTGCGCGCGGCCATCGACGGCGCCCGGGGCGGGGCGGTGGCGGAGGGCTCGGTGGGCGGCGGCACGGGCATGATCTGTTATGAATACAAGGGCGGCACCGGCACCGCCTCGCGCATTGCCCATACCCCCACGGGCGCCTTCACGGTGGGGGCGCTGGTGCAGGCCAATCACGGCATCCGCCCCTGGCTCACCGTCTGCGGCCGGCATCTGGGCGAAACGCTGACCGACAATCTGCTATGGACCCGCGAGCGGGGCTCCATCATCGTCATCCTCGCCACCGACGCGCCCTTGCTGCCGACCCAGATGCAGCGCCTCGCCAAGCGGGCGGCGATCGGCATCGGGCGCGGCGGCACGCCGTCGGGCAATAATTCCGGCGATATCTTCCTGGCCTTCACCACCGCCAATTCCCCCGGCCCACTGCCGGAGCCGCCGCGGCTGAAGCTGGAGGCGCTTTCCAGCGACGATCTCGACCCGCTCTTCCTGGCGGCGGTGGAAAGCGTGGAGGAGGCGGTCTTGAACGCCATGCTGGCGGCCGATCCCGTCACCGGCAAGCGCGGGCGGCATGTGGCGGCGCTCGACGGGACGCGGCTGGCGGAGCTGGTGGGATAGGTCATGCGCCGACCGGAGGACCGGGCCCCAACACGCCGCGGCTCTTGAATGCCGCGCCATTCCGGTGTCGGCTCTGCCTCGGACAGGAAACGGATTCGGTGCGCGGGAGAGCTTGGGGATGGACATCGCGATTGAAGCGCCCGACTGGCGCGCCCTCGACCAGGAGACCCGCGACCGCGCCTTCAACAATTCGGCCGCCGTCGCTGACAGCGCCGAAATCCTGCGCGGCTGGGCCGAGCGCTCGGCGGCCCTGCGCGCGCAATGCTGCCTCACGCTCGACCTGCCGTACGGCCCCGGCCCGCGCAACCGCATCGACTTCCTCAAGGCGGGCGAGAATGCCCCGACCCTGGTGTTCATCCACGGCGGCTATTGGCAGATGCGGGCGAAGGAGGACTTCACCTTCTGCGCCGCCGGGCCGCTCGCCCACGGCATCAATGTCGCGCTCATGGGCTATACGCTGGCGCCCGACGCCACCATCGACGACATCAGCCAGGAAATCCGCGCCGGCCTGCGCCATCTCACGCGCGAGCTGCCGGCGCTCGGCGGCGATGTGGACCGGGTGTTCCTCTCCGGCTGGTCGGCCGGCGGACATCTGGCGGTGATGAACCTCGATCATCCCCTGATCAAGGGCGGCCTCGCCATCTCGGGCGTGTTCGACCTGGAGCCCATGCGGCACATTTATATCAACGCCAAGCTGGGGCTCGACGAAGCGGCGGTGGCGCGCAATTCGCCCACCTTGCTGCCGGGGCGCGGGGCGGTTCCGCTGATCCTGGTGGCCGGCAGCGCCGAACTGCCCCTCATGCGCAAGCAGACCGCCGATTTCGCCGCCCATCGCGCGGCGCAGGGCCTGCCGTTGCATTATGAGGAAATCCCCGACGCCAATCATTTCACCATATTGGAAACCATGGCCGAGCCCTCGGGCCGCATCGCCCAGCTGATCACCGCTTTGGTGAAGGGTGTCGCGCTGTGAAGCCCCCGGCATGAGCCAGATCCGCCGCGGCCGCCCGCGTGTCACCGCCCTCGACATCTGCGCCCAGGCGCTGCTGGAGGTGGAGACGCGCGGCGAGGGCTTCATCGACCTGACCCGCGAGGCCCGTGCCTTCCTGGCCGAGATCGGCGCACGCGACGGCATGCTGCACCTGTTCTGCCGCCACACCTCCGCTTCGCTGACGATCCAGGAGAATGCCGACCCGGACGTGCGGGTGGACCTGCTCACCGCCTTGCGGCGCCTCGCGCCTTCGGATCATCCCTGGGTGCATGACCTGGAGGGGCCGGACGACATGCCGGCCCATATCCGCACCGCGCTCACCGCCAGCGACCTTGCGATTCCGGTGGCGGACGGCGCGCTGCGGCTCGGCACCTGGCAGGCGCTGTATCTCATCGAGCATCGCGCCCGCCCGCATGTGCGCGAGGTGGTGCTGTGCTTCTGCGGGGAAGCGCGGGATTGAACGCGGGGGATTGAGCGCCGCGGCCAAAAGAAAATGGCGCGGACCCGAGGGCCGCGCCATTTTCAGAGGATGGGAAAAAATCAGGCCGCAGCCGAGACGCTGTCCTTGGTGGGAACCTCGGAGACGGTCTTCAGGATCTGCGAAGCGATCTGATAGGGGCAGCCCTGGGAATTGGGGCGGCGATCCTCAAGATAGCCCTTGTAGTCGTTCTTGATGAACGAGTGCGGGACGCGGATCGAGGCGCCACGGTCAGCCACGCCATAGCTGAACTTGTTCCACGGCGCGGTCTCGTGCTTGCCGGTCAGGCGCAGATGGTTGTCCGGACCATATACGGCGATGTGGTCGTCGAGGTTCTTGTCGAAGGCCGCCATGAGGGCTTCGAAATACTCCTTGCCGCCGACTTCGCGCATGTACTTGGTCGAGAAGTTGGCGTGCATGCCCGAGCCGTTCCAGTCGGTATCGCCGAGCGGCTTGCAGTGGAACTCGATGTCCACGCCATATTTTTCGGTCAGGCGGAGCAGCAGGTAGCGCGCCATCCAAACTTCGTCGGCGGCCCGCTTGGAGCCCTTGCCGAAGATCTGGAATTCCCACTGGCCCTTCGCGACTTCCGCGTTGATGCCTTCGTGGTTGATGCCGGCCTCGAGGCAGAGCTCGAGATGCTCCTCGACGATCTCACGGGCGACGTCGCCGACATTCTTGAAGCCGACGCCGGTATAGTAGGGGCCCTGCGGGGCGGGATAGCCATGCTCGGGGAAGCCGAGCGGACGGCCGTCCTTGTAGAAGAAATACTCCTGCTCGAAGCCGAACCAGGCGCCTTCGTCGTCCAGGATGGTGGCGCGGGCGTTGGTGGCGTGCGGGGTGACGCCGTCCGGCATCATGACTTCGCACATCACCAAAGCGCCGTTCTTGCGCGCCGGGTCGGGATAGATCGCGACCGGCTTCAGCACGCAATCCGAGCTGCGGCCTTCGGCCTGATTGGTGGACGAACCGTCGAAGCCCCAAAGCGGCAGCTCATCGAGCGCGGGGAAATGGTCAAATTCCTTGATCTGCGTCTTCCCACGCAGATTGGGAACGGGGCTGTACCCGTCCAGCCATATGTACTCGAGTTTGTACTTTGTCATTACGAGCCTCTCGTGAGCTGATGACGCGACATGTGACCGTGTTCGGATGCGCGACCCCGAAAAGGGACCGGCAGCGAATGGCGTGCTCGGCCGCCAACTGGCTGGCCTCCCCCAAGCATTTCCTATGCCAACCCGGCCAAGAGGCCGAACCGGGCAGATGCGACCGCGCAATCTGCGGCGGCATCGGTTTCCCCCAGGCCCGCACAAGATAGGCGGCTCAGCATAAGGCCGAAGGGCGTGCCCAGGAAATGAACAGGCTCCATTTGACAGCAATCCCGACCAAGCCGCGGGACCCGGCTGGAACTTCATGCGTAACCGCACGTTCCCTCTTCAGAGAATGCTAGCCGAAGATGCAAAAACCGAAGTGCTGATAATGTAGTCAAACGGTGATTTTAAAAGAGGCAGCTTGTATAAAACGCGAGCAGTCCATGCTAAGATTACCCAACGTTTGATGCGATATCGCACAGCACAAAACGAGAGAGAGATCGAATGGCCTCGAGTCAGTATTCAGGATCTGCAAAGATTTATGCCTTCCCCGCTGGCGGACGTGCGGGTGTTTCCGGCCGGCAGACTCCCGCCAAGCCCGTGAACGACCTTGCTGCGATGCAGATCGCAACCCAAAATTTCGGCAGCAGCTGGTATCACGAAGCCGCAATTCAGGAAGCGGAGACGCCCCGCAAGCGCTGAATTCAAGACGTCCACGCAACCCATGCCACGTTCGTCTTTCAAACACTTGCACATGACCTGAGGGCCGGCCCGCACATGCGCCGGCCCTTTTTATTTGCAGCGGCGCGCCCGCGTCACCTTGCCTCGCGCGAAATCCTTACTCCCGCTTGGCGGGCCCCGCCCGCGCGACGAAAAATTCCTCACCAAAGCTGAAACTGATTATTTCTTAAGCATGATTGCCTTTTGAATAGGCAATGTCGGGGCGCGCCGCGCCACCCGCGCCACCCGCGGCGATTGCGCCGGGACTTGACCTGCCCGCTTGACTCCATACCGCCGCCTATGCCCTCAAGGCACGGGTGGATAAGCCGGCTTGCAACGCGCGCCGGCGGGTCGGATGATTCGGTTCGTTCCGATTCGCGCGCGGGCCTCGAGCAAAGCCGGTGGCAAGCAAAGCCGGTGGGCAATTAACAGCCGGTGGGACCGGGGGAGAAGCCATTTGGGAGACGCCAACGCCTTCCGGCTCGTCATCGCCGACGACCATCCGATGTTTCGCGGCGCGCTGCGCGAAGCGCTCGCTGCGCTCTATCCCCAGAGCGAAATCGCGGAGGTTGGCACATTCGACGATCTCCACGCTTTGCTGGACAAGGAAGCGGATTTCGACCTGATCCTGCTGGATCTCACCATGCCCGGCGCGCGCGGCTTTTCCGGCCTCATCTATCTGCGCGCCCAATATGCCGGCGTGCCGGTGGTGGTGGTCTCCGGCAATGAGGAGGCGCCGATCATCCGCCGCTGCCTCGATCTCGGCGCCTCGGGCTTCATCCCCAAGACCCTCGGCGTCACCGCCATGCGCGATGCGGTGGCCACCGTGCTCGCCGGCGGAAGCTGGGCGCCGCCGGATATCAATCTTTCCGGCCGCGGCGACAGCGAATCCGACGCCATCCTCGCCCGCCTCTCCACCTTGACCCCGCAGCAGGTGCGGGTGCTGATGATGCTGTCCGAAGGGCGGCTCAACAAGCAGATCGCCTATGAATTGTCGGTGTCCGAGGCGACCGTGAAGGCCCATGTCTCGGCCATCCTCCAGAAGCTCGGGGTGGAAAGCCGCACCCAGGCGGTCATCGCCGTCTCCAAGGTGGAATCCGGCCTGTGGAGCCATGGGCAGGCCTGAGCCCATTCGCGATCCGCGCCCGGGCCGCTTGGCCACCCGCCCCCCCCACGCTGGAGCCCGCTTCATGAGCCTTCGTACCGCGAATGCGCGCGCGTCCTCCGCATTCGCGGCGCTCGCGGTCTATTTGCGGCCGAGCGTGCTGGTGGTGATCCTGCTCGGCTTCTCCTCCGGCCTGCCGCTGGCGCTCACCGGCACTACGCTGTCGGTCTGGATGACGGAAGCCGGCGTCAATCTCGCCACCATCGGCCTGTTCTCCCTGGTGGGCCTGCCCTACACGCTGAAATTCCTCTGGGCGCCGATCGTCGATGCGCTGGACGTGCCGGTGCTCTCTCGCTGGCTCGGGCGGCGGCGCGGCTGGCTGCTCGCCACCCAGATCGTGCTCGCCTTCGCCATTCTGTTCCTCGGCTTCCAGGATCCGATGGCGGCGCCGTTCGCCGTGGCACTCGGGGCGGTGATCGTCGCCACCGTCTCGGCGACGCAGGACATCGTGGTGGATGCGTTCCGCGTGGAACGGCTCGACACCTCCGAACAGGCCGCCGGCATGGCGGGCTATGTGGCGGCCTATCGCATCGGCATGCTGGTGTCGGGCGCCGGGGTCATCGCCATCGTGGCGGCGCTGGAAGTCTATGGCGTGCCGCGCGCGCAGGTGTGGACCTGGGGCTATGTGGCCGCCGCGCTGTTCATGGGGGTGGGCATCGCCGCGACTTTCCTTGCCCGCGAGCCGGACGCCCCGGTGCGCCACGATGGCGACACGCCGACCCGCGAGGGCAGCGCGCTGAAGCGCGTCGTCGCAACCGCCGTGGGCGCGTTCAGCGAATTCCTCTCGCGCGACCAGGCGGTGACCATCCTGCTGTTCGTGCTGCTGTTCAAGTTCTGCGATGCGCTGGCCGGCGTGCTCACGGCGCCGTTCGTCATCTCCATCGGCTTCGACAAGGCCACCTATGCGGCCATCGTGAAGGGGGTCGGGCTCGCCGCCGCATTGCTTGGCGGCTTTGCCGGCGGCGCTCTGGCGCGCGCCTATCCGCTCGTCACCTGCCTGTGGATCGGCGGCATTTTGCAGATGACCTCGAACCTCGCCTTCTCCGCCCAGGCGTTGATCGGGGTGAATGTGGCGGCGCTTACCGCGACCGTGGTGGTGGAGAATTTCACCAGCGCCATCGGCACGGTGATCTTCGTCGCCTATCTCTCTGCCCTGTGCGGAGCGCGGGCACATACCGCCACCCAATATGCCCTGCTCACCGCGCTCACCGCCGTCGGCCGCACGTTCCTCGCCTCCGGCGGCGGCTATATCGTCGAGGCCACCGGCTGGGCCCTGTTCTTCGTCATCACCGTCATCGCCGGCATTCCGGGCCTGATCCTGCTGGCCTGGCTGCAGGCACGCGGCCATTTCAAGTCGCTGGCGAAGAAGGATGCCGTGGCGGAGCAGCCAGCCGGTTAAATCCCCAGCCGCTTGATGCTGCGCAGCGGCGTCTTCTCGGCGATGCGGGCGAGCGCGGCCGGCAAGGGCTCACGGGCGACGTCCATGGCGAAGGCATTGGCGTGCAGCAAACGCGCCTCATCCTCGACGATCGCCACATGGCCCGGCCAGAACAGCAAATCGCCCCGCCGCAACGGCGCATCCAGCGGAACCGCCGTGCCGAGGGCTGATTCCTGCTGGTCGCTGTCGCGCGGCGCGGCGATGCCGCAGGCGGCAAGCGCGGTCTGCACCAGCCCGGAGCAATCGAGCCCGAAGGCCGAACGCCCGCCCCACAGATAGGGCGTGCCGAGGAACCGCCCCGCCACCGCCACGAAATCCGCCTCCAGCACATCCAGCGGCGCCACATGCACCGCCGGCAGAAACCCCTGCGGCGTCACGGCGAAGGCGCCGCGCAATTCGCGCACCTCCACCTGCGCGCCGAACGGCAGCACCGCGCGCGGCGGCAGCTTGATGTCGGGGCCGGGGAACAGGAAGGTGCGCTGCGCGCGCACCTTGTGGGTCGGCGCGGGACCCGGCGCGGCGAGCGATTCGCTCGGCAGATAACCCACATAGCCGTCGCTCTCCAGCTGGCCCCAGGCCCAGCCCTCGCCCTCATCCTCATAGATGGTGACGATCTCGCCCTGGAGCGCTTCGGTATCGAGCGCAGCCGTGGAGGAAGGCGCGCGGCGCATCCCCGCCACCGGCTCCACCACCCGGCGCTTCACGCCTTCGTTGTAGAACGGCGCATCGACGATGCCGCGCAGGCTCTCGGCGGCGAGATTGGCCTTGGCGGGGGTCAGGCGCGGGTCGCGGCCTTTGGGAAGATCGGTCATGCGCCGTAGCGCTCGGCGATGAGCGCGTCGAGCGCGCGGATGGTCTGCGCCTCGCCGCCTTCCGGCCGGCCGGGACGGGCGGAGGGGTTCCAAGCATAAATGTCGAGATGCAGCCAGGATTTGGCGGTCTCGACGAAGCGCGCCAGGAACAGCGCCGCCGTGATCGAGCCGGCAAAGCCGCCCGCGCCGGCATTGTTGATGTCGGCCACCTTGGAGTCGATCATCGACGCATAAGGCCGCCACAGCGGCAGGCGCCAGAGCGGATCGGCCTGCGCCTGGGCGTGGCGGGCGAGATCGGCCGCGAGCGTCTCGTCGTCCGTATAGGCCGGCGGCAGATGGGGACCGAGCGCGACCCGGGCGGCGCCGGTGAGGGTGGCGAAATCCACCAGCAGGTCGGGGCTATCCTCGTCCGCCAGCGAGAGCGCATCGGCCAGCACCAGACGCCCCTCGGCATCGGTATTGCCGATCTCCACGGTCAGGCCCTTGCGGCTCGCGAAGATGTCGCCAGGGCGGAAGGCGTCGCCCGCGATGGCATTCTCCACCGCCGGGATCAGCACCCGCAGCCGCACCTTCAAGCCGCGCGACATGATGAGATGGGCCAAGCCCAGCGCGGTGGCCGCCCCGCCCATGTCCTTCTTCATGATCAGCATGCCGGAGGAAGGCTTGATGTCGAGCCCGCCGGTGTCGAAGCACACGCCCTTGCCCACCAATGTCACCTTGGGCGCGTCTTCCGGCCCCCAGGTGAAATCCAGCAGGCGCGGCGCGCGGGTGGCGGCGCGCCCGACGGTATGGATCAGCGGGAAATTGCGCGCCAGCAGATCCGCCCCGACAATGGAACGGAAGCTCGCCCCATGGCGGGCCGCGAGGCGGCGGGCGGCGTCTTCCAATTCCGCCGGCCCCAGATCGTTCGCCGGCGTATTGACCAGGTCGCGCACCAGGCTCACCGCCTCGAATGTGCGCGCGAGCGCGGCGGCATCATCGCCCGCGCCGAGCTTCAGGCGGACACGGCCCTTGGAATTGGTGCGATAGCGGGTGAAGCGATAGGTGCCGAGGACGAACGCGAGGGCATCGAGCGCGCCGATTTCGCCTTCCAGATGATAATCGCCTTCCGGCAGCAGGCCGGGCAGTGCGCCGGCGGCGAACGGATCGCCCTTTTCTCCCGGCACGCCGAACAAAAAGCCGGAGACCGCGCCGTCCGCGCCGGGCAGCGCGATCAATTTGCCGCTTTCGCCCTTGAAGCCCGCCGCTTCCGCGAACCGCCGCGCCGCCTGTGGCAAGGGCGCGGTCTTGAAGCCCTCCCGGGTCACGAGGCGCACCGGCATGGAGGACATGGCGGCGGGGGCGAAGCACTCGGGCATCACGATCGGCATGGCGGTCTCCTTGGCCTTGCTGGTTAGCATGGCCCCGGCCCGCCGAGCCAGCACGCCGGCGGGATGGCCCGCAACTGTGCCATGCATGCCCGCCCGAGTACGTCGCGCTTCAGTCCGGCCGGTCCAGGGTCTGCTCCAATGCCGCAAGGAACCGCGGCCATCCGGCCTGGGCGCCGTGATAGGCCTGCTCCTGGCCCGGCCGGAAGCCCGACTGCTCCATGCGCAGCAACGTTCCCTCGCCGGTCGGGACCAAGGTCCAGGTGACGACGCTTTCCAGGCCCATGCCCGACCACGTGTAGGACAATAGCGCCTGCGGTTCGATCTCCAGCACCCGGCAGGTCACGCCACCCCAGTCCGCGCGCAGATCGAAGCTGTGGCCCACCACCGGCTCGAAATTATTCTTCATGAGCCAGGTTTCGATCAGATGCGGCTGCGTGAGCGCACGCCACACCTTCTGGGGGGAATGGGCAAGCGCGCGCTCGACCACGACGGTGCGTGTCTCTTCGGCCATCTTTGTCATTGGTCCATCCTGTTCAGCAGGGTTTCGAGTTCGTCGAACCGGCCGGCCCAGAAGGCCGACATCTGGCGTGTCCAGTCGATCAGAGGGGCAAGGGCGTGGGGCTGGGCGCTGTAGTGAGTCTGCCGGCCCTGAGGGCGGTCGCGCACCAGCCCGGCCTGTTTCAGGGCGCCCAGGTGCTTGGAGACGGCGGGCTGCGAAATCCCGGCCTGCGCCGTCAGCGCGCCCACGGTCTGCTCGCCGGCGCTGCAGAGGCGTTCAAATATGGCCCGCCGGGTGGGATCGGCCAGCGCCTTGAAGAGGAGGTCGGGGGCATTCGGCATGAAATCATAATCCAACGGCTATGAATTAGATTCATAACCACGGAGCTATGAATTGGTCAATGGGCGCTTCTTCACGGCGGGGGCGCGGCCAAACGCCGGGGGCGCGCGGCCGGGCTCTTTCACGACGCCCGCCCCTTCGCCGCAGCTGCGAAGGTTGACCCGTGGCGCGGTTTCTGTCCTAGTCCCGCCGCCCTTGGACCGCATAGATATTCGATGACCACAGACCGATACAACGCGCGCGACGCCGAACCCCGTTGGCAGAAGATTTGGAAGGACCGCGGCATCTTCCGCACGCGGAACGACGATCCGCGTCCAAAATTCTTCGTGATGGAGATGTTCCCCTATCCGTCGGGCCGCATCCATATCGGCCATGGGCGCAATTATGTGATGGGCGACGTGCTCGCGCGCACCAAGCGCATGCAGGGCTTCAACGTGCTCCATCCCATGGGCTGGGATGCCTTCGGCCTGCCGGCGGAGAATGCCGCCATCGAGCGCGGCATCCATCCCAAGGCCTGGACCTACGAAAACATCGCCTCCATGAAGGAGCAGCTCCAGCTGCTCGGCCTGTCGCTCGACTGGAACCGCGAGATCGCCACTTGCGATCCCTCCTATTATGTCGAGCAGCAGCGCATCTTCCTCGACTTCTTCGACAAGGACCTCGCCTATCGCAAGGAGAGCGAGGTCAATTGGGACCCCATCGACAACACCGTGCTCGCCAATGAGCAGGTGATCGACGGGCGCGGCTGGCGCTCCGGCGCGGTGGTGGAGCGGCGCAAGCTCTCCCAATGGTTCTTCCGCATCACCGATTTCGCCCAGGACCTGCTCGACGCCCTCGACACGCTCGACCGCTGGCCGGACCGGGTGCGCCTCATGCAGCGCAACTGGATCGGCCGCTCGGAAGGCCTCGAAGTCCTGTTCGAGCTGTCCAAGGCCCATCACCGGGAGAAGATCCCGGCCGGCACCGCGGCGGTGAAGGTCTATACCACCCGCCCCGATACGCTGTTCGGCGCGTCGTTCCTGGCGCTCTCGCCCGACCATCCCCTGACGACGGCGCTGGCGGCGAAGGACGAAGCGCTCGCCGCCTTCGTGGTCGCCTGCAAGAAGGGCGGCACCACCGCCGAGGCGATCGAGACCCAGGAGAAGATGGGCTATGACACCGGCCTGAAAGTGGTGCATCCGCTCGATGCCAGCCGCACCGTGCCGGTCTATGTGGCCAATTTCGTGCTGATGGACTACGGCACCGGCGCCATCTTCGGCTGCCCGGCGCACGACCAGCGCGACCTCGATTTCGCCCGCAAATACGGCCTCACCGTCACCCCCGTGGTGCTGCCCGAGGGCGCGGACCCGGCCGCCTTCACCGTGGCCGACATCGCCTATGACGGCGAGGGCACGCTGTTCAATTCCCAATTCCTCGACGGCATGGCCGTGGACGCGGCGAAAGAGGCGGTCGCCCGGCAATTGGAGCGATTCCGCATCGGCGACGAGCCGCAGGGCAAGCGGCAGGTGAATTTCCGCCTGCGCGACTGGGGCATCTCGCGCCAGCGCTATTGGGGCTGCCCGATCCCCATCATCCATTGCGAGACCTGCGGCCCCGTGGGTGTGCCGCGCGACCAGCTGCCCGTGACGCTGCCGGACGACGTCACCTTCGACATGCCGGGCAATCCGCTGGATCGCGCCAAGGCGTGGCGCAACGTGCCGTGCCCCAAGTGCGGCGCGCCGGCCAAGCGCGAAACCGACACCATGGACACCTTCGTGGATTCGTCCTGGTATTTCCTGCGCTACGCCAGCGACGACGCGTCGAAGCCGCTCGACAAGGACGCCGTGCGCCACTGGCTGCCGGTGGACCAATATATCGGCGGCATCGAGCACGCGATCCTGCACCTGCTCTATTCGCGCTTCTTCACCCGGGCGCTGAACGCCTGCGGCCGCGTAGACATCAAGGAGCCGTTCGCCGGCCTGTTCACCCAGGGCATGATTGTCCACGAGACCTATAAGGACAAAGCCGGCCGCTGGCTGTTCCCGGAGGAGGTGAAGCTCCTCGGTACCGGCAAGGCGGTGAAGATCGAGACCGGCGAGGACGTGGTGGTCGGCCCGCCGGAGAAGATGTCCAAGTCCAAGCGCAACGTGGTGGCCCCGGAAGTGGTGGCCGACACCTATGGCGTGGATTGCGCGCGCTGGTTCATGCTGGCGGACACCCCGCCCGAGCGCGACAGCGAGTGGACCCAGTCCGGCATCGAGGGCGCATGGCGCTTCGTGCAGCGCGTGTGGCGCCTGGTGCACGAGGGCATTGCGCTCGGCGCGCCGGCCGATGCGCCACGTCCGGACAGCTTCGGTGCGGACGCCACCGCTTTGCGCCGTGCCTCCCACGCCCTGGTCGCCACGGTGGCCGAGGATGTGGAGCGCCTGCGCTTCAACGTGGCGGTCGCGCACGTGCACGAATTCGCCAATGCCTTCGGCCAGGCGATTGCCGGCGTGCGCGCCGGCGAGGTGGCGCCGGACATGGCGTTTGCCTTGCGCGAGGCGGCGGAAATGCTGGTGCGCACCGTCGCCCCCATGACGCCGCATCTGGCGGAAGAATGCTGGGCCGCGCTCGGCCATGAGGGCCTGGTTGCCGAGGCCGCATGGCCCAAGGTTGACCCGGCGCTGCTGGTGCAGAACACCATCACGCTGCCGATCCAGATCAACGGCCGCAAGCGCGACGACATCATCGTTCCGCGCGAGGCGACCTCGGCGGAGATCGAAGCCGCCGTGCTCGCCCTTGAAACCGTGCAGCGCGCCCTCGACGGGCGGCCGCCGAAGCGTATCATCGTGGTTCCACAGAGGATCGTGAATGTTGTCGCCTGACCGCGCCGCGCTGCTCGCCCGCCTCGGCCTCGTGTGCGCCCTCTCCGGGGCGCTCGCCGGCTGTTTCCAGCCCATGTATGCGGCAAACACCACCGCCGCCGGACCTGCCCTGCAGGAGCGGCTGCAGGACATCGAGATCGTCAAGATCAACGGACGCATCGGCAACGATCTGCGCAACGATTTGATCTACAATCTCACCGGCGGCGCGGGGAATCCCGCCAATGCGCCGTACAAGATGTTCATCACGGTGCGCTCGTCCAGCTCGTTCGCCATCGTCGACACCCAATCGGGCCTGCCGGAAGCGAAGACTTTCCGCGTGGAAGGCGATTGGAAGCTGGTGCGCGCGGGCGAGGAGACCAAGCCGCCGATCGCCTCCGGCAAGGCGGCCGCCGCGGTCTCCACCGACGTCAGCGAACAGCGCTTCGCCAATTACAGCGCCGCGCGCGATGCGGAAAGCCGCGCCTCGCAAGTGGTCGCGGACCAGATCAAGGTGCAGCTGGCCGCCTTCTTCATCAAGAACCCGACCGGCACACCCGCTCCCGGCGGTCCCCCGACCGGCAGCCCGCCGGTGGCACCGCCGCCGGCGGCACCGGCCGCAGCCCCGGCCACCGCTCCGGCGCGCTGACCCATGGTTGCGGTGCGCGCGGGCGAGGCCGATTCCGCCCTCGCCCGCCGCGATCCAAAGCGTCCCGTGGTGCTGATCTACGGCCCCGACATGGGGCTGGTGCGCGAGCGCGCGGCCGGCCTCGTGCGCCGCGCCGTGCCCGACACCAGCGATCCATTCGCCGTGGTACGGCTCGACGGCGACGACCTCTCCTCCGATCCCCGTCGGCTCATGGACGAAACGCGCACCATCGGCCTGTTCGGCGGGCAGCGCGTGGTGTGGGTGCGCGCCGGCAGCCGCAACCTCGTGCCCGCGCTCGAACCCGTGCTCGCCGAGCCGTGCGACGCCTTGGTGGTGGTGGAGGCCGGCGACCTGAAGAAGGGCGCGCCGCTGCGCTCTTTATGCGAAGGCGCGCCGAACGCGCTGGCCATTCCCTGCTATGCCGACGGCGAGCGCGACCTGATGCGCCTCGTCGACACCATGCTGGGCGAAGCCGGCCTCGCCATCGACCGCGACGCGCGCGACCTGCTGGTCTCCCTCATCGGCGGCGACCGCCTCGCCTCGCGCGGCGAGATCGAGAAGCTGGCGCTCTATGCCAAGGGCCAGGGCCGCGTGACGCTGGAAGACGTCCGGCTGATCGTGGGCGATGCCTCCGCGCTCGCCATGGACGATGTGGTGGACGCCGCGCTCGCCGGCCAGCCGGTAGAGACCGCCACCGCGCTCGCCAAGGCCTGGGGCGCGGCAACCCGGCCCGACGCCATTCTCGGCGCGCTGCTGCGGGCGCTCATGTCGCTGCACCAGATGGCGCTGGCGGTGGAGGGCGGCAGCAGCATCGAGCGGGTGATCGATCAGGCCCGCCCGGCCGTGCATTTCTCCCGCAAGCCTTTGGTGGACAAGGCCTTGCGCGCGTTCACGCCGGACCGCTGCCTGCGCGCCATCCTCACCGTGGACGAAGCTGTCCTCGCCTGCCGGCGCAATGCCGCCATGGCCCAGCCGATCACCGAACGGGTGCTGCTGAACCTCGCCGTGCGCCGCCGCGACGCCGCCTAAGCCGCGCCGCTCAGCGCGCGAGCACGGCATCCAGCCAGTCGAACATCTCGCGGTTGAAGAGCGCGCGGGCGCCGCCCTCGCAATGCGCCGCGGCCCCCTCCTCCGCCTTGAAGAGCGCCAGCCGCTTGGTGCAGGCGAGATGCTCGAACAGGCTTTGCGCCGAAGCACCGATCTGGTCCCCTTCGGCCTTGCAGACCATGGTGGGACAGGCGATCTCCTGCGCGCGGCCCTCCAGGGTGAAGGCGGCGATGGATTGCACATAATCCCAGGGCGTCGCCACGCCATTGACGAACAGGCCGCGCCGCAGGCCCCAGCCCTTGGTGGGGCTGCGCATCATGCGGTCCATCATCCGGCTCAGCACGCGGCGGGTGAGGGGATTGCCCTTCGGCAGGCCGCGCCCGAGCCAGCGCGGCAGGCGCGCCCGCATCTCGTCCAGCAGCGCATATTGGCCGGGATCGACCACCAAAGCGGCAAGGCGCGGCTCGCCGCTGGCGCCGCGCGCCGCCAGATAGCCGCCGAGGCTGAGGCCGTAGAGCGCGACGCGCTCGGGGTCCACCCCCGGCTGGGCGAGGACGAAATCCACCACCGGGCGCAGCACGTTTTCCCAGTCCGACCGCAGATGCAGGCCCTGCTTGAACAGCGCCTCGCCCTGCCCCGGCCCGTCATAGAGCAGCACGTTATAGCCGCGCTCCAGCGCCGCCGCGCCGCTGAAGAAGAAATTCTCCTCCGCCGTGCCGTCATAACCGCCGGTGACGATCAGCGTCGGGCGCGGCGTGTCGTCGGCGGAGGGCCGCAGGAACAGGCCGTGAAGGCGCGTCTCCTCGAACGGGATGCGCACGCTCTCCACCGGATGGGTCATCAGCGCGCAGGCGCGGGCGAAGGCTTCGGCCTGGCGCTCATAGGCTTTCACCGCGCGGGGATCGACCGGTGCCGCCAGCAGGAACAGCGCCGAGGCGCGGAAATAATTGGCGGCGCGCAGGAACGCCTGGCGCGCGCTGGTGCCCCGGCCGGCGGCAAGGCTCGCCTGGCCGGCGTCATAAAGCCGTTCGGCAAGCGCATTCCATTCGCCATGCCAGCGCTCGGTGTCGCCCTGCGGGATACGGGCCGCGAGCGCGAGGCATTCGCCAATATCGGCGCCGCCATAATAGGTGTGGCCGAGCGTGCGCAGGAACTGGGCCTCAAACAGATCGTCCTTGAACCACAGGCCCATCGCGCATCTCTCCCGCCCCGTCCAACGCGGCTTTGCCGCAACATATCAGACCCGCGCGCACTGTCGCGATGCCAAGGCTTCGCCATTCGGCATGAGGGGTTCGGCAAGATGCCGTGCGGCACCGCTGCATGGCTGGCCATACTGCGGCACACTTGCTGCGGCGCATCAATTTGATCAAAGTCAAATCTTACGCCTCGCCGGCCCCCTCTCAGCGCGGACGTTCCCATGCCCTTGTCGCTCCTGTCCCTCGCCGTCGCCGCCTTCGGCATCGGCACCACGGAATTCGTGGTGATGGGCCTTCTGCCCGACGTGGCGCGCGACCTCGGCGTGACCATTCCGCAGGCCGGGCTTCTGGTGACGGGCTATGCGCTCGGGGTGGTGATCGGCGCGCCGCTGCTCGCCATCCTCACCGCCAACTGGCCACGCAAGACCACTTTGGTGGGGCTGATGGCGGTGTTCATCGGCGGCAACATATTGTGCGCGCTCGCGCCCAGCTACGGCCTGCTGATGGGCGCGCGCATCGTCACCGCCTTCTGCCATGCCGCCTTCTTCGGCATCGGCTCGGTGGTCGCCTCCGACCTCGTGCCGCGCCACAAGCGGGCGCAGGCGATCGCGCTGATGTTCGCCGGCCTCACCATCGCCAATGTGCTCGGGGTTCCGGCCGGCACGGCGCTCGGCCAATGGCTCGGCTGGCGCTCCACCTTCTTCGCGGTGGCGCTCATCGGGGCTGCGGCGCTCGCCGCCTTGGTGGTGCTGCTGCCCCGCGGCCTGCCCATGAAGAGCGGCCGCATCCTGAGCGAATTCCGCGTGCTCGGCGATGCCCAGGTGGCGCTCGCCATGCTGATCAGCGTGCTGTGCTCGGCCAGCCTGTTCAGCGTCTTCACCTATATCTCGCCCTTGCTGGCGCAGGTGACGGGGCTTTCCGCGAACGCCATCACCGGCGCGCTGCTGCTGTTTGGGGTGGGGCTGACCGCCGGCAACATGCTGGGCGGCAGGCTCGCCGACTGGCGGCTGATGCCCTCGCTCATCGGCACCCTGGTGGTGCTGATCGTCGTGCTGGTGGTGTTCGTGCCCGCGAGCACCAGGCCCGCGCCCGCGCTCGCCGTCCTCACGGTGTGGGGCGTGCTCGCCTTCGCGCTTGTGCCGCTGCTGCAATTGCGCGTGGTGGATACCGCCGCCTCGGCGCCGAACCTTGCCTCCACCCTCAACCAGGGCGCCTTCAACCTCGGCAATGCCGCCGGCGCCTGGATCGGCGCCATCGCCATCACCCACGGCCTTGCCTATCAGAACCTGCCGTTCGTGGGCATTGCGCTCGCGTGCGCGGCGCTCTGCCTCGGGCTGGTGTCCCAGCGGTTGGACGCTCGCGCGCAGCCGGTCGCGGCCGAGCGCTGCTGAGGGAGCGTTAACCTTCCGCACAAGCTGTGCCGGCGCGAGAGCTGCCGGGCGCGGCGCGTTTACCACTCGGCAAAGGAGCATCCCCTAGCGTTCGAACCAAGGACGGCGCCTCACGCCGTCTGAGACAGCCGCGCGGGACAGCGCGGACGAGGGTGCGCGATGAAGCTCTTGCTGGCCCGCTTCGTAAGGGAAGAACACGGCTCGACGGCCCTGGAATACGGGCTGATCGCCGCCGGGCTGTCCATTGCCATCGTCACCGTGCTGACCCAGATCGGCCTCACCCTGGCGCGCCTGAAGGCCGGCGCCGCAGCGGCGGGCAATTGAGCGGCGTGGCGTTTTTCCCGCTCGACCATCTGCTGGTGCTCGGCCTGTTTCCGGCGGCGCTGTCGGTGGCCATCGCCACCGATTTGGCGCGCCGGATCATCCCCAATCTCATCATTCTCGCCCTCGCCGGCGGCTTTGCGCTGCTCGCCGCCTCGGGACCGGTGGGCGACCTGCCGCTGCGACTGATGCTGGCGGGCGGCGTGCTGGCGGCCGGCTTCTGGCTGTTCGCCCATGATCTCATTGGCGCCGGCGATGCCAAGCTCGCCGCCGCGCTGGCGCTGTGGCTCGATCCCTCCCAATTGCCGGCCTTTGCCTTGATCTGCGGCCTGTTCGGCGCGCTGCTGGTGGGCGGCGTCACGCTCTGGGCGCGACGCGGCTGGGGCGGCCTCAAGCTCGCGGAAAGCCTGCCCTATGGG
Organism: Rhizobiales bacterium 32-66-11; assembly: GCA_002304505.1. Classification (GTDB taxonomy): domain Bacteria; phylum Pseudomonadota; class Alphaproteobacteria; order Rhizobiales; family Xanthobacteraceae; genus NCEH01. The sequence continues at coordinate 33,468 of NCEH01000020.1, read as the reverse complement.
GTGGCGCTCGCCGGTGCCGGGCTCGCCTTGTTCCCAAGCTCCAGCCTGATGACCGCTTTGGTCTGAGCGCCCGCGCGCCGGACCGCCGATTTTCCGCCGGGCATTTCTTAAATCGTTTCAACCCCTTGAGGCGGCCCGCCCGACCCCGCCGCTTGGGCCCGCGCCATGCCCCCTCGACAGCGGCCGGCGGGTGGGGTTCAAAGGCGGCTCGGTTGAGAGAGACACATCATGAGCCTTCCAAGCCCGCTCCCCTTCGTCGCCCGCGCGCCCGTCATCCCGGTGGTGGTGATCGAACGCCTGGAAGATGCCGTGCCGCTCGCCCGCGCGCTGGTGCAGGGCGGGCTGCCGCTGATCGAAGTGACGCTGCGCACGCCGGTGGCGCTGGAGGCGATCCGCCACATTGTGCGCGATGTGGAAGGCGCGCTCGCCGGCGCCGGCACGGTCACCAATCAGGCGCAGGTGGAAGCTGCCCTCGAGGCCGGCGCGGCCTATCTGGTGAGCCCTGGCACGACCCCCCATTTCGCCGAATCCCTGGCCCAGGCGCCGGTGCCGGTGTTGCCCGGCTGCGCCACCACGAGCGAAGCCATGGTGCTGTCGGGGCTCGGCTTCGAGGTGCTGAAATTCTTCCCGGCCGAGGCTTCGGGCGGCGTCGCTTTCCTGAAATCGGTGGCGGGTCCACTGCCGCATTTGCGCTTCTGCCCCACGGGCGGCATCGGGCCGGCCAATGTGGCGAACTATCTCGCGCTGCCGAACGTGGTGGCCGTGGGCGGCTCCTGGGTGGTGCCGGCCGATCTGATCCGCGCCGGCGATTTTGCCGCCATCCGCGATCTCGCGAGCGTCGCCGCCGCTTTGCCCCGGGCTGCTAAGTTCGGCTGAGGAGCGGCCGAGCGAGCGGGGCGCGTCAGGCGCCCCGGCGCTCAATGCGCGCTCACACCTTCCTGCGCGGCGCGCGGGATGATGGCGCCGCGATGCAGGATCACCGTGCCGGCGAGGCGATGGCCGGCGCGCGCCGCCTCTTCCGGGCTCGCGCCCTTCAGCCGGGCGGCGAGATAGGCGGCGTTGAAGCTGTCGCCGGCGCCGGTGGTGTCCACGGGGTGAACCTCGCGCTCCACCGGCACCTCGACGATGCGCCCTTCGGCATAGACCAGCGCGCCGCCGGCGCCATTCTTCACCACCACCTCGCTCACCCCATAGGTGGTCATGCGCTCGATGGTGGCGTGCGGCGAGGCATCGCCCCAGAGCGCGGCCTCGTCCTCGAACGTGGGCATGGCGAGCGAGGCGCGCTTCAGCGCCTCGGCGAACACCATGCGGGCGCGCGCGACATCGCCGCCCCAGCCGCGCGGGCGGTAATTGCCGTCGAACACGCGCCAGGCGCCCCGCTCGCCCGCCATCTCCAGCGCCGCGAGAAACCGGCCGAGCCCGACATTGGAATAGAGCGACAAGGTGATGCCGGAGAAATAGGTCGCCCGCGCATCCACCAGGATTTCGGCGACGCCCTGCCAGCCCTCGAATTCGAACAGCGAACGGGCGGGCGCGGTGTCGCGCCAATAATGAAAGGTGCGCTCGCCCCGATCGTCGGTGGTGATGAGATAGAGGCCCGGCACCCGCCCCTTGGCGATCAGCACCGCCTCGCGCTGCACGCCTTCGCTGGCGGCAAGGTCGAGGATCTGGGCGGAATAGGCATCGTCGCCGAGCGCGGTGGCATAAGCGAACGCAAGGCCGAACCGGCCATCGTTGCCGCGCGCCAGTTCCACCATCACTTCGCCCACGCACACCACTTTGGCCATTGCACTTCCTCGAACGCATCCGTCCGCACCTTTGGCGAAAGGCACGTGCCGGCGCAAGTCCAATGGGTTTAGGCGGCAGGTGGGTGAGGGGCGGCCCCTCACCTCTCCCCGAGGGGGAGAGGTCGACCGCGCAGCGGGCGGGTGAGGGGGACCCTCGGGGTGGAAGTGCCCGGCCCCTTGCTCGCGCGGCGCGCCCCTCACCCCAGCCCTCTCCCCGGCGGGGAGAGGGGGATTTCTGTCTGAAGCGTGCCCGGCTAATCCAGCGGCCGCGCCACGGCGGTGAGCCAGGTGGCGGGGCGGGTGCCGATGTTCTCCACCGCCACGGCCGGCGCGGGCGCGGCGGGCTTGGGCACCTCGCCATAGCGGCGGCGCAGATCCTCCGCCCGGCGCTCGTTATTGGCGATCAGGCACAAGGCCCGCTGCTCGAAATTGCCGATGCCGCGCAGCCCCTCGAACGGCGCCACGCTCTGGCAATCGAAATTGCGATACATGCCGAAGCGGATCTGCGCCTCGTCCAGCAGGATGCGCCAGCGGTTGCGCTGGGCGGGCAGAAGGTCGCCGCGCGCCTCGATCACCGCGAAGGCGTTGGCGAGCGCGGCCTCCATCCCCTTCTCGGACACCTGGATCGCATCGTAGAGGCAGCGATTATAGTCGCGTGCCAATGCCACGCCGGCGCGGCAGCGGGCGGTGGAGGGCCAGGGCTCCAGCACCGCCGTCTTCGGGGTCGGGGAAGGGGTTGAGGCAGGCGGCTGGGCGTGCGCCCCGCCGTCCGGGATCGCAAGCAGAAGCGCGAACGCCAGCAGGAGAGGGGCCGCCGGAGCGCGTCCAGGCGCAAAACGCGCGCGGATAGGACCGGCGCATTTCCTGCCGGCGAACATTATGCGGGCGAAGGCGCGGCGTGTCATTCCCCCTCCGCCCGGCGCGGGATCAGGCCACCTGCCGCTGCGCCAGGAAGGCCGCGATCCGGCCCAGCGCGGCCCGGATGTTCTCGGCCGAATTGGCATAGGATAGCCGCAGATAGCCTTCCCCATAGACGCCGAAATCCGGCCCGCCGATCACTGCCACGCCGGCCTCCTCCAGCAAGGCGGAGGCGAGCGCCTTGGCCGAGGGCCAGCCGGTGCCGGCGACGTTGGGGAAGGCGTAGAAGGCCCCGCCCGGCGTTGCGCAGGAGATGCCCGGCAGCGCATTCAGCCCCTCCACCACGACGTGGCGGCGGCGGTCGAACTCGGCCACCATGGCGTGCACCGCATCCTGCGGACCCTGAAGCGCGGCGATGCCGGCATATTGGGTCGCGGCATTGACGCAGCTCCAGGCGTTTACCGAAAGCTTGCGCACCTGCTCATACAGGCCCTTCGGCCAGATGGAATAGCCGAGCCGCCAGCCGGTCATGGCATAGGTCTTGGACCAGCCGTTGAGCAGAATCAGCCGGTCGCGGATCTCCGGATAGGCGAGCAGGGTCTGGTGGGTTTCCCCGTCGAAGACGAAATGATCGTAGATCTCGTCCGATAGGATCGCCACATGGGGATAAGCGGCAAGGCCCTTCACCAGCTTGTCGATCTCGGCCTTGGGGGTGACGCCGCCGGTGGGATTGGCGGGGGAATTGATGATCAGCAGGCGGGTCTTCGGCGTGATCAGCGCCAGCGTCTCCTCGGCCGAGAAGGCGAAGGCGTTTTCCTCGCGGATCGGCACCGGGATCGGGGTCGCGCCGGTGTGCTCGATCATCGAGCGATAGATGGGAAAGCCGGGATCGGGATAGAGGATCTCCGCGCCCGGCTCGCCAAACAGGCGGATTGCCGCATACATGGTGACCTTGCCGCCGGGCACGATCATCACGAGACCCGGATCCACCTCGACGCCGTAGCGCTTGTGGAGGTCGGCCGTCACCGCCTCGCGCAAAGGCGCGATGCCCACCGAGGGCGTATAGCCGTGCTGCCCGTCGCGCAGCGCCTTGATGGCGGCTTCCACGATAGGCTCGGGGGTGCGGAAATCGGGCTGGCCGATGCCGAGATTGATGATGTCGCGGCCCTGGCTCGCGAGCGTGGTGGCGCGCGCCAGAACGGCGAACGCATTTTCCTCGCCGATCCGGTCGAAGGCGGCGACGGTTTTCAACATCGGGGTCTCTCCCTCGGGCTCCCGGCGGCGCCAGGAACCCCTTGCTGCTTCCTCGGGTTGTTCCCCGGGGCCGGACGGGTTCGTCCTTACGCCACGGGGCTTGGGCGCACCGATAGCACCAATGTGCAAAAAGGAGAATTTCCATGGCTAACCGTCTCGACGGACGCAGGATCGCGGTCCTGGTCGCCAACGGCTTCGAGAATGTGGAGCTGACCGAACCGGTGAAGGCCCTGCGAGCGGCCGGCGCCGATGTGAAGATCGTCAGTCCCGAGAAGGGCGAAGTGCAGGGCGTCAATCACGACACGCCCGCCGACAAGATCAAGGTGGACGTCGCGCTCGACGCCGCCGATGCGAAAAACTTCGACGCTCTGCTGCTGCCGGGCGGAGTGATGAACCCGGACGCGCTGCGCATCAACGAAAAGGCGCTCGCCTTCACCCGCGCCTTCTTCACCGAAAAGAAGCCCGTGGCCGCCATCTGCCATGGTCCGCAGGTGCTGATCTCGGCCGGGCTCGTGAAGGGGCGGTCGATGACCGGCTATAAGGCGATCCAGGTGGATCTCGCCAATGCCGGGGCGAAGGTGGAAGATAAGTCGGTGATGGTGGACCAGGGCCTCGTCACCAGCCGCAACCCGAAGGATATTCCCGACTTCAACGCCAAGATGATCGAGGAATTCGCGGAAGGAAAACACAGCGGGCAGCACGCGGCCTGAGGGCCCCGGCTCAGCTGGAGCGCGCCCGCACGGCGCTTCGCCCCCGGCCGCCCGGCCGGGGGGACTTAGTTAATCGCTGGCGAGGATGTGGTTGCGCACCAGGGGATAGACCTGTCCGGCCCATTTGCGCCCGCTGAACACGCCGTAATGCCCGACGCCCGCCTGCATGTGGTGGCGCTTGCGGTGGGGCCGCAGGCCCGTGCAGATATCCTGCGCCGCCATGGTCTGGCCGATGGAGCAGATATCGTCCCGCTCGCCTTCCACGGTCAGCAAGGCGGTGCGGCGGATGGCCTTGAAGTCGATGGGATTGCCGCGATAGGTCAATTCGCCCTTCGGCAGAAGATAATCCTGGAACACGTATTTCACCGTCTCCAGATAGAATTCCGACGCGAGATCCAGAACCGCGAAATATTCATCGTAGAAATGCTTGGTGGCCTCGGCCTTTTCCAGCTCGCCGGCGGCGAGGTTCTCGTACAGCTCCATGTGCGCCTTCACATGGCGGTTCAAATTCATGCTGACGAAGGCGGTCAACTGGATGAAACCGGGATAGACCTTGCGCCCGGCGCCCTTGAAGCCCATCGGCACGGTGGCGATGAGATTCTTCTCGAACCAGGAGATGGGCTTGGAGGTGGCCAGCTCGTTGACCTTGGTGGGATTGATGCGGCAATCGATGGGGCCGGCCATGAGCGTCATGGAGCGCGGATAGGCGGGATTGCCCTCCTGTGCCATGACAGCTGCGGCCACCAGAACCTGCACGCACGGCTGGCACACGCCCAGGATGTGACAGCCGGGACCCATGAATTCCAGGAACTTGATGACGTGCTCGACATAATCGTCGAAGCCGAAGGCGCCGTGCTCCAGGCTCACGTCGCGGGCATTGTGCCAGTCGGTGATATAGACGTCGTGGTCGGGCAGCAGGGTCTTCACCGTGCCCACGAGCAGGGTGGCGAAATGGCCGGAGAGCGGCGCCACCACCAGCACCCGCGGCTGCGGTACCGTGGTGTCCTTCTTGAAATGCAGCAAGGTGCCGAAGGGCAGCACATGGGCCGGCTCCTCGGTGACTTCCACTTCCTGGTTGCCGACCATGGTGCTGGCGATGCCGAACGGCAGGCGCGCGTGGCTGAGCCCGGCGCGCTCCACCATCTCGAACGCGGCCGAGAGATGGCGCATGCTGGTGCGCATGCTCTCGGTGCTGAACAGGGAGAGAAAGGAATTGTCGAGCGCGCGCCGGGCCATGTGGGCCCCGAAGCGCAAGGGGTCCATCAGATCGGACTGGGTCTGGTAAGCGAGGTACATCATGATGCCCTTCGCTGCCGGCAAGAGGGGGGCTGGGTCCTGGAAGACAGGTTCTTTTTCATCGCGTTTGAACGCCTTTTACCCGCTGGATACCCGCTGAGCGAGCCACGCCGACACCCGGGCCGGCCCGCAATTCGACCTGTCCGAAAGAGCTAAGGCTTTGGCGCAATTTCTGTTCTACACTTCCCTACGCGCTCGTTCGGATGTACTTCTAGAAAGGATATTGGAGCGGGGGGTGGTGCATTGCAACACACAACCGCTAAGATTGCTCCAGATGCCTTCGAGCCAGCGGTGACGTTCATGAGCGCCCTCACCATTTCCAGCAAGAATTACTCCTCCTGGTCGCTGCGCGGCTGGCTGCTGTGCAAGATGGCGGGCCTCGCCTTCGAGGAAGAGCGGGTGCCGGTGGACGATCCGGACGCGAAGGCCGAACTGCTGCTGCTCTCCCCCTCCTTCCTCGTGCCGCGCCTGGTGCATGAGGGCGTGACCGTGTGGGATACGCTGGCCATCGCCGCCTATCTCAACGAAGTCTTCCCGCAAGCCCAGTTGCTGCCCGCCGACCGCGCGGCGCGGGCGCACTGCCTCTCGATCTCCGGCGAGATGCATTCCGGCTTCGCCAACATGCGCTCGGCCCTGCCGATGAACATGAAGGCCCATTTCCCCGGCTTCAAGGTGTGGGCCGGCGCCCAGGCGGACATCGAGCGCATCCTCGCCATCTGGCGCGGCTGCTTCGCCGCCCATGGCGGGCCGTATCTGATGGGCGCGAACATCACGCTCGCGGACGCCATGTATGCGCCGGTGTGCTCGCGCTTCGCCACCTATGACGTCGCGCTCGACGCCGCCTGCGCCGCCTATCGCGACCGCATGATGGCCCATCCCCTCATGCAGGAATGGATCGCCGGCGCAAAAGCCGAGCCGGAAGAGCTGGAAGAGCTGGACGTCGAATTCTGAGGGCCGACCCGGCCGGCGCCGCGCGCGCCCGGCCTCATGCGCCCGCCGGACGCAGATAGGCGAGCAGGCGCTGGGCATAGGCGGGCAGCACGTCTTCGCGCCGCACCGCGATCACCAAAGTGCGGCGCGCCCAAGGCTCGTCCAGCGGCACGAACACCAGCGCGTGGCTCTCGCGCAATTGCTGCGCCACCGCCGCCGGGATCACCGCAAGCCCCACATGGGCCTCGATGTGCGGCCCCACCATGGTCGCGACCGCGGCGAAGCCGTTCACCCGCACCCGATATTTGAGCGTCCCGCCGGCTCGCACCGCATTGCGCTCCACCAGGCTTTGCAGACCGTTGCCCTCGGGCAGGCCGACGAACGGCTCGTCCAGCACATCGGCAATGCGCAGGCTGGCCCGCTCGCAAAGCGGATGGCCGCGCGGCAGCGCCACCACCAGATGATCCTCGCGATAGCGCGTCAGATGCAGGCCCGAGGTATCGGCGGCATCCGAGGTGATGCCGAGATGGATCAGCCCCTCGGCCAGCGCCTGGGCGATCTGCCAGCTCGGCCGCTCCTCCAGATCCATGTCGATATTGGGATTGGCGGCGAGGAAGCGGGCGAGGTCCGCGGAGAGGCCATGGCCGAAGGCGGCGGTGTTGCACCACAGGCGCACATGGCCCTTCAAGCCCTTGCCATAGCCTGCGAGCTCGCCGCGCATGCGTTCGCTCTGCGCCAGCATCAGGCGGGCATGATGCACCAGCGCTTCCCCCGCCGGGGTCACGGCGACGCCGGCGCGGCCGCGCTCCAGCAGCGGCGTGCCGATCTCCGCCTCCATGTCGCGGATGCGCGCGCTGACCGAGGCCAGCGCCAGATGGGCGCGGGCGGCTCCGGCGGTGAGGCTGCCGGCCTCCACCACATTCAGGAACAACCGCAGGTCCGAGAGATCCAGGCGCATGGGAGAAGCTTATCCTTCGGATGTTCCGAAGGCTAGAAGCGGAAGTTCCACATTGCCGGGATGGGGCGGAAGCAGCATGTTCGCGCCATGTCCGACTGGTCCTTGCTCACCCTAATTTTCATCGCCTTCGCGCTGGTCCTCGCCGGCGTGGTGAAAGGCGTCATCGCCATGGGCCTGCCGACCATCGGTGTCGGCCTGCTGAGCATCGTCATGCCGCCGTCCCACGCCGCGGCGATGATCATCGTTCCGGCGACCGTGACCAATGTGCTGCAATTGTTCAGCGGCCCGCGCATCCTGCCCAATGCGAAGCGGTTCTGGACGCTGCTGCTCACGCTGATGGCGGGCACGCTGATCGGCGGCTATTGGCTGGGCGGCCTCAGTTCCCACTGGGCGCCGCCGCTGCTGGGGCTGACCTTGTCCGTCTATGGCGTGCTCGGCCTGCGCTCGATCCATTTCCACACCCCCTCCGCCTGGGAAGGATGGCTCTCGCCGGTGATCGGCCTCGCCGCCGGGTTCCTGACCGGCACCACCGGCGTCACGGTCATGCCGTCCGCGCCCTATCTGCAATCGCTCGCGCTGGAGCGGGAGGACCTGATCCAGGCGCTCGGCCTCACCTTCACGGTGGCGAATTTCACCCTCGCCTTCGCGCTCACCGGCGGCGATGCGCCGCTCGCCGATCCGCACGCGGTGATGTTGTCGCTGATCGCTTTGGTGCCGGCGCTGATCGGCATGGAGGTGGGCCGGCGCATGCGCCTCACCTTCTCTCCAGCGACGTTCAAGACCTGCTTCTTCGCCGGCCTGCTCGGCCTCGGCGCATTCATGCTGGCGCGCGGCCTCTTCGTCTGAGGCGCGCGCCGCCGCGCAAACGAAAAGCCCCGGCCTGAAAGCCGGGGATTTGCGCGTTTCAAGGCCGCCTTGGCGGCTCAGGCAGGCGGGCTCAGTCGTCGATGCGATGCACGTCGTGGACGACGATGGCCTTGCTCTTGTCCGGCTTCATGAGCCATTGCGGATGGCGCAAGGTCTTCACCGTGTCCTCGAAGCCCGAGGCCCAATGGTCGCGCATCGAGGTGCCGGAGAATTCGTAATCCTTGAAGTCGCGCTCGTAATCCTTCTCCTGATAGATCAGGTGGCAGATGTTGACCGCGCCGGACTTCTCATAATCGGAGATCACCTGCTGGTCTTCCTCGGTGCGCAGCTGCTCGGGAATGCGCAGCACCGCTTCCGCATGCCGGGAGCGCAGCAATTGCACCCGGCGGAACAGGTCCGTGGTGTAGCGCGTGCGGCTGGAATAGACGATGTCCTTCTGCCGCTCGATCACCTGGAACATGTCGCGGGGCAGATCGCCGCGCGCGGAGAACAGATCCACCTGGAACACCAGGGCGCCCGGATGATCCGGCTGGTCCAGCAGCCATTGCAGCGGGGTGTTGGAGACCACGCCGCCGTCCCAATAATATTCGCCGTCGATGCGCACCGGCGGGAACGCCGGCGGCAGGGCGCCGGAGGCCATCACATGCTCGGGACCGATGCGGTGGGTGGTATTGTCGAAATAGATGAAGTTACCGGTGCGCACGTTCGCCGCGCCCACGGAAAAGCGCTTAGAGCCATTGTTGATGAGGTCGAAATCGACCAGCTTCAGCAGGGTCTCACGCAGAGGTTCGGTGTCGTAGAGGCTGGTGGCGTTCGCCGAGCCGGTGGGCAGGAGCCAGGGATTGGGAAAACGCGGCTTGAAGAAGCCCGGTTGACCCAAATTCATGGTCACCATTGCACTCATCTGATTGCGCACGGCGCGGAAGATGTCGCCGTCGGGGGTGAACGGCCAGATCTTGCGGCCGGACACGGTCTCCCAGAATTCCCGCAGGCGGGGAATGCGGTTTTCCAGCGTGTTGCCGGCGATGATCGCCGAATTGATCGCGCCGATGGAGACGCCGGAGACCCAATTGGGCTCAGCGCCGGCGATCGAGAGCGCCTCATAGACGCCCGCCTGATAGGCACCGAGCGCGCCGCCTCCCTGGAACACCAGGGCGACACGGTCGTAATCCTTGACGATCTCGCTGATGTCGTTGGGATTTTCACAGATCCGCGTGCGCATGTCGTTCCCCATCCAGCTTGGCGGCCCGCGGCCCGTTCAGCGCGAGGAGTGGGGTTTCCCCGCCACCCCTCGCCGGACCACGCCGTCGTGTTCGAAGAAGGCGGGATCAGGCGCCGGAGCGCAAGCGCCGAGTGCCGGCGCGCGCTCCGGGCCGGATCATTTCGTCTCGGTCATATAGTCGTAAACCACTTCGCCCATGCCGAGCGTCAGGTCGGCGCGCAGGTGCAGGGCGGAAACCACTTCCAGCACCGGCAGTTTGGCGACATCCGCCATCACGTGCGGATACAGGCCGAGCGCGGCCGGGCCGGTCCAGCATTCCTTGAGCTGGATGTCTTCCAGATAATAACGCACCAGCTCGCAGATCCGCGGGGTGGCATCCACATGGGGGATGATCTTGATCAGGAAGCTCGGGGTCTTCAGGGCGGCGAGCACCGCGTCCTTGTCGGCCTGCTTGTGCTTGTAGCCCATGGTGGCTTCCACGCACAGGGTCTTGCCATAATGCAGGCGGCCGACCAGGACGTCCTTTTCCACTTCCATCTTGGGGTGGGCATACTTCTTGGGGAAGCCCCACAGCTCGCGGCCGCCGGCGATCGGCGCCTCGTCGTCCAGATACATGGAATGGACGTAGCCGCCTTCCACGCCGTCGAGCTTCACCGGGATCACCTGTCCGGTCTCGGTATAATCGCCGAAGCCGGTGGAATCGGGCATGCGGATGAATTCGTACTTCACCAGCGGCTCGTACACTTCAAGCGGCTCCGGCACGACCCGGCGCAGGGCCTCGATGTCGGTGCGGTAGGTGATGATCATGAACTCGCGGTCGAAGAAGCGGTAGGGTCCCGGCGGATAGGCGGGATTCGTCAGGGGCATGGAGTAGGCGTTGCGGCGAACGTCCTCGATCTTCATGGAGCATCTCCGACCGGCATGGTGCATCTCGCGCCTGCGAGATGACGCTGACGTTAGCCGATAGCTGTTCGACGTGACAGCCCCGCGACGATCACATCCAGACGGCGGCGCGGCGCGGGCTTGGTCCATCCTGCCGCGCCGTGCCGGGTGCGAATCCCACCCCCGCCGCCCCCGTGCACCGCAAACATCAAACCTAAAACTCCAGCAGGCCGGCGCTGCCGCCCGCGGTGCCGAAGGCCACCGCGCCGCCGTCCTTGCGCCAGGCGATGGTGCTCACCACCGACGCGTCGGGCGCCCGCAGCAGGATTTCCGCGCCGTCGGTCAGGCGCACCATCAGCACCATGCCGTCATCATAGCCGCAGGCCATCACCGGGTCCTTGGGATGGCACGCCACCACGCTCACGCGCCCGCCGCTGGCGGAAGGCGCCTGCATGGAGGGCTGCTTGCCGATCGGGCCGTCCTTGGTGGCGAACGGCCACAGCACCACTTCGGTGGAGCCGGAGGAGACCAGCCACTTGCCGTCATGGGTGAATGCGAAGCTCTTCACCCGCGCCGGATAGCCGGTCATGCGCATGTGCGCGCCGTCGGCGAGGCGCCAGCCGTGCAGCGAGGGTTCCTGCATGGTGGTGATGATGAAGCGTCCGTCCGGCGAATAGGTGACGCCGAGATGGGAGCCCTTCCATTCCAGCACCTCTGGCTTCGCGTCGGCGGCGTTGGGATACCACAGGCTGACCCCGCCATAATGCGCCACCGCCACCCGCAGCCCCTTGGGCGCGAAGGCGAGGCCGCCGACGGTGGAGGGTGCGGCAAAGCTGCGCACCTCGCCTTTCGCCGGCACCAGGAAAGCGGTCTTGCCGGCGGAATAGGCGACGGCGCCGTCCGGCCCGAGCGCGATGCGGTCGATCCAGCTGCCGTTCTGCGCGGCGAGGGTCTTCGCTTCGCCGCTGGCGAGCACCTCCATCACCTTGCCGTCGTCGCCGCCGGTCACGAGGCGCTGCCCGTCGCCCGCGGCGCACAGCACCACGCCGTCGTGCAGCGCAAGCGTGCGGTCCGCGTCGGGAAAGAGTGCGGTGCCGGTCTCGGAGATGAAGACGCAGGTGCCGCGCAGGAAGGCGGCGGCGGCGGTCGCCCCGTCGAGGGCGAAGGTGCGCACCTTGTCGGTGAGCGTGGACGGCGTGGACGGCATTTCGGGCGACATTCCATAAAGGCGGTCGGATGCCGCCTTCATAAGCCAAGGTCGCCGCCTTGTCCCGCCATTGGGCCACGCTGAGGGCGCCGCTCTGGATTTCCCTGCGCTTTGATGGCCTAAGGGGCGGCTCTCTTGGTCGCCGTGCTCCATGTTCGATACTCGCCTGCCCATCGATGCCATTCTGCCCGCCCTCACCGCGACGCTGCGCGCGCGGGCGAGCGCCGTGCTGGTCGCTCCGCCGGGGGCCGGCAAGACCACGCGCGTGCCGCTGGCGCTGATGGACGAGCCATGGGTCGCCGGCCGGCGCATCCTGGTGCTGGAGCCGCGCCGCCTCGCCGCCCGCGCCGCCGCCCATCGCATGGCGCAGACGCTCGGCGAGCGGGTGGGGGATCGGGTCGGCTATCGGGTGCGCCTGCGCTCGGAAGTCTCGCGGCGCACGCAGATCGAGGTGATCACCGAAGGCGTTTTCACCCGCATGATCCTCGACGATCCGGAATTGTCGGGTGTCGCGGCGGTGCTGTTCGACGAATATCACGAGCGCAGCCTCGACGCCGACCTCGGCCTCGCCCTCGCGCTCGATTCGCAAGGCGCGCTGCGCGAGGATCTGCGGCTTCTGCCCATGTCGGCGACGCTGGACGGCGCCCGCGTCGCCACGCTGCTGGGCGGGGCGGGCGCGCCGGCGCCGGTGGTGGAGAGCGAGGGCCGGGCCTTTCCGGTCACCACCCGCTATCTCGGCCGCGATGCCCGCGCGCCCATCGATGCCCAGGTGGCGGAGGCGGTGAAGACCGCGCTTGGCGCCGAGCGCGGCTCGGTGCTCGCGTTTTTGCCCGGTGCGGGCGAAATCCGCCGCACGGAAAACCTTTTGCGCGCGCAGGTGCGGGATCCCTCCGTCGATATCGTGCCGCTCTATGGGGCGCTGGATGCCGCCGAGCAGGATCGCGCGGTGCTGCCGGCGCCTGCCGGACGGCGCAAGGTGGTGCTGGCCACCTCCATCGCCGAAACCAGCCTCACCATCGAGGGCGTGCGCGTGGTGGTGGACGGCGGGCTTGCCCGCGTGCCGCGGTTCGAGCCGGACGTGGGGCTGACGCGGCTTGAGACCGTGCGCGTCTCCCGCGCCGCCGCCGACCAAAGGCGCGGCCGCGCGGGACGCACCGAGCCGGGCGTGTGCTATCGCCTGTGGGGCGAAGGGGAGACCGCGAGCCTGCAAGCCTTCGCGACCCCGGAAATCCTCGCCGCCGACCTCTCCGGCCTGGTGCTGGATCTTGCGGTCTGGGGCGTGCGCGATGCCCGCAGCCTTGCCTTTCTCGATCCCCCGCCATTGCCCGCGCTCATCGAGGCGAAGGCGCTGCTGGTGCTGCTCGGCGCGCTCGACGAAGACGGCGCGGTGACATCCCTCGGCCGGCGCATGGCGCGCCTGCCGCTGCCGCCGCGCCTCGCCCATATGGTGGTGATGGGCGCCGATGCCGGTGTGGCCGCGCTGGCCGCTGAAATCGCCGCGCTCCTGGTGGAACGCGGGCTCGGCGGGGAGAGCGTGGACCTCCTCCACCGCCTGGAGGAGTTCCGCCGCGACCGCTCGCGCCGCGCCGACGATGCCCGCCGCCTCGCGGAGCGCTGGGCCGATCTTGCCGGCGCGCGCGGCTCGAAAAAGGGCGAGGCCCCCTCTCCCGCCGCCTTGCTGGCGCTCGCCTTTCCCGACCGGGTGGCGAAGGCGCGCGGCGATGGCACGCGTTTCCTGCTGGCGAACGGGCGCGGCGGGGTGATGGAGCCGTCCGCCGCGCTCGCCAGGGCACCGCTGCTTTCGGTCGCGGAAATTTCCGGCCGGGCGGAGGCGGCGCGCATCTCGCTTGCTGCCGCGCTGTCCGACGAGGAGCTGGAGCGCCTGTTCGCGGGCGAGATCCGCAGCGGAATCGAGATCGGCTTCGATGCCGAGGCCGCCGCCGTGCGGGCGCGCGAAACCCGGCGCCTGCGCGCCTTGGTGCTCGCCGACCGTCCGCGTCCGGTGCCGGCGGGCGCAGAGACGGCGCGGGTGCTGGCCCAGGGGATTGCGGGCCTCGGCATGAACCGCCTGCCCTGGACGGCGGCGCTGGCGCAATGGCGCGACCGGGTGGAATTCCTGCGCCATGCGGAGGGCGAAGCGCAGGGCTGGCCCGACCTCTCCGACGCAACGCTTTCCGCCACGGCGGACGTCTGGCTCGCGCCGTTTCTCGACGGCAAGTCCTCGCTCGCGCAGATCGGCGCGGGGGATCTTGGCCATGCACTTCACGCCTTGCTGCCCTATGCGCTCACGGCCCGCCTGGAGGCGGAGGCGCCGACCCATTTCGACGCGCCCTCGGGCTCGCGCCTGCCGATCGATTATGAAAATCCCGAAGGCCCGCTGCTGGCGGTGCGGGTGCAGGAATTGTTCGGCCTCACCCGCCATCCCGCCATCGCTGCCGGCAAGGTGCCGCTGATCCTGTCTTTGCTCTCGCCGGCCCACCGGCCGATCCAGGTGACGAAGGATCTGCCGCAATTCTGGCGCGGCTCCTGGCGCGACGTGCGGGCCGAAATGCGCGGGCGCTATCCGCGCCATCCCTGGCCGGAGGACCCGGCGAGCGCGCCGCCGACGCACCGGGCGAAGCCGCGCGGCACCTGATCCCGCCTGACGCTGCGGCACATCCAAAGCCAAAACCGGAGCGGCCAGCTTGCGTTAGCCGCCGCCATCGTCCATCAAAAGGCTTAGGGCGAAGTGGGGAGGATGGACGGTGGGGCCAAATCCGGAACGTGAAACCGCAAGGCCGCGCGCATCCCGCAGGGGAACCGGACTGCGGATTCTCGCCGGCACCCTGGCCGCCCTTCCGGTTCTGCTGAATGCCTCGCTCGCAAACGCCGCCGCGCCGGGCGTGACGACCATCAATGGCGCCGATCTGAACCTGCTCTGGGGCCTCCCGTTCGCCGGCATGCTGCTGTCGATCGCGCTGTTTCCGCTATTGGCGAACCATTTCTGGCACCATCATTACGGCAAGGTGGCGCTGTTCTGGGGCGCCTGCTTCATGGTGCCGTTCGCGCTCACCTTCGGGCCCAGCCTGATGCTGCACGAAGTGGTGCATACGGCGGCGCTGGAATATATTCCTTTCATCATCCTGCTGTTCTCGCTGTTCACGGTGTCCGGCGGCATCCTGATCGCCGGCAACATCCACGGCACGCCGCTGACCAACACCGGCATTCTCGCCTTTGGCACGGTGATCGCCAGCCTCATCGGCACCACCGGCGCCTCCATGGTGCTGATCCGCCCGTTGCTGCGGGCGAACGACAACCGCCGCTATAACGTGCACGTGGTGGTGTTCTTCATCTTCCTGGTGTCGAACATCGGCGGCTCGCTGACCCCGCTCGGCGACCCGCCGCTGTTCCTGGGCTTCCTGAAGGGCGTCAGCTTCTTCTGGACCACCACCCATTTGCTGCACGACACCTTGGTGGTGGCCGGCCTGCTGCTGGTCGCCTTCTATTTTCTCGACCGCTATTTCTATTCCAAGGAAACCCCGCCGCCGCTGCCCGATCCCACCCCGGATACCGAGCACGTCAATGTGCGCGGCTTGCAGAACGTGCCGCTGCTGATCGGCATCATCGGCGCCATTCTGCTGAGCGCGCTGTGGAAGCCGGGCATCGGGTTCGACGTCTACGGCACCCGCGTGGAGCTGCAATGGGTGGTGCGCGACGTGCTGCTGATCGCCATCGCCTTCGTGTCGCTCGCCATCACCCCGCGCCTCGTGCGCGAGCGCAACGGGTTCGACTGGGAGCCGATCCTGGAGGTGGCGAAGCTGTTCGCCGCCATCTTCCTGACCATCATCCCGGTCATCGCCATCCTGCGCGCGGGCGCCACCGGCGCGCTGGCGCCACTGGTGGACCTCGTCACCGATCCGAGCGGCCAGCCGGTGAATGTGTGGTATTTCTGGCTGACCGGCCTCCTGTCCTCGTTCCTGGACAATGCGCCGACCTACCTTGTCTTCTTCAACCTCGCGGGCGGCGATGCCTATCGCCTCATGGGGCCGTTGCAGGTGACGCTGGAGGCGATCTCGGCGGGCGCGGTGTTTATGGGCGCCATGACCTATATCGGCAATGCGCCCAACTTCATG
This sequence comes from Rhizobiales bacterium 32-66-11, assembly GCA_002304505.1. GTDB lineage: Bacteria > Pseudomonadota > Alphaproteobacteria > Rhizobiales > Xanthobacteraceae > NCEH01. The sequence goes on along the minus strand of NCEH01000020.1, from coordinate 17,385 downwards.
GTGCTCTCCATCGCGCGCCATCGCGGCGTGAAGATGCCGAGCTTCTTCGGCTATATGGGCTGGTCCTGCCTGTTCCTTTTGCCCTGCTTCGCGCTCATCACCGTCCTGTATTTCATCTAGAGCCTCGGCGGGGCCTCCCGCCCCTTGCGTCCCGCGCGGAGCCGGCACGAGAGACTGATTGAGACCGTTTTACCCATCTGATTGGGTCGCAATCAGATGGGACGTGCTCTCGGGGCGAGACGGAGCGAAGCCATGTCCTTCACCCGCGAACAGATCGCCGCGGCCGCCACCGCCGCCGCCCTCGCCCCGGACGCGGTGGCGCGGCTGCTGGCCGCTTTGCCTCCCGACCCCTCCCCAAACGCCGCCGCGATGGCGAAGCCGCGCTTCGATCTGACCCATCTGCTCTGGTACGGCGGGGCGCTGACCATCATCGGCGCCATGACCCTGTTCGCCACCCTCGCCTTCGCGCAGATGGGCGGCATCGCGCTGACGCTGACCGCGATCGTCTATGCCGGGGTATTCCTGGTCGCCGGCGACCAAGTGTGGCGGCGCGGGCTGACCACGCCGGGCGGGCTGATGATCGCGGTTGCGGTGGGCATGGCGCCGCTCGCCGTGTTCGGCATCCAGGACACGCTCGACGCCTGGGGGCCGCAGGGGACGCCCGGCACCTATGTGGATTTCTATCGCTGGATCCACGGCAGCTGGCTGCCCATGGAACTCGCCACCCTCGCGGCGGGCGCGCTCGCCCTTTATTTCTACCGCTTCCCTTTCATCGTCGCGGTCATGGCGTTCGCGCTCTGGTTCCTCTCCATGGACCTTGCCCCGGTGCTGTTCCACGGGCCGGAGCTGGGCTGGGAGGAGCGGCGCGACGTCTCGCTCTATTTCGGCCTCGCGCTGCTGCTGATCGCCTGGGCGGTGGATCTCGCCGCCACCCGCGCCGATTTCGCCTTCTGGCTGCATCTGGTGGCGGCGGTGACCTTCTGGGGCGGGCTGAGCTTGCAGGACGGCGGCACCGAATGGTCCATGGCGCTCTATTGCCTGATCAATGTCGGCCTGGTGCTGCTCGCCATCTTCCTGGCGCGGCGGGTCTATGCCGTGTTCGGGGCGATCGGCATCTGCTTCTATGTCGGCCACCTGGTGGGCGAGGTGTTCAAGGATTCGCTGCTGTTTCCGTTCGCGCTCTCGGTGCTGGGGGGCGCGGTGATGGGCGCGGGCCTGTGGCTCTACCCGCGCCGCCAGGCGTTCGCGGCCTGGATCGACCGCACCCTGCCCGCCCCGCTCCGGCGCCTGCGCCCGGCGCACGCGCGGGGCTGACGCCGGGCGCGCGCCGGGCCCGGACGGGGCTCAGGCGGCGCAGCTCAGGAAGCCGTCTTCCAGCTTCGTGCGGTCGAGATTGCGGCCGATGAAGACGATGCGGCTCTGCAACTTCTCTTCCGGCTTCCAGGGACGCTGGTGATCGCCGTCCAGGATCATGTGCACGCCCTGGAACACGAACCGGTCGGGATCGTCCTTGAATGCGAGGATGCCCTTGGAGCGCAGGATGTTGATGCCCTCGGTGGCCACCAGTTCCTGCACCCAGGGGAAGAATTTGTCCGGGTCCATGAGCTTGTCGGTGGAAATCGAGACCGACTGCATGTCCTCGTCGTGGAAATGCTTCAGCCCGCCGTGGCCGTGATGGTGGCCGTGCCCATGATCATGGTCGTGCCCGTGATCATGGCCATGATCATGGCCGCAGTCCGGGCCGCAGGTCTCGTCGTGCACATGCTCGTCCTGCTCCAGGAACGCCGGCTCCAGCGAGAGGATGCGATCGAGGTCGAACGCGCCGCGGTCCAGCACCTGGTCGAGGGCGATGGCGGATTTCAGGGTGCGGTGGAGCGTGGCATAGGGATTGATGGCGCGGATGCGCGCTTCCACCTCGGCCAGTTCCTCGGGGGTGACGAGATCGGTCTTGTTGAGCAGGATCACGTCGGCGAAGGCGATCTGGTTCTTCGCCTCGGGCGCGTCCTTCAGCCGGTCGATGAGCCATTTGGCATCCGCCACGGTCACCACGGCGTCCAATTTGGTACGCGCGCCCATCTCCTCGTCGACGAAGAAGGTCTGGGCCACGGGCGCGGGATCGGCGAGGCCGGTGGTCTCCACGATGATGCCGTCGAAGCCGCCCTTGCGGCGCATGAGCCCGTCGATGATGCGGATGAGATCGCCGCGCACGGTGCAGCAGATGCAGCCGTTGTTCATCTCGAACACTTCCTCGTCGGCGCCCACCACGAGGTCGTTGTCGATGCCCACTTCGCCGAACTCATTGACGATGACGGCGTATTTCTTGCCGTGCGGCTCGGAGAGGATGCGGTTGAGCAGCGTGGTCTTGCCGGCGCCGAGATAGCCGGTGAGCACGGTGACGGGGATTTTTTCGGATGCGGTTGCAGATGCAGACATGGTTTCTCCTGTGCGGGCTTCGGCCCCGCCGCATGGCGCGCGGCCGGCGAGGAAGCCGGCCGCGCGGTCAAATGAAAATCCTTTGCCCCCACCCGCGGTGCGGATCAGCTCGCCAGGGCGGCCGAAAGCTCACGCAGGTTGTAGTGCACCATGTCGATGTAGGTGGTGGCGGGGCCTTTGTCATCGGACAGGGCGTCGGAATAGAGCGTGCCGCCCACCTTGGCGCCGCTTTCCTTGGCGATGCGGTCGACCAGGCGCGGATTGGTGACATTCTCCAGGAAGACCGCCGGCACCTTCTGCGCCTTGATCTGGCGGATGATGCGGCCGACGTCCTTGGCCGAGGCCTCGCTCTCGGTCGAGACTCCTTCCGGCGCCAGCAGCTTCAGGCCATAGGCATCGCCGAAATAGCCGAAGGCGTCATGGGACGTGATGATGCGGCGGTGGTCCTCCGGGATGGTGGCGACGGCCTTCACCACATCCGCCTGGAGCGCGTCCAGCTTGGCGAGATAGGCGGCGGCATTGGCGGTGTAGACGTCCTTGCCGGCGGGGTCGGCGGCGATCAGGCCGTCGCGGATATTGGCCACATAGACCTTGGCATTGGCCACCGACTGCCAGGCGTGGGGGTCGATCGGGCCGTGGTCGTGGCCGGCGTGCGCGTCCTTCTTGCCCTTCGGCGCGTCGTCGTCGTCCTGCGGCTCGTCGGCGGTGCGCTCGCGCGGCTTGATGCCGGTGGTGGCGACCACCACCGTCGCCTTGGTGCCGGAGGCCTTCACCAGGCGGTCCATCCAGCCCTCGAAGCCGAGGCCGTTGACGAAGATCACCTTGGCGGCGGCGAGCTTCTTCGCGTCGCTCGGGGTCGGCTGGTAGACGTGGGTATCGCTGTTGGGACCGACGATGGTGGTCATCGCGATGCGGTCGCCGCCGACATTCTTCACGAAATCCCCGAGAATGGAGAAGGAGGCCACCACCGGCAGCTTCGCGGCGGCGGCACCGGCATCGCTCTGGGCGAGCGCCGGGGTTACGCCGAGCACGAGTGCCGCGGCGAGCAGGGAACGACGAGAGAGCATGGCTTACTCCGTTAGGCTTCGAGATGCCGTCTTTGCACCCGGGCGGTCACGATGCCGCCGGCGGGACCGATGAGGACCGAGACCGCATAGGCGGCGCCGGCCACCAGGATGATGGCGGGCCCGGAGGGCGCGCCGAAATGGTAGGACACGAGCAGGCCGATGGCCCCGCTCGCGAAGGCGATGCAGGTGGCCAGCGCCACCAGCGGCGTCAGGTCGCGTACCCAGAAGCGGGCGGTGGCGGCGGGCAGCATCATCAGCCCCACCGAAAGCAAGGTTCCGAGCGCGTGGAAGCCGCCCACGAGATTCAGCACCACCAGCGCCAGGAAGGCGATATGGCTCGGCCCGCCGGCCCGGCTCACCGAGGCCAGGAAGGTGGGATCCACGCATTCCAGCACCAAAGGGCGCCAGATGATGGCCAGCGTCACCAGAGTTAGCGTGGCGATGCCCGCAACCAGGATCAGCGTCGGGTCGTCCAGCCCCAGCACGGTGCCGAACAGCACGTGCAGAAGGTCCACGTTCGAGCCCTTGAGCGACACGATCATCACGCCGAGCGCCAGGGAAATGAGATAGAAGGCGGCCATGGAGGCGTCCTCCTTCAGCTCGGTCGCACGGGCGATCACGCCCGCGCCCACCGCCACCAGCAGCCCGGCGGCGATGCCGCCGACGGTCATGGCGTAGAGGTTCAGCCCCGAGAACAGGAAGCCCAGCGCCGCCCCCGGAAGGATGGCATGCGCCATGGCGTCGCCGGTCAGGCTCATGCGCCGCAGCATCAGGAAGGCGCCAACCGGCCCCGCACCGATCGCCAAGGCGAACACGCCCACCAGAGCGCGGCGCATGAATTCGAATTCCGCGAACGGACCGACCAGCAGGTCATAGACGCTCACGGTTCAGGCCGCCGCGCTGCACGGGGCGGCGCCGTCCTGCGGCGCCTCGGTCATGCGGCGCGCCAGCAGGAGATTGTCCGGCGCCAGCACCTCGGCGGTGGGTCCCCAGGCGACGGGACCGCGCGCCAGAAGCAGGGTCTGCGGGAAATGCGCCCGCACCAGTTCGAAATCATGCAGCACCGCGAGCACCGTGCGCTTTTCCCCGTGCCAGCGGCGCACCAGGTCCAGCAGATCGGACACGGTCTTGGCGTCGAGCGCGTTGAATGGCTCGTCGAGCAGGATCAGCCGCGCATCCTGCAGCAGCAGGCGGGCGAACAAGGTGCGCTGCATCTGCCCGCCGGACAGCGTGCCGATGGGCCGGCGCTCGAAGCCGGTGAGCCCGACCGCGGCGATGGCGTCGGCGATGCGGGCATGATTTCCCTTGCCGATGCCGCCGAACAGGCCGGCGCGGCGCCACAACCCCATCGCCACCAGATCATAGACGCTGATGGGGAAGGAGCGATCCACCTCCGCCCCCTGGGGCAGATAGGCGATGTCGCGGGAATCGAGCCCGCAGCGCTCGATGGCGCCGCCGAGCGGGCGCAGCGCGCCGGAAATCGCCTTCATGAGGGTGGATTTGCCGGCGCCGTTCGGCCCGCACACCGCGAGCAGCGCGCCTTCTTCCACCGCGCCGTCCAGATGGTGAACCGCGGGATGGCGCTCATAGCCGAGCGTGAGGTCGCGGAAGCGCAGCTGGATCGGCGTGCTCATGCGATCACCCACAGGACGAACACCCACATCACCGCACTGAGCCCGAGCACGAAAACCAGCCGGGCCCCGAGCGAGGACCGCAGCACCGAGAACGGCGCCGGCAACGCCTGCGCCATCGCACCGGCGGGACGCGGGGCGCCGTGCAAGGCGGCCGGGGAACTGGGATCGATCAGTGTCATGGGACTTTTGATACAGAGTATCCCAATTGCTGTCCAGCATGACCAAGCGCGAGCCGATCCACTTTTTCGCGAGCCGCGCCGCGCGCCGTGCCGCGTGCCTTGCCAGGGGCGGACGGCGCGTCCATATCCGGCCCGCCGCGGGCGTCCGCCGCGTGGAGCAGAGCGTGATGAGTGAGCAGCGCATTTCCGGCCTCAGCGCCGCCATCCTCGCCGGCGGCCAGGCCCGGCGCATGGGCCACGTCAACAAGGCGCTGGTGACCGTGGGCGGCGTGCCGGTGATCGACCGGCTGATCGCCCGCCTCGCGCCGCTGTGCGAGGAGCTGATCGTGATCGCCGCCGATCCCGAGCCCTATGCGGCGCGCGGGCTCGCGGTGCATCCCGACCTCGCGCCCGGCAACGGGGCGCTGGGTGGGCTCCAGGCGGCGCTCACCCACGCGCGGGGCGACAAGGTGTTCGTGTGCGGCTGCGACATGCCTTTTATCTCCCCGCCGGTGATCCACCATTTGAACGCCAGCATCGGTGCGCACGACGCCGCCGTGCCGCGCGACGGCTACGGCCTCCAGCCGCTGCACGCCATCTATGCCCGCCGCATCGCCCCGCTGATCGCGCCCTTCATCTTCCGCCGTGCGCTGCGCATGGAGGGCTTCATCGACAACCTCGATGCCGTGGTCCTGCCGCCGTCCGATGTCGCCGCCTATGCGGCGGAGGCGGAGATCTTCTTCAACGTCAATACCCCGGCGGACCTCGAACAGGCGCGACTCCAGGCGCGGGATGCTCCGCAATCGTCCCAGGATGAGCCGGCGCGCCGGCCGCGCTAGGTTCGCCGCGAAAAGCGAAAAACGGGAAGGAAACATGCCAGACGTCGTGGAGCCCAGCCTCTATGCGCGGATCGGCGGCGCAGGCGCCGTGCACGCGCTCGTGGGGCGCTTCTATCATTTGATGGACACGCTGCCGGAAGCTGCCGAATGCCGCGCCATCCACCCCCCGAGCCTGGAGGGCAGCGCGCGCAAATTGGAGGAATATCTGACCTATTGGCTGGGCGGCCCGTCCGATTACGTGGCCCGTAACGGCCATCCGCGCCTGCGCATGCGCCATTTCCCCGCCGCCATCGGCCCGGCCGAGCGCGACGGCTGGCTGATGTGCTTCCGCCAGGCGCTGGCCGAGACGGTTTCGAACCGCACCGCCGCCGCCGAGCTGCTGCCGCGCGTGGAGGCGCTCGCCGCCCATATGCAGAACCGGGCCTGACCGCCGCGCTCCTGGCGACGGGAGCGGCGGGCGGGCGCCGCCGGCCTCCTCCCGGCACGGGACATGGCGACCGGCGGGCGGCAAACCGCCGCGCCGCACGGGCCGGCACAATCGGACCGCGCCGCCCCGGCGCCAACGCCGACCCAAACGTCAAGGCCGGGCAACGCCAGGTCCTGCCAAACGTCAGGGCCGGCCCGACACCAAGGCCCGTTCGACGCTGCGGCAGCTTTCCACGGGCGGGACCGGGCCTTCGCCTCCGCCGGCGGTTCCGGCAACCGGCGGGTTCGACATGACGCTTTTATGTCGTCCCAGCCCCTCTTTGCGCCCCTGAAATCCCGTCCCAGGCCTTGTGTTTCTTCACTTTTCACCGGGCAAGTGTTGACGGCGGGACCCGCCGTCCGCATGGTGCGGCCGCGCTTACATCTGGGCGTTGACGAGGAGTATTCCCCATCATGAGCCAATGGCCGGTTCACGCGAAAATCGATGGACCCATTGTGATGATCGGCTTCGGGTCGATCGGTCGCGGCACGCTGCCGCTTATCGAGCGCCACTTCGAATTCGATAAATCCCGCTTCGTGGTTATCGACCCCGTGGACAAGGATCGGGCTCTGCTGGACGAACGCGGCATCCGCTTCATCCAGTCCGAGGTGACGGCGGAGAATTATCGCGACCTGCTCACCCCCCTGCTGACCGCGGGCGGCGGACGCGGCTTCTGCGTCAATCTCTCGGTCGACGTGTCGTCGATCGCGATCATGGAGATGTGCCGGGAGATCGGCGCGCTCTATGTCGATACGGTCATCGAGCCCTGGAAGGGCTTTTATTTCGACAACACGCTCGGCCCCGAGGCGCGCTCCAATTACGCGCTGCGCGAAGGCCTGCTGGATGCACGCCGGCGTTCGCCGGGCGGCCCCACCGCCGTCTCCACCTGCGGCGCCAATCCGGGCATGGTGTCCTGGTTCGTGAAACAGGCGCTGCTCAACATCGCCGCCGACACCGGGCTCGACCGGCCCGAGCCCGCCAGCCGCGAGGAATGGGCGCAGCTCGCCCGCGCCCTCGGCGTGAAGGGCATCCACATCGCCGAGCGCGACACCCAGCGCGCCCGCGATCCCAAGCCCGCCGACGTGTTCGTGAACACCTGGTCGGTGGAAGGCTTCGTCTCCGAGGGCCTGCAGCCGGCCGAACTCGGCTGGGGCACGCACGAGAAGCAGCTTCCTCCGGACGGGCGCACCCATGCGGCCGGCTGCGGCGCCGCCATCTATCTGATGCGGCCCGGCGCGGACACCCGCGTGCGCAGCTGGACCCCGACGCCGGGTCCGCAGTTCGGCTATCTGGTGACGCACAATGAGGCGATCTCGATCGCCGATTATCTCACCGTGCGCGACGGGGCGAACGTGCTCTACCGCCCCACCTGCCATTATGCCTATCACCCCTGCAACGACGCGGTGCTGTCGCTGCACGAGATGTTCGGCAATGGCGGCGTGCAGCAACCGTCCTGGAAGATCCTCGACGAGACCGAGATCGTGGACGGCCGGGACGAACTGGGCGTGCTGGTCTATGGCCACGCCAAGAACGCCTATTGGTACGGCTCGCACCTCTCCATCGAGGAAGCGCGCGCGCTCGCGCCTTACCAGAACGCCACCGGCCTCCAGGTGACCTCGGCCGTGCTCGCGGGCATGGTGTGGGCGCTGGAAAATCCGCAAGCCGGCATCGTGGAAGCCGACGAAATGGACTTCCGCCGCTGCCTTGAGGTGCAGGCGCCCTATCTCGGCGAGGTGAAGGGCACCTATACCGACTGGACCCCGCTCACCAAGCGCGTGGACCTGTTCCCCGAGGACATCGACCTCGAGGACCCCTGGCAGTTCAAGAACATTATCGTGCGCTGACCGCGGGGTCGCGAATCGCGCGCCGCACCGCTTGAACGAAGGCCCTCCCCACCGGGAGGGCCTTTTTCGTTTCTCGCCCTCCGCCGCCCGCCCCGCGCCGCACCTCCTCACCGCAACGTGCACGCCGGCTGGGGAGAATGTGGCGCCGGCCCCGTGCCCCGCCATTTTTATGCCGTCGCGGCAGGTGCCATAATCGGATATTGGCTGAAGTGCAGTCGCTTATCCCAGCCTCCGGAGCCGCTGATGCCTGTGAAGGTCCGCCTCGCCGCCCTCCTCGTTTCCCTCCTGCCCATGCTGGGCCTGCCGGGGACGATCCGCGACGCGGCCGCGCAGGGCGCTTCCGCCCCCGCAGCGCCGGCGGACGCCGGCCCCTTCCGCTCCGCGACATCCTTGATGGGAACGCCGAAATATCCGGCGGATTTCAAGCATTTCGACTATGTGAACCCGGACGCGCCCAAGGGCGGCACGGTGCGCCTGTCGGAGAACGGCACGTTCGACAGCTTCAACGCCATCATCACGCGCGGCACGCCCGGCGCGGGTCTCGGCCTGATCTACGATACGCTCACCACCCAGTCGCGCGACGAGGTGGCGACCGCCTATGGCCTGATCGCGGACGGCATGCGTTTCCCGGCGGATTTCTCCTCCGTCACCTATCGCCTGCGCCCCGAGGCGAAATGGCATGACGGCACGCCCATCACCCCCGACGACGTGGTGTGGTCGTTCGACGTGCTGACCAAGAACAATCCCGGCCAGGCCTTCTATTATCGCCATGTGAAGGACGTCCAGAAGACCGGCGAACGGGAAGTCACCTTCACCTTCGACCAGGGCGGCAATCGCGAATTGCCGCAGATCGTCGGCGAGATGATGGTCCTGCCCAAGCATTGGTGGACCGGCACCGACGGCACCGGCCGCGCGCGCGACATCACGCAAGGCACGCTGGAAGCCCCGCTCGGCTCGGGCGCCTATAAGATCAAGTCCTTCGTGCCCGGCCGCACCATCGTGTACGAGCGGGTGAAGGATTATTGGGGCAAGGACCTGCCGGTGAATGTCGGCACCAATAATTTCGACGAGATCCGCTACGAATATTATCGCGACGACACGGTGGAGCTGGAGGCCTTCAAGGCCGACCAATATGATTTCCGCGTCGAGACCTCGGCCAAGAACTGGGCCACCGCCTATGACTTCCCCGCAAGGAGCGAAGGCAAGGTGCTGCTCGAAACCTTCGAGAACCGCGCCTCGGGCGTCATGCAGGCGTTCGTGCCCAATTTGCGCCGCGCCAAGTTCCAGGACCCGCGCGTGCGCCGCGCACTGAATTACGCGCTCGATTTCGAGGGCATGAACAAGACCCTGTTCTTCGACCAGTATGAGCGCGTGAACAGCTATTTCAGCGGCACCGAGCTCGCCTCCTCCGGCCTGCCCACGGGCCGCGAGCTGGAGATCCTCACCCCGCTGAAGGACAAGCTGCCGCCGGACGTCTTCACCACGCCTTACACCAACCCCGTCAACGGCACCGACCAGGACCGCCGCAGCAATCTGCGCAAGGCGGCGGACCTGCTGAAGGAGGCCGGCTTCCAGGTGAAGGGCAGGCAGCTGGTGGACCCCTCCGGCGCCCCCTTCACCATCGAGATCCTGCTGGCGAGCCCCGCATTCGAGCGCGTGGCCCTGTTCTACAAGCCGGCCCTGGAGCGGCTGGGCATCGCCGTCTCGGTGCGGATGGTGGACACCTCGCAATATATCAACCGCATCCGCTCGCGCGATTTCGACATGATCGTGGCCAGCTGGGGCCAGTCGCTCTCGCCGGGCAATGAGCAGCGCGATTTTTGGGGCTCTGAGTCCGCCACGCGCGACGGTTCGCGCAATTATGCCGGCATTGCCAATCCCGCCATCGACGCGCTGATCGAGAAGGTGATCTACGCCACCAGCCGCGAGGATCTGGTGGCGGCAACCCACGCGCTCGACCGGGCGTTGCTGTGGAATGATTATGTCATCCCCGCCTGGACGCTGCACTTCACCCGCACCGCCCGCTGGGACCGTTTCAGCCATCCGGAAAAGCTGCCGCGCTATTCCTACGCCTTCCCGGAAATCTGGTGGTGGGACCCGGCCAAGGCGGCCAAGGTCGGGGCGAGCGGACAATGAGCGATTTCGATCGCCGCACGCTGCTGCGCCTCGCCGCCGCCGGCGGGGTCACGCTGCTGGCCCGTCCGGCGTTCGGCCAAACCCAAGGCGCGCCCTCCGGCACGGCGGCGGCCGAGGCCGAGGCCGAGGGCGGGCCACCGGCCGCGCCGGGCGTCGAGCGGCACGGCCTCTCGTCCTTCGGGGATTTGAAATATCCCAAGGACTTCGCGCATTTCGACTATGTCAACCCGGACGCCCCCAAGGGCGGCACGTTTTCGCAGATCGGCCCGACGGCGGCCTATAACCAGTCGTTCCAGACCTTCAATTCGCTCAACGGCTATATCCTGCGCGGGGATGCCGCCCAAGGGCTAGCGCTGATCTTCGACAGCCTCATGGCCCGCGCCACCGACGAGCCGGATTCGCTCTATGGCCTTCTCGCTTCCGGCGTGACCATCGGCGAGGGCGGCCAGCTCTACACCTTCCGCCTGCGCCCGCAGGCGCGCTTCCACGACGGCACGCCGCTCACCGCCGAGGATGTCGCCTTCTCGCTGAACACGCTGAAGGCGCAGGGCCACCCCTTGATCCGCCAGGCGCTACGCGAGTTCACCGGCGCCGAGGCGGAGGGGACCGGCACGGTTCTCCTGCGCTTCACCGCCCAGCGCCCGCGCGACGTGCCGCTCTATGCCGCGAGCCTGCCGATCTTCTCCAAGGCCTATTATGCCAAGCACAAGTTCGAGGAAACGACGCTCGACCCGCCGCTCGGCAGCGGCCCCTACAAGATCGGCCGCTTCGAATCCGGGCGCTTCATCGAATATGACCGGGTGCAGGACTATTGGGCGAAAGACCTGCCGGTGAACGTGGGGCGCAACAATTTCGACATCGCGCGCTTTGAATATTTCCGCGACCGGGACGTGGGGTTCGAAGCCTTCAAGGCCCGTGTCTATCTGTTCCGCGAGGAATTCACCTCGCGCGCCTGGTCGACCCAATATGATTTTCCCGCGCTGCGCGACGGCCATGTGAAGCGCGACGTGCTGCCCGACGAGACCCCCTCGGGCGCGCAGGGCTGGTTCTTCAACACCCGCCGGCCGAAATTCTTCGATCGCCAGGTGCGCGAGGCGATCTCGCTCGCCTTCGATTTCGAATGGACCAACAAGAATCTGATGTACGGCCAGTATGAGCGCACCTGGTCGTTCTTCCAGAACTCGGACCTGATGGCGCAGGGCAAGCCCTCTCCCGCGGAAGAAAAGCTGCTGCGCCCCTATGCCGAGCGCCTGCCGCAGGATGTGTTCGAGACGGCTTATGTCCCGCCCGTCTCCGACGGCTCGGGCCAGGATCGCGCCTTGCTGCGCCGCGCGGCCGCCTTGCTGAAGGAAGCGGGCTACACCGTCCAGCAAGGCAAGCTGGTGGACGGCAAGGGCCAGCCGCTGCAGATCGAGTTCCTGGACGACGAGGGCTCGTTCGAGCGCCACACCTCGCGCTTCATCGGCAATCTCAAGCTGCTGGGGATCGACGCGACCTATCGCATCGTCGATCCGGCGCAATATCAGGCCCGGCTGAAGGATTTCGATTTCGACATCGTGGTCCGCCGCTATTCGGTCTCGCTCAATCCGGGGGAGGAATTGCGCGCCTATTTCGGCAGCGAGGCGGCGCGCACGCGCGGCTCCAACAATCTCTCCGGCATTTCCGATACCGCTGTCGACGGGCTGATCGACGTGGCGCTGGCCGCGCGGACCCGGCCGGAGCTGGTGACCGCCGCCCGCGCGCTCGACCGGGTGCTGCGTTCGGGCCGCTATTGGGTGCCGCAATGGAACAAGGCCTCCCATTGGGTGGCCTATTGGGATGTGTTCGAGCGGCCCGCCGTGAAGCCGAAATATGATCGCGGCGTGCTCGACACCTGGTGGCAGAAGCCGGCATCCTCGCTGCCGCCCGTAAAGGGCGGTTGACGCCGCCGGCGAGAGCCCGCACCGTCGGCGCGAACCTGGAGACCCGATGCTCGCTTATATCATCCGCCGTGTCGCCCTCATGATCCCGACCATCCTCGGCATCATGCTGGTTTCCTTCGTGGTGGTGCAGTTCGCCCCGGGCGGCCCGGTGGAGCGGGTGATCGCCCAATTGACCGGCGACGGCGCCTCCGCCACCTCGCGCATTTCCGGCCAGGGCGGCGATTTCGCCGGCAGTGCCGCCATGCCCGGCGGTGGCGGGGCCGATGCCTCGGCCTCGAAATATCGCGGCGCCCAGGGGCTGGACCCGAAATTCATCCAGGAGCTGGAGAAACAGTTCGGCTTCGACAAGCCGGCCTATGAGCGCTTCTGGCTGATGATCAAGAATTACGCGACCTTCGATTTCGGCCGCTCCTATTTCCGCGACATCCGCGTCATCGACCTGATCGCGGAGAAAATGCCGGTCTCCATCTCGCTCGGCCTGTGGATGACGCTTTTGACCTACGCCATCTCGATCCCGCTCGGCATCTCCAAGGCCATGCGCGACGGCTCGCGCTTCGACGTGTGGACCTCGGCGGTGATCATCGTCGGCTATGCCATCCCCTCGTTCCTGTTCGCGATCCTGCTAATCATCCTGTTCGCCGGCGGCTCGTTCCTGGATTGGTTCCCGCTGCGCGGCCTCACCTCGGACAATTGGGCCCAAATGTCCTGGCCCGAGCGGATTTTGGATTATGGCTGGCACCTGGTGTTGCCGCTCACCTCCATGGTGCTGGGCGCGTTCGCCACCATGACCTTGCTGACCAAGAATTCGTTCCTGGAAGAGATCCGCAAGCAATATGTCACCACCGCCCGCATGAAGGGGCTGTCCGAACGCAGCGTGCTCTATCGCCATGTGTTCCGGAACGCGATGCTGATCGTCATCGCCGGCTTTCCCGGCGCCTTCATCTCCGCCTTCTTCACCGGCTCGCTGCTGATCGAGACCATCTTCTCGCTCGACGGGCTGGGCCTGCTGGGATTTGAAAGCGTGCTGAACCGGGATTATCCGGTGGTGTTCGGCACGCTCTACATCTTCTCCTTGGCCGGCCTCGTGGTCGGCCTGCTGTCGGACCTCACTTACATGCTGGTCGATCCGCGGATCGACTTCGAGTCCCGGGACGTCTGAACCATGGCGGCCCTTCCTCACCCGCAGCAGACCGCCCCCGCAACGCCGGCGCCCCCCATGCCGACCGCGAAGCCGACCAAGCGGCCGTTCTTCTCGCCGCTGAACCAGCGGCGCATCGCCAATTTCCGCGCCAACACGCGCGGCTGGTGGTCGTTCGTGCTGTTCATGATCCTGTTCGTGCTCAGCCTGTTCGCGGAATTCATCGCCAACGACCGGCCGATCGTGGTGCGCTTCGACGGCGCCTATTATTTCCCGGTGCTGAAAGCCTATCCCGAGACGGCCTTCGGCGGGGATTTCGAGACCACGGCGGATTATCGCGATCCCTATCTGCGCAAGCTGATCGACGAAAAGGGCGGCTGGATGATCTGGCCGCCGGTGCATTTCAACTATTCCACCCATAATCTCGACCTGCCGACCCCTGCCCCCTCGCCGCCCACCTGGATGCTGAGCGAAGCGCAGTGCAAATCGGTGGCCGAGCGCAAGGGCGTCTCCGGCTGCGCGGGGCTCGAATACAATTGGCTCGGCACCGACGATCAGGGCCGCGACGTGCTGGCCCGCCTGATCTACGGCTTCCGCATCTCGGTGCTGTTCGGGCTCGCGCTCACCCTCGTCTCCTCCGCCATCGGGGTCGCGGCGGGGGCGGTGCAGGGCTATTTCGGCGGCTGGGTGGACCTGTTGTTCCAGCGCTTCATCGAAGTGTGGACCTCCATTCCCTCGCTCTATCTGCTGCTGATCATCTCCTCGGTGCTGGTGCCCGGCTTCTGGGTGCTGCTGGGCATCTTGCTGCTGTTCTCCTGGGTCTCGCTGGTGAGTCTCGTGCGGGCGGAATTCCTGCGCGCCCGCAATTTCGAATATGTGCAGGCGGCCCGCGCCCTCGGGGTGAACAATTTCACCATCATGGTGCGGCACCTTTTGCCCAATGCCATGGTGGCGACGCTCACCTTCCTGCCGTTCATCCTCTCCTCCTCGGTGATGACGCTGACGGCCCTGGACTTCCTCGGCTTCGGCCTGCCGCCCGGCTCGCCCTCGCTGGGCGAACTGCTCTCGCAAGGCAAATCCAACGTGCAGGCGCCCTGGCTCGGCCTTGCCGGCTTCTTCACCGTGGGATTGATGCTGAGCCTTCTGATCTTCATCGGCGAAGCGGTGCGCGACGCCTTCGACCCGCGCAAGACCTTCGGGTGAGGTGTGGTAGGATGCGCGTCACGGAGATGAAGCCATGAACAGGATCGTGCGGGAGCATTATCCGGTGGAGAAATTGCCGGAGGATCTGCGGGAGACGGTCACGTCACGCACCACGGTGCGCGTCGTGCTCGAAGACGATATCCCCGCCGCCGCATCCGCCGGCCATTTCACGAAATGGCAGAGCGCCCGGCGCAGCCATTTCGAATCGTCGGAAGAGATCGTCGCCCATGTCCGCGCCCTGCGGGACGAATGGGATCGCCGATGACGCTTCCGCGCGTCTATCTCGACGCCAACGTCTTCATTACCGCGCTGGAACATGTCGGCGCCCACTCGGACCATGCATGGTGGATTTTGCGGGCCATTGAAGCGGAAGAAATCATCGGCGTGACGAGCGAGATCACCCTTGCCGAGATTCTCGTCAAGCCGCTGGAGGCCGAGGCAACGACCGTGATCGCGGCTTACACCGACATGATCACGCCGACGGCCGGCTTCGAAGTCCTGGAGGTCGGGCGCGCGCTGCTGATCTCCGCCGCCGCGCTCCGCTCGATCCGGCTTCCGGACGCGATCCATCTCGCGACCGCCCTTGCGGCGCGGTGTTCTCATTTCGTGACCGCGGACGAGCGCCTGCACGTACCGGACGGCCTGACCCGCCTCGCCATCACCCCTTTCACCATCGACGACATCCTGCGCCCCGCATGACCCCCTCCCCGCTCCTCTCCGTGCAAGACCTCTCCGTCGCTTTCCGCCGGGTGGGCGGGGATTTTCTCGCCGTGAAGAATGTCTCGTTCGATGTCGCCCCCGGCGAGACCGTGGCGCTGGTCGGCGAATCCGGCTCGGGAAAATCGGTCACCGCGCTCTCGGTGCTCAAACTCCTGCCCTATCCGGCCGCGAGCCATCCCACCGGCAAGATCCTGTTCAAGGGCCGCGACCTGCTCACCTTGCCGGAGCGCGACTTGCGCGGTGTGCGCGGCAATGACGTGACCATGGTGTTCCAGGAACCCATGAGCTCGCTCAACCCGCTGCACACCATCTCCCAGCAGATCGGCGAGATGCTGATCCTCCATCGCGGCATGGGCGGGCCGCAGGTGCGCGAACGCACGCTGGAACTGCTGCACGAAGTGGGCATTCCCGATCCCGAGCGGCGCCTGTCGGATTATCCCCACCAGCTCTCCGGCGGTCAGCGCCAGCGCGTCATGATCGCCATGGCGCTCGCCAACGAACCGGACCTCTTGATCGCCGACGAGCCCACCACCGCCCTCGATGTCACGGTCCAGGCACAGATCCTCAAGCTGCTGAAGGATCTCCAGGCCCGCATGGGCATGGCGATGCTGTTCATCACCCACGACCTCGGCATCGTGCGCAAGATCGCCGACCGGGTGTGCGTGATGAGCAAGGGCGAGATCGTCGAACAGGGCGGGGCGGAGGAGACCTTCCTCCATCCCCAGCACCCCTATACCCAGGCGCTGCTGCATGCGGAGCCCAAACCCGACCCCGCCCCCGCTGCGCCGGACGCGAAAGTGGTGGTTTCGGCGCAGGACCTCAAAGTCCATTTCCCCATCAAGCGCGGCATTCTTCGCCGCACCATCGGCTATGTGAAGGCGGTGGACGGGGTCACGCTCGATATCCACGAGGGCGAGACCTTGGGCGTGGTGGGCGAATCCGGCTCGGGCAAGACCACGCTCGGGCTGGCTCTGCTGCGGCTGATTTCCTCCAGCGGTCCCATCGCCTTCCTCGGCAACCGCATCGACGGGCTGCGCTTCCAGCAATTGCGGCCGCTGCGGGCGGACATGCAGATCGTGTTCCAGGACCCGTTCGGCGCCCTTTCCCCGCGCATGTCCGTCGAGGATATCGTGGGCGAAGGGCTGCGGGTGATGCTGGTTCAGGCGCAGATCGTGGACCTGCTGCGCGGATTACAGCGGCGCCGGTCCCTGACTTATATGTTCATCTCACACGATTTGCGGGTGGTCTCGGCGCTGGCGAGCCGCATCCTGGTCATGCGCAACGGCAAGATGGTCGAGGAAGGCCCCGCGCGAGAGGTATTCCAAAACCCGAAGGAAGCCTATACTAAAGCGCTGTTTGCCGCCGCCTTCAATCTGGAAACCGCCCAAGCGGGAGTGACCGCCCAATGAGCGAGCCGAGCAAGATCGCCCCGCCCCGCGCCCATGGCGACGCCGCCGCGGAGGTCGAGGTCTCCCCGCCCCATCTGCTGGGCCAGGGGTTTCGCGACTATCTGCGTTATGACGTGCGCCTGCTTCACGAGCCGGGCAGCGCGGTCGAGACGTCCCAGCGCGATATCGTGGTCGGCGGGCGCGTGGTCGGCGTGCTGTGCTTCGATCCGGCGCGGGATCGCGTGGTGCTGATCCACCAGTTCCGCCTCGCCGCCCATCTGGCCACCGGCCGCGGCCGGATGGTGGAAATCGTCGCCGGGCGGGTCGATCCCGGCGAGGCGCCGGCGGCGGCGGCCCATCGCGAATGCCTGGAGGAAATCGGCATCGCGCCGACGCGCCTGGAAGAGCTGTTCAAATTCATGCCCACCCCCGGCGTG
>NCEH01000218.1 GCA_002304505.1 Rhizobiales bacterium 32-66-11 | reverse complement strand
CCCTCCGAAAGTGATGTTGTTGCCTAAACTTGTCGCTTGACGAAAAGTCATTCCCCTTTTTGAAGAATGGAGAGAACCCCGTCGTCGTGTCAGGTGGCGCCGAGGGCAGAGGAGGATTCGATGAAACTCAAGCATGCGGTTTTCGCGCTTGCCGCCATGGTCGGGCTGGCAGCCACAGGCGCCCAGGCGCAGCAGGCCTATCCGAACCGTCCGATCACGGTCGTCGTACCGTTCGCGGCCGGCGGCCCGACGGACACGGTGGCGCGCCTGATTGCCGAATCCATGACGCGCACGCTCGGCCAGCAGGTGCTGGTGGAGAATGTGGGCGGTGCCGGCGGCACCCGCGGTGCGGCCCAGGTGGCCAAGGCCGCGCCCGATGGCTACACGCTGCTGATCCATCATATCGGGCAGGCGACCGCCGCCACCCTCTATCGCAAGCTGCCCTACAACGTGCTGACCGACTTTGAAGAGGGTGGCCTCATCACCTCCGTTCCCATGACGGTCATCGCCAAGCCCGCCATGGAGCCCAAGACGGCAGCGGAGCTGGTGGATTACATCAAGAAGAACAAGGAAAAGGTGACCCTCGGCAATGCCGGCGTCGGCTCCGCCTCGCACCTGTGCGGCATGCTGCTGATGTCCAAGGTCGGCGCGTCCATGACCACGGTGCCCTACCAGGGCACGGGCCCGGCCATGAACGACCTGATCGGTGGCCAGATCGACCTGATGTGCGACCAGACCACCAACACGACAGGCCAGATCAAGGCCGGCAAGGTGAAGGCCTATGCGGTGACCTCCGACGGCCGGGTAAAGTCGCTGGGCGACATTCCCACCCTGAAGGAGGTCGGCATCAAGGACTTTGAAGTCACCGTCTGGCACGGTCTCTATGCGCCGAAGGGCACCCCCGCGGACATCATGGAGAAGCTCAACGGCGCGCTCACCGTGGCGCTCGAAGACCCCAAGGTGATCGCCCGCTTCGCCGATCTCGGCACCGAGCCGGAGGCGAAGGACCGTCGCAGCCGCGCCTTCCACAAGCAGTTCCTCGCGGACGAGGTCAACAAGTGGAAGCCCGTGATCCAGGCCGCAGGTGTTTACGCAGACTGACCTGACGGCATGCATTCTGTGGTTGTGCTGTCGTAAACTTGAGCAGCGCGACCAAGTACAACGCTGAAAAAAATGACAGCCTTAGTTTCAGGCGGGTGTCTCTACACCCGCCTGTTGCCTTCCCAAGAGGTCACGGGTGCTTTTCAAGTGGAACCGCCCTGGCATGACCCAAGGGCACTTATTTTAATCTCCGACCGTGGCGAAGTTTTGTTCGACTTTCGCATCATAGTCAGTATGGTCGGCGCGGGTCTGAGGCCCGGGGGACGAATGGGCGCCCCGGCCCGTTCACCTTCAACAAAATCTGGTTCCGGGGGGAGGGATGGATGAGTTTCATACGCAATCCTAAGGATGTTCTGGCGGGCCTCGTGTTCATCGCGCTCGCAGGCA
>NCEH01000217.1 GCA_002304505.1 Rhizobiales bacterium 32-66-11 | reverse complement strand
TGCCTGCGAGCGCGATGAACACGAGGCCCGCCAGAACATCCTTAGGATTGCGTATGAAACTCATCCATCCCTCCCCCCGGAACCAGATTTTGTTGAAGGCGAACGGGCCGGGGCGCCCCTTCGTCCCCCGGGCCTCAGACCCGGGCCGACCATACTGACTATGATGCGAAAGTCGAACAAAACTTCGCCACGGTCGGAGATTAAAATGAATGCCGTTGGGTCATGTCGCTGCGTTTCCACTTGAAAATCGCATGAGACCTCTTGGGAAGGCATCAGGCGGGTGCCGAGACACCCGCCTGAAACTAAGGCCGTCGTATTTTTTAGCGTCATAACGGGTTGCGACATCGCTTTTTACGCCAGCACAACCAGAGAACGCATGACCTAAAGTCAGTCCGCATAGACTCCGGCGGCCTGAATCACCGGCTTCCACTTGTTGACCTCGTCCGCGAGGAACTGCTTGTGGAAGGCGCGGCTGCGGCGGTCCTTCGGCTCCGGATCGGTGCCGAGATCGGCGAAGCGGGCGATCACCTTGGGATCTTCGAGCGCCACGGTAACCGCCGCGTTCAGCTTCTCCATGATGTCCGCAGGAGTGCCCTTCGGCGCATAGAGGCCGTGCCACACCGTCACTTCAAAGTCCTTGATGCCGCTTTCCTTCAGGGTGGGGATGTCGCCCAGCGACTTCACCCGGCCATCGGTGGTCACCGCATAGGCCTTGGCCTTGCCGGCCTTGATCTGGCCGGTCGTGTTGGTGGTCTGGTCGCACATCAGGTCGATCTGGCCTCCGATCAGGTCGTTCATGGCCGGACCCGTGCCCTGATAGGGAACCGTCGTCATGGGCGCGCCGACCTTGGACATCAGAAGCATGCCGCACAGATGCGAGGCGGAGCCGACACCGGCATTGCCGAGGGTGACCTTTTCCTTGTTCTTCTTGATGTAATCCACCAGCTCCGCAGCCGTCTTGGGCTCCATGGCGGGCTTGCCGATGACGGTCATGGGAACGGAGGTGATGAGGCCGCCCTCTTCAAAGTCCGTCAGCACGTTGTAGGGCAGCTTGCGGTAGAGGGTGGCGGCGGTGGCCTGCCCGATATGGTGGATCAGCAGCGTGTAGCCATCGGGGGCAGCCTTGGCCACCTGGCCGGCGCCACGGGTGCCGCCGGCGCCGCCCACATTCTCCACCAGCACCTGCTGGCCGAGCGTGCGCGTCATGGATTCGGCGATCAGGCGCGCCACCGTGTCAGTCGGGCCGCCGGCCGCGAAGGGGACGATGACCGTGATCGGACGGTTCGGATAGGCCTGCTGCGCCTGGGCGCCTGTGGTTGCCAGCCCGACCATGGCGGCAAGCGCGAAAACCGCATGCTTGAGTTTCATCGAATCCTCCTCTGCCCTCGCCGCCACCTGACACGACGACGGGGTTCTCTCCATTCTTCAAAAAGGGGAATGACTTTTCGTCAAGCGACAAGTTTAGGCAACAACATCACTTTCGGAGGG
>NCEH01000161.1 GCA_002304505.1 Rhizobiales bacterium 32-66-11 | reverse complement strand
GTGATCTTCTTGACGATCGGGTTCGAGGTCATCTCGGCGCCGATGGCCTTCGCGTCGCCGGTCACGATGTTGATGACGCCCGCCGGAATGCCGGCCTTCTCCGCCAGCACGCCCCAGGCCAGGCCCGAATACGGGGTCAGCTCGGAGGGCTTGCACACCACGGTGCAGCCGGCCGCCAGCGCCGCGCCGATCTTGCGCGAGAGCATGGAGGAGGGGAAATTCCACGGGGTGATGGCGGCGACCACGCCCACCGGCTCCTTCGTGACGAGGATGCGGCGGCCGGGCCAGGGGGAGGGGATCACGTCGCCATAGAGGCGGCGGGCTTCTTCCGCGAACCAGCGCACATAGGCGGCGGAGGCGCCGACTTCGCCGCGCGCCTCGGCCAGCGGCTTGCCCTGCTCGCTGGTGAGGATGGAGGCCAGTTCCTCCTGGTTGGCGAGTATCAGGTCGGCGAGCTTGTGCAGCAAGGTCGCGCGCTCGGCGGCGGTCTTGGCGCGCCAGGCCGGCAGGGCCTTGGATGCGGCCTCGATGGCGCGCCGCGTTTCGGCGGCGCCGGCATCGGGAACGGTGCCGAGCAGGTCGCCGGTGGCCGGGTTCTCGACGGTGAGGGTGCTGCCACCGTCGGCATTGATCCACTGGCCGCCGACCAGGATTTGTTCCCGCATCAAGGGGAAGGCGGGCGTGTTGCCGGGTATGGGGGCGAGAGCGGGCATGGGATGCTCCTGAGGATACGGGTCGTGAAACAAGCAAATATGTCCGAGCCGCCGCACCTCGTGCGGTGCGGCCTCGGGCAAGGCGAATGCAAGGGCGATGCGCCGGTCAGCGCACGCAGGTGATGGAATGAAGGGGGACGATCTGTTCCTTCTGGTTTTCGCCGCCGGCGATCTGGCAGCGCAGATAATCGCGTCCGACGCTCAGCGGGGCATAGCCGGTGATGGTCGTGCCGCCGACCACCTGGATGATGATTGCCTGGCCTGCCTTCGCGCCGACGATTTCCAGGATGGCCTGGCGGAAATCGTCGTCCTTCATCTGGCACCGCATGTGGCACTCCCTTGGGGATCTGCGTTTCCTCGCTCGGCCGTTCCGGCTCTCACGCTGGCAACTATAACGCCGAACCCACGCCCTTAGACATGCGGTGCGCGCAAATCTTCACCAAGAGGTCTGTGCGGTGCGTGCGCCTATGGGGTGGGTGCGATGGCGTGGAAGAAGGCGCCGGTGACCGCTCCGCGCCGGCTGCCCGAGGGGCCGAGCGCGGAGCCCTGGGAATCGCTCAGCTCCGCCAGGGGCGCGTCGGCGCCGCGGGTGAGGATGGTGGCATAATGAAATTCGTGCCCGCGCACCCGCGCGCCTTCCGGGCCGAGGGGGGAGGGCGCGACCAGGCGGGCCTCGCGATAGCCGAGATTCATCTTGCGCTTGGCGAAGCTGGTCTCAAGGCCGAGCAGGCCGAGCATCTCATGGGCCGTGCCCGATGCGTCGGTGAGGGCCGCGCCGAGGGTCATGTAGCCTCCGCACTCGCCATGGACGGGTTTTTCGCGCGCGAATTCTCGCATTCCGGTCTTGAAGCGCCCCGCCGCCGCCAGCGTGCCGGCATTAAGCTCGGGATAGCCGCCGGGCAGCCAGCAGACATCGCAGCTCGGGTCGGGCGCCTCGTCGGCGAGGGGGGAGAAGGGGAGGATTTCCGCGCCCTGCGCCCGCCAGGATTGCAGCAGATGCCCATAGACGAAGCTGAACGCGGCGTCGCGGGCAAGCGCGATCCGCTGGCCCGGCGGCGGCAGGTTCGGCGCGCCATCATGCTGGGGCAGGGTCGCGAGCGGGGCGGCGAGCGCGAGGATGGCGTCGAGATCGCAATGCGCCTGCGCCATGCCGGCGAGGGCGGAGAAGCGCGCAGCGAGGTCGTCATGCTCCCCCGCCTGGACCAGGCCGAGATGGCGCTCGGGCAGAACCAGCGTGTCGGTGCGGGGAATGGCGCCGAGCACGGGAATGCCGAGCGGGGCCATGGACTGGGTCACGAGGCGGGTATGACGTTCGCTGCCGACCCGGTTGAGGATCAGTCCGCCGATGCGCACGCGCGGGTCGTGGGTGGCAAAGCCCCGCGCCACCGCGGCGGCGGTCTGCGACTGGCCGGAGACATCGAGCACCAGCAGCACCGGGATGTTCAACAGTGCCGCCACATCCGCGCCCGCGCCGGAGCGCCCCTCCATGCCGGGCACGCCGTCGAACAGGCCCATGGCCCCTTCCACCACCAGCAGTTCGCCGCCCGCCGCCGCATCCGCCGCGAGGGTCTCCAGCAGCGCCGGCGGCATGGCCCAGCTGTCGAGATTGAGGCCGGGCCGGCCGGTGGCGGCGGCATGGAAGGCGGGGTCGATATAGTCCGGCCCCGATTTCGCCGCGCGCACCCGTACGCCGCGCCGTGCGAAGGCGGCGAGCAGGCCGAGCGTGACCGTGGTTTTTCCCGAGCCCGAGCGCGGGGCGGCGATGAGCAGGCCGCGCGCGCTCATTCCAGCTTCGCTTATGAGAGGCGCGCTCATGCGAGATCGAGGCGCGCTTGCACCAGGCGGATGGCGTCGCCCGGCATGATGCGCCCGCCCGCCACCACCTTGGCATAGACGCCGCAATCGGTGTGGCCATATCCCTTGGCGAGGCCCTTGACGATGTTGAGATCGCGCGCGGCCGTAGTGGGATTGACGCTGGTGGCGGCGCACCGCTCCGTGCGCTTGAGCACTTCCAGGCGCACCTGATCGCCGATGGCGAGGGTCTGGCCGGCAAACTCCAGCTCGGCGCCGGCCGGCAGGCCGTCGAGATGCAGGTTCATGCGGAAGCGGATCGGGTCGATCTCAGCGCCCATCTTCGCTTCCAGGTCCCGCACGCTGGCGAGATTGAGCAGCGAGACGAAGCCGGAGCGCAGGGAATCCATGAAGCGATGCCCTTCCGGCGCGGTGAGCAGCTTCAGCGGGCCGCGCGCCTCGCCTTCCATAAAGGCGGTGAGGAAGGCTTCGATGGCCGCGCGCCCTGCGTCCGTGGAGAGATTGCCTCGCGCCAGTTCCGCCCCGTCCTTCGAGAGGGTGAAGACCGTGGTTGCGGGATCGTAGCGGGTGCGCAGCGCGGCGATGCGGGCATTGCGCATCAGCACCACGAAGGCGGTCTTCTCCTTATACGTGGGCGCGGCGGGGTCGAAGCCGCTCGGCCCGTTCTCCACCGCATAGAGCCGGTCGCCGGGGAAGAAATCGCCGGCGTGGAGCTCCACGCTTTCCATGGGCTCGGGCGAAAAGCCCTTCACCGGATAGCGGTTGATGGCGATGAGGGTCGCGGCCGGCGCGCTCATGGACAGGGTTCCTCGACTGGCGCAATGCGTATCGCTCGCATTGCGGTGCAGGCGGGTCAAGGGCAGGTCGGCGCAGGGGGCTGATCCGTATCAAGGCGAACGGGCACGCGGGATGGAAAATTCCCAAACGCGGAAGGGCATCACCCCCTTCCACTGTGCACCACGCATCCCCACATCCCCCAACGGCGGCGCGCCAAGCGCGACCGCTGCGGCGGCCGGGGATACCGGAGCCGCATCCGATCGTTCTCCGTCGTGCTTCTTCAAGGCGACGGGGGCGCCGAGGAGGAACGATATGAATTTCGAAATCTACACCGAACGCGCGCGCGGTTTTGTCCAGTCGGCCCAGTCGCTCGCGGTGCGCGAGGGACATCAGCAGTTCGTGCCCGAGCACCTGCTGAAGGTGCTGCTCGACGACCCCGAGGGCCTGTGCTCCGGCCTCATCCAGCGCGCCGGCGGCAACTCGACCCAGGTGCGCGACGACGTGGAAGCGGCCCTGCGCAAGCTGCCCAAGGTCGAAGGCGGCTCCGGCCAAGTCTATGTGAGCCAGCAACTCGCCCGCGTGTTCGATGCGGCCGAGCAGGCGGCGAAGAAGGCGGGAGACGGCTATGTCACCGTCGAGCGGCTGTTGCTGGCGCTGGCCATCGAGAAGGAAACCGAGGCTGGCAAGATCCTCGCCCGCGCTGGCGTGACCCCGCAGAACCTCAACACCGCCATCGAAGCGCTGCGCAAGGGCCGGACCGCCGATACGGCGACCGCCGAGAATGCCTATGACGCGCTGAAGAAATATGCCCGCGACCTCACCCAGGCGGCGCGCGACGGCAAGCTCGACCCGGTCATCGGCCGCGACGAGGAGATCCGCCGCACCATCCAGGTGCTGGCGCGCCGCACCAAGAACAATCCCGTGCTCATCGGCGAACCGGGCGTCGGCAAGACCGCGATCGTGGAGGGCCTCGCCCGCCGAATCGTGGACGGCGACGTGCCGGAGAGCCTGAAGAACAAGAGCCTGCTCGCGCTCGACATGGGCTCGCTCATCGCCGGCGCAAAATATCGCGGCGAGTTCGAGGAGCGTCTGAAGAGCGTGCTGAACGAGGTGCAGTCGGCGGAGGGCGGGATCATCCTGTTCATCGACGAGATGCACACGCTTGTCGGCGCCGGCAAGACCGATGGCGCGATGGATGCCTCCAACCTGCTGAAGCCGGCCCTCGCGCGCGGCGAGCTGCATTGCGTCGGCGCGACCACGCTCGATGAATATCGCAAGCATGTGGAGAAGGACGCCGCGCTCGCCCGTCGTTTCCAGCCCGTCTTCGTCTCCGAGCCCACGGTGGAGGATACCGTCTCCATCCTGCGCGGCCTGAAGGAGAAATATGAGCTGCACCACGGCGTGCGCATCACCGACAGCGCTTTGGTCGCCGCCGCGACGCTTTCGAATCGCTACATCACCGACCGCTTCCTGCCGGACAAGGCCATCGACCTCGTGGACGAGGCGTCCTCGCGCCTGCGCATGCAGGTGGACAGCAAGCCCGAGGCCCTGGACAATCTCGACCGCGAGATCGTGCGTCTGAAGATCGAGCAGGAGGCCCTGAAGAAGGAAACCGACCAGGCGTCGAAAGATCGCCTGAAGCGGCTCGAGAAGGAATTGGCCGATCTTGAGGAGCGCGCCTCCGTCCTCACCTCCAAATGGAAGGCGGAGAAGGAAAAGCTCGGCACGGCGACCACGCTCAAGGCCAAGCTCGACCAGGCGCGTGCCGATCTGGCCACCGCGCAGCGTCAGGGCGAATACCAGAAGGCGGGCGAGCTGACCTATTCGGTCATCCCCGAGCTGGAGAAGAAACTGGCGTCCGTGGAAGCGGCCGGCGACAAGGGCGGCACCATGGAGGAGGCGGTGACGCCCGACCATATCGCCGGCGTCGTCTCCCGTTGGACCGGCGTGCCGGTGGACAAGATGCTGGAAGGCGAGCGCGAGAAGCTGCTGAAGATGGAACTTGAGCTCGCCAAGCGCGTCATCGGCCAGGACGAGGCGGTCGCCGCCGTGTCCACCGCCGTGCGCCGCTCGCGCGCCGGGTTGCAGGACCCGAACCGGCCCATCGGCTCGTTCCTGTTCCTCGGGCCCACCGGCGTCGGCAAGACCGAACTGACCAAGGCGCTGGCGAACTATTTGTTCGACGACGACACCGCCATGGTGCGCATCGACATGTCGGAATACATGGAGAAGCACTCCGTGAGCCGGTTGATCGGCGCCCCTCCGGGCTATGTCGGCTATGAGGAGGGCGGCGCCCTGACCGAGGCCGTGCGGCGCCGGCCCTATCAGGTGGTGCTGTTCGACGAGGTGGAGAAGGCCCATCCGGACGTCTTCAACGTTCTGCTCCAGGTGCTCGACGACGGGCGCCTCACGGACGGGCAGGGGCGCACGGTGGACTTCCGCAACACGCTGCTGGTGATGACCTCCAACCTCGGCGCGGAATATCTGTCCGATCCCCGCCAGCCGGTGGGCTTCGGCATTCCCGGCCACGAGGGCGAGAAGGTCGTCTCCGACGATGAGGCCTATGAATTGGTGATGGGAGCCGTGCGGCGTCACTTCCGCCCGGAATTCATCAACCGCATCGACGAGATCGTCATGTTCCACCGCCTGAAGCGGGACCAGATGGCGGGCATCGTCGATATCCAGATGGGCCGCATCGCCAAGCTGCTGGAGGATCGCAAGATCGTCCTCGATCTCTCCCCCGAGGCACGGGCCTTCCTTGCCGACAAGGGCTACGATCCCGCCTATGGGGCGCGTCCGTTGAAGCGGATCATTCAGAAGCTGGTGCAGGACCCGATGTCCGAGAAGATCCTCTCCGGCGACGTCCTGGACGGAACCCGCGTGCGCGTGGGTCTGGAAGGCGGCCGCCTGACCTTCGCGAACGAGGGGCCGGTCGAACAGGCCGCCTGACGCGCGGATCGCCTGACGAACAGGTCGCCTGACGCAAACGCGGTTCTGCCGCGACATCGAGGGCCCTCCCGCCGGGAGGGCCCTTTTTGCCGCCGGTCAGTTTCCGCGCATCTTCTGCAACAGCGCCTCGGCCTTCTTGCGAACCGCAGCGAACTGCGGCTGGGCCACGATCTCCCGCGCATAGCAGGCGCGCACCGCGGTGGCCCCCTCGTCCCTCAAGGCGTTGGCCTTGTCCCACCGTGGATCGTCCGTCCCTTTCCCACCCTTCTGGACT
Organism: Rhizobiales bacterium 32-66-11; assembly: GCA_002304505.1. Taxonomy (GTDB): domain Bacteria; phylum Pseudomonadota; class Alphaproteobacteria; order Rhizobiales; family Xanthobacteraceae; genus NCEH01. The sequence goes on along the minus strand of NCEH01000161.1, from coordinate 3,398 downwards.
GCGGCGAACAAAGCGTTCGCCTTGGATTCGAAGTCCTTCCACACCTTGGTGCAGACGGGGATGAACTTGGACGCCTCCAGAGCAGGGGTCGTGCCGACGCTCACCCGGCCGCCGGAACGACGGCCGATCACGATCACATCGGGCGGTAGTCACATAGCCCTGGAAGGCGGCATCGCTGCCGGTGGCCTGGGTATAGAAGGGATCACATCTGAGCGCGCCATCCAGCCCTTCGCCCGCCCGCAGGCCAAGGTTCTCCGCCTCGTGGTCCACCCAATTGGCGAGCACCGGCTCGGGCGAGACGAAGATGCGCGTCTCATATTTCGCATCGTGGAACAGCAGCCCGTCCGGCCGCCCGCTTTCCAGGTCACCGTCATACAACGCGCCGGGGGAGAAGCTGGGGGTCTTTTCCAGCCCCTTGAAGGCGAGCGGACCGAGCAGCGCCGTCATCTGTTTTAGAAGATCGGCGCGGGCGCTCTCGTCCTGCTTGAAGACCGCATCATTGTCCGCTCCGGCCTTTTCAGCGGCGGCGATGGCGGCGACATATTTATCGCGCGATGCGATGTAGGCGTCGTCGGCCGGTCCGCCAAATGTTGCTGCAGGAAGCGCGGCGGTCAGCAACAGAGCGCAGGCGATCCGCCGCCCGGCACGTGACATACAGGTTTTCATGAACAAGCTCGCGGTTCGCGCCTGGGCAGACCGCGAGTTTATCCGAAGATGCCGGGCGGGAACACAGGAGTGCGAGGGCGCTCCCGTGTTTCCGGCTTACTTGGATCGGCTGGTGCTTGCTGCCGAGGCCACCTTCGGGGGCACGGGTGCGTGGCTGAGCAGAAGCTCGATGCGCTCACGCTCCTTCCTGAACTCCGCCAGGAACCGCCCATCGAGGGCCCGCCCGCGCGGCAGCTTCACGCGCATGGGGTCCACGAACGAGCCGTTGATCTTCACCTCATAATGCAGGTGCGGGCCGGTGGAGAGACCGGACGAGCCGAGATAGCCGATGACCTGCCCCTGGCGCACCTGAACCCCCTCGCGAATGCCCTTCGCGAAGCCGGACTGGTGGGAATAAGTGGTGACATAGCCGTTGGCGTGCTGGATTTCCGTGTGTCGCCCGTAGCCGGATTTCCAATTGGCATAGATGATCGTGCCGTTGCCCGCGGCGAAGATCGGGGTTCCCACTGCGTCAGCCCAATCGACGCCGGTATGCAGTTTGGAATAGCCGAGGATGGGATGGCGGCGATATCCGAACGGCGAGCGCATGATGCCGCCGGCCATCGGCTTGCGCACCAGGAACTTCTTCGCACTCTTGCCATCCTCGTCGTAATAATCGACCAGCCCGTCGTCCGAGGTCTGGAAGCGGTAGTAGCGGCGCGTCTCGCCATTGGTGCTGAGCGCGGCGAAGAGCACTTCCTCGTCGCCGCCGTCCTCGGTGTAGAGCACCTCGAAATTGTCGCCCGGCTTCACCCGGCGCTGGAAGTCGACGTCGAAGGAATAGACGCGCACCAGATCGGCGATGATATTGCGCGGCACTTCGTTGCGCAGCGCCGTTTCATAGAGGCTGTCATAGAGCCGGATGCCGGGGCCGTCGTCGTCGTCGTCCACATCCTCGGAAATGCCGCCCACGTCGGTCTCGGTCGGCTCGGCCACCTGCACGAACTTGTCATTGTCCGCCTTGGCGACCGTGCCCTCGTGCCCGGCGTCGCTGAACAGGGAGATGCGCAGCGGGTGGGTTTTCTTGTCGGCGCCGTCCTGCGTCAGCAGGCGCACGCGCAGGCCGTCCTTCACCGTGCCGTCACGCCCCCGGCCGAAAGCCGCCGCCGCCTGGCGCGCTTCGTCCTGGCTGACGCCGTTGTCGGTGAGGATCGACACGATGGTGTCGCCCTTCTTCACCAACACGGTCTGGTCCGACCAGGCATTGCCGCCCGAGGTCTCGTCGGAGGTCTTGCCGAGGAAGCTGACGTTTTCCGGGACCTCAACCTTCGGGCCGATGCCGGCCGTCGCAGGATAATTGCCCGTGGTCGCATAGGCGAGATAGGGCGCGGAGCCATCGGGCGCGCCGGGCTTCGCGCCAAGTCCGGTGATGGCTTGCGGCAGGCTCGCGGCCAGCACGGGCTGGGCGCGGGCGAGTTCCGCCACCTCGCGCACCTTCACCAGCACATCCTCCATCGCGACAGCCGCGCCGAATTTCAGGTGGGGCGGCGCGGTTGAAAGATCGCGCATCACCACGGTGACCTCGCCCGTGGGCTCGGCCTGCGGGGCGGCCTCTTCCTTGTCCACGGACTGGGACACGATCTGCGCGGGATTGAAGCGCGGAACATTGGAGGACACGCTGGTGGTGGACATGGCGAGGTTGGCGGCGACGCGCGTGAATGGGCGAACCTTGATGATTTCCTTGTCGCCCACCTTGGTGGTGACGGACAGGCGGAAGGTCTGCCGCGCGGTGGAGGCTTCCGACAGCAGCGACATCCGATCGCCCTTGCGGGCCGAATTCGAGGGGCGCTCGCCGGCGGCAAGCGCGCCGCGCACGGCCGCGCGGACCGTCTCGGGAAGGGATGCGAAGCGGTGGTCCCCATCCAGCGCGGCATAGACGGCGCCGCCCATCAGGAAGCTGCCGCACAGGCCGGTCAGCAGCGTAGCCGCGAGCCAGCGTACGGAGATCCGGCGGCGGTCGATTTCCTCTTCATCGCCGTCGACGCCGAGCGGGGGCTCGTCGCCAAGCCCGGCGGCGCTTGTCGCGTCCCGCCAGGCGCCGGCCGATCGTCTGTGCTGCAAGTCCCGACCCTTTGCTGATGCCGCGCCCAGCGCGCCCGCGCATCCTTACCCGACGAAGCGCGACCATGACGGTACCCTGCGGCCCCGTCAATGAGACGCCCTCGATGCCCGAACGCGGCCGGATGTGAGGGGGTGGAAAAGGCAAAAGCATGGCGAAGCCGCAAAACCTTGCCGCGACAGGTTTTTGCAAGCCGTGCCGCGGCGCGGCCTCGCGCGCGACGCGCGATTCACAAATCTCCATGCCCGAAGCCGGGCGTTCCGCCGTGCTGCAGGCGGGCGCGTCGCGGCCGGCGGCACGCGGGCGGTGCGGATGCCTCGGAGAGGTAGCGGACGAGGGTACCAGGGCGAAACAACGCCGATCGAGCGCGAATGGCGGATGATTTTTTTGCGGCGTCCGGGCGCCAAATATGGGCCGCCGGCGCTGGAGCCCCCGCGCCCCGTTACCTTCATCCCCAGGCTTCTGATTCGTCCATGTTATTGTAATTGTGTGCTTATCCATCTTTTAGCCGGATCATTTTCCACAGGATGTCATGGTTGGTTCATTTTAGTTTGTGAGGGCGTGTTGACAGTTTTGGAGGCGGGTCCTATAAACCGCTCATCAACGACGCGCTGTCGCCGCCCACTTGGCGGAC
>NCEH01000160.1 GCA_002304505.1 Rhizobiales bacterium 32-66-11 | reverse complement strand
GATTGCGCGCGAACACCTCTCGGATCTCCATGGCCGAGAGAGCAGTCGCTTGATGAGTATTTCACCACGGAGTATTCTCTACATCGCACTCGCCACGGTGTGGGCAGCGGTCGCTGTGTGCCTCGTATCGTCAGTACCAAAGAGATCGTGGATCAGGTGTGCGCACCAGCGGCGTGGCGTTCGGCTTTGTGATCACTTATGGTAGAATGATCCCAAATTGCAGCCCCACGCCGTCGCCGACGGCTTGGCTTGCGACAGAAGAAACGGCAGCCTGCGGGGGATGGACGTGGCCAAGGCGTTTGATGATAAGGCGCCGTCCGGTCAGGAACTGACCGCCTATGACCGCACCCATATCAAGCTCTATATGCGCCTCCTCGACGCGACCACTGAGGGAGCCAACTGGCAGGAAGTGGTGGTCGTCCTGTTCGGGATTGATCCGGCGCAGGAGCCCTCCCGCGCCCGCGCGGTGCATGACAGCCATCTGGAGCGCGCCCGTTGGCTCGCCCAGACAGGCTATCGCGATCTGCTCCCACATCGCATCAACTGAAGCGCCCCGGTCCAGGTGATGCGCGCGCCGCATCACCTGTTGCCTGTGACCCCACGGCATGCACCGTCTGGGAGTCGCTCATGAAGCCCGATACGTCGCGCTGGCGAGACAGTCGGACCTACGACTATTTCGATGATCTCTCGGTGGAGGGATTGGCCTGGGAGTGCCTGAGGCGGGATCCATCCTACCAGGAGGCCTATCGGGCCCTTGTGGACGCTGAGAGAGCGGCTGCTCCCCTCCCAGCCGAGGCCGAGCATCTATGGGGGTTACGATGTCCCAGCGAAACCCTCGCTCCCCGCGACCCGTCAGCCGGTCCACTGGTCCCCACGGATCAATCCCTCCGTCACCGTCCTCACCGAGCTTCCCGACCATCTGCTGGGCACCGGCATGGCACCTCACGCTGTGCCTGCCGAACCACCTGATCATGCGGCGCCGCCGCATCTTCTGCTTTCCGGCATAGGACCGGGCGCATCGATCGCCGCCCTGATCCCCTTTGACGACGACCTGCCCGGCCGCATCGAGGCGCTGAATCGTCTCTGGCATGCGCACCTTGGGAGGCGCGTGCCACCTGATACTCGCATCACTCGGCAGCAGCGCGGCCGCCTCCGGCTGATGCTTCAAGCCTGCGACGGACGAAGCCGGGGCGCGAGCTACCGTGACATTGCCGAGGCCTTGTTCGGCATCGAGCGGGTCGCGGCCGATCCCTGGAAGACGTCTCCTCTGCGCGACCGCGTCATCGGCCTGGTGGAAGGCGGCACCGGCCTGATCGCCGGCGGCTATCTGCGGCTGTTCCGCCACCGTCGTCGGGCGTGAGGGGGTGGGGATTTTAGCCCCCCAATCTTCCCCATCCCTCCCGACATTCCTCCTCCGCCACCGTGGTCACCGTCCGCCGCCACACTCCGGCGGCTCCCGCCACGCCCACGGAGGCCCGCTCCATGCGACCCGATCTCGCCACCCTCCCGCCGCGCTACCTGCGCACCAAGGAAGCCGCCGCGTTTCTCAGCCTGTCGGCCCGCACGCTGGAAAAACACCGCACCTATGGCACCGGTCCCGCCTATCGCAAGCTGGGCGGGCGCGTCGTGTATTCCATCGACGACCTGCAGGCCTGGACCGAACGCGGCGCGGTCACCTCGACCTCCGATCCGCGCGGCACTGTCCTGCCGGCCAAGCGCCATGCACTTGCCGCCGGTTCGTTCGCCGGCCGCGCCGCGCGCTGAACGCCCCCCATGGCGGCGCGGCATCACAGCCTCTCGGAGCGCGGACAGCTCGATCTGTTCCGCGCCCTGCCGGGGGACTTCGCGCCACGAGATGCGCAGGATCTCATGGCCTATCCCTTCTTCTCCCTCTCCAAGACCCATCGCGTGGCGCCGATCGATTTCCGGACCGGCAGCATCGCCATCCGGGTCGAGGCCGTGCCCGACCACGGCATGGCGACGATCTGGGACGCCGACATTCTCATCTGGGCCGCCAGCCAGATCGTCGAGGCGCGCGACGCGGGGCTTCGCACCTCGCGCCTGATGGCAGCGACGCCCTATGAGATCCTCACCTTTGTCGGGCGCGGCACCTCGCTGCGCGACTATCAGCGCCTCAAGGCCGCGCTCGACCGCCTCCAATCCACGACGGTCTCGACCACCATCCGCCAGCCGGCGGAGGGGCGCCGGCACCGATTCTCGTGGATCAACGAATGGCAGGAGCGCACCGACCGCAATGGACGGCCCGATGGCGTCGACCTCATCCTGCCGGACTGGTTCTACCGCGCCGTGCTCGACGACGCCCTCGTGCTCACCATCGACCGGGCCTATTTCGGGCTGACGGGCGGACTTGAGCGCTGGCTCTACCGTCTGGTGCGCAAGCATGGCGGGCACCAGGACCACGGCTGGAGCTTCGACGTCGCTCACCTCCACGCCAAATCCGGCAGCCTCTCGCCCCTCAAGCACTTCGCCTATGACCTGCGCGCGATCGTGGGCCGCCAGGCGCTGCCCGGCTACCGGCTCGGCATGCACCGCCAGACGGACGGTGCCGACATCCTCTCCTTTGTCGAGATCGACGCTGCAAGCCTTGCCCTGCCAACCCGTCGCCGTCTCGCGGCCATCCGATCTGGGGACAAGCTGTGAATCATCTCGTGCTATCGGGGACCAGCACCCTCGTGCCATCAGGGACCGGATCCTCGTGCTATCGGGGACCAAAATCGACGATTCACCGTTCTGAATCAGAGACTTCTGGCGCCCCTAACTTCTCTAACCTGGATTCCTTCGGAATCCTTCTAACGGAACAACGCCATTCTACTACGACGAGCGCGTCCCCGGTGAACGTGCGGAGCGCGCCATGATCGTCGCGCTCCTCAACCAGAAGGGCGGGGTCGGCAAGACCACCCTGGCGCTGCATCTCGCCGGGCAATGGGCCCGGCAGGGACAGCGGATCACCCTGATCGACGCTGATCCGCAAGGCTCCAGCCTCGACTGGTCTCAGCAGCGCAGCCGCGAGGCATTGCCACGGCTGTTCGGTGTCGTCGGGCTTGCACGCGATACGCTGCACCGGGAGGCGCCGGAGCTCGCGCGCGACGCCGATCACATCGTCATCGATGGACCGCCCCGCGTCGCCGGTCTGATGCGCTCGGCGTTGCTCGCCGCCGATCTGGTGCTGATCCCGGTGCAGCCCTCGCCCTTTGACGGCTGGGCGTCGGCCGAGATGCTGGCGCTGATCCGCGAGGCGCGGATCTACCGCCCGGAGATGGTGGTCCGGTTCGTCCTGAACCGCTGCGGCGCGCGCACCGTTCTCGCCCGCGAGACCGCGCGGATGCTTGCCGATCACGATCCTCCGGTGCTCACCAGCACCATCGGTCAGCGCATCGCCTTTGCGGCGGCCGCGCAATCCGGGCGTCTCGTCTTCGAGCGCGACGATGCCGGGCCAGCTACGCGCGAGATCGCTGCGCTGAGCGCAGAGATCAATGGTCTCGACCTCGGGAGGCAAGCGCGATGAGCGAACGCTCGATCCGCCGCGACTTCGCCTCCCGACCTGCCGATCCGGAGCACTGGATCAAGGCGGCGGATGTCGCGCCTGAGCACCGCCCCGGCGCCGCGTTCACCGCGCGCCTCACCATCGATGTGACGCCCGACCTGCGCGGGCGGATCAAGGTCGCCGCCTTCCGGCGCGGTGTCACCGTCGCCGAGATGCTGCGCGACCTCCTCGCCCGTGAATTCCCTCCCACATCAGGAGACCAGCCATGAGCGCGGCGTTTGCGCCCCGTGCGGCAAGCACGGCATCCGCGTCCAGTCCCCCGTCCGATGCCCTGACCCACGTCGAGCTGACACATATCGAGAAGCGCATCGAGAACTGGATCCGCTTCGGCCATCACGCGCATGAGCAGCTTCTGGATCGCCGCCGGCGCATCCTGTCTTTCCCTCCCGGCTGCATCTTCGCCTTTGTCCGGTGGGCGTCGAATGACTTCGGCACTGTGGCCTCCCGCCTCGACATCGTGCGTTGCGTGGCGCCGGGCGAAGGCTACCAGACGCTGCCTTTCGTTCGGCCCGGCGGCGAGATCCTGCTGCGGGTGGATGGCTGGCCGAAGGTCGAGAAAATCCTGCAGCATATCGACGCCATCGAGGCGATCGGCATTGATGCGGCGACCGTCGCCCCTGATCACTGGGGTCATGTCGCGCACCGCATCAGTGTCGGCTTCGAGCCGCGCGCCTACACGATAGAGCGCCATCAGGCGTCGCTGAAGCGGCAGGAGTGCGGTCAATGAACCGCGCCGCCTATGTGCTGATGGCTGCGGCCGCCAGCGTCGGCATGGCCTACGCCGCCACGCTGCCGACGCCGCTCAAGCTGATCTGGAATGTCTCGGCGAGCGTTCCTGTCGGGCTCTACTCGCTCGAGCCGGCGGATCATCTTGAGATCACCGATCTGGTGGCGGTAATGCCGCCACCGCCGCTCGCTGCGTTCCTCATCGCACGTGGCTATCTCGGTGAGGGCACGCCGCTATTGAAGCGTGTGATGGGGCTTCCGGGACAAGAGGTCTGCCGCTTCAATGACGCCATCACCGTCGATGGCGTATCGCATGGCGACGCGCTGCCGCGCGACCGCATGGGCCGCGATTTGCCAGTCTGGCAGGGCTGCCGGCGTATCGCTCCTGGTCATCTGTTCCTGATGAACCCAGACGTCGGTGACAGTCTCGACGGCCGTTACTTCGGCCCGATCCCGGCTACGACCGTCATCGGGCGAGCAATGCCACTGCTCACAGATGAAGCCGGCGACGGCGACTTCATCTGGCGCGCGGCGGTGCGCTGACATGTATCGCTCGGTGCTCTTCCTCGCATCCGGACTGCTGGTTGGCGGTGCATCGCCCGGCTCTGCCACCGCGCAGACCATGTCGCCGACTGCGGCGTATGCCGTCACGTCCTACGCCGCCTTTATCGACGAAGCCGCGCAGCGCTTCGAGCTTTCGGCCAGTTGGATCCGTGCGGTGCTGCGGGCCGAGAGCGGCGGCGATCCGCGCGCCGTCTCACCAGCCGGTGCCATGGGTCTGATGCAGATCATGCCCGTGACCTGGGACGAGCTTCGCGTTCATCATGGTCTCGGCGCTGATCCGTTCGACCCGCGCGACAACATCCTCGCCGGGGCCGCCTATTTGCGCCAGCTCCATGACCGCTATGGCAGCATCCGCGCCATGCTCGCGGCCTACAATGCCGGGCCGGCGCGCTATGAGGCATCGCTTGCGGGTGGGCGGCTGCCGCCGGAAACGCGCAATTACATCGCGGCCTTGGCGCCGATCATCGACAAAGACTCTGCAGCCGGCGCCACCGGATTGGTGCGTCCAATGGCGCAAAGCTGGCAAGAGGCGCCGCTGTTCGCCACGCCGCCCGCGCGCAGCAATCCAGACGATGCCGCGCTCCTCGCGCCGCGCTCCGACGCGCTTTTCGCTGCACCGTTGCCATCGCGGAGGGCGCCATGAGCAGGGTGACCCGCTTTCGCATGGTGTCGGGCTCTGGCGTTCCGTGGCGGGCAAGACGGCGCAGGACAGGAACCACGACCGCACGAGGGCAGGATAAAAGGGCGCACATTGCGCGGCTGTCGGGGCGTTGTTTCACCACGTGTTTTCCGCGCCTTCGGCACCTTGCGGAGCCGAACCACAAGGTTTGTGCGTGCCGCAAATGGCACCGCATCAACGATTTTCCGCACATTGCGAGGTTTCGCCGTGAGCGATGACCGCGAGTTCCGCGTCCGTCCCGGCGGCATCCGCTCGACCCGCGCCCAGCAGGCCCGCCCCTTCATCGCCCAGGCGCTCGCTGCGGCCCGGAAGGCCGGCGGCGGGGTCTCTCGCTCCGGCAAGATCGCCGCCGGCAATCGCTCGCGTTTCGGCAGCGGACAGGTCGCCAGCCTTCAGGCCAGCCGCCGGATTACGCCGCGGTCACGCGGCGCCGTGGTGAAGGCCCGCGTCGTCCGACACACCGCCCGTGCGGGCTCCCTCAGTCAGCACCTCACCTATCTTCGCCGCGAGGGGGTGACCCGCGACGGTGAAAAGGCGCGGATGTTTGGTCCCGAGACCGACAGCGTGGATGTCGACGCCTTCACCGAGCGCTGCCGCGAGGACCGGCACCATTTCCGCTTCATCATCTCGCCCGACGATGCCCTGGAGATGGAGGACCTGCGGGCCTTCACCCGCGACCTCGCCCGGCAGCTGGAGAAGGACCTCGGCACCGGGCTCGACTGGGTCGCTATCGATCATTGGAACACCGAGCATCCCCATGTCCATCTGATCGTGCGAGGCCGCCGCGACGATGGCCAGGATCTCGTGATCTCCCGCGACTACATCAAGGAGGGCATGCGCGATCGCGCCCGCGACCTGATCACCCAGGAACTCGGGCCCCGCACAGAGCTCGATATCCGCCGGAGTTTGGAACGCCAGATCAAGGCCGAGCGCTGGACCGAGCTCGACCGCCAGCTTGTCCGCGAGACCCGGGAGAGCGGCATCATCGACATGGCGCCGGCTCCCTGCCGACAGCCGGACGAGCACCATACGCTAAAGATCGGGCGCCTTCGCAAACTCGAGGCGCTCGGCCTCGCCAAGGAGATCGGCAACGCCCAATGGGTGATGGAGCCGGAAGCCGAGGCTACATTGCGCGCGCTCGGTGAGCGCGGCGACATTATCAAGCGCATGCACCGCGCCCTGACCGACCGCGGGATCGAGCGCGGCACGGCGAGCTATGTCCTCGCCGCTGAGAGTCTCGACGTGCCGGTCATCGGCCGGCTTGTCGCGCGTGGACTCGATGATGAACTCCAGGGCTCGGCCTATGCCATCGTCGATGGCGTGGACGGGCGCTCCCATCACATCCGGCTGCCCGATCTCGACGCGGCCGGTGACGCCGCGCCAGGCGCCATCGTCGAACTGCGGACCTTCGATGATGCGCTCGGCAAGCGGCGCATCGCGCTCGCGGTGCGCTCCGATCTGGATCTCGCCCATCAGGTGACGGCCACCGGCGCCACCTGGCTCGACCGTCAGGCCATTGCGCGTGACCCCGTCGCTCTCTCCGGCGGCGGCTTCGGCGCGGAGGTGAGCCAGGCACTTGACCGACGCGCCGAGCATCTCATCCGCGAGGGGCTGGCCGAACGACAGGGACGGCGCGTCGTCTTCGCCCGCAACCTCATCGACACGCTCCGCCGCCGGGAACTGGACGCCGTCGGTGACAAGCTCGCCGCCGAGACCGGCCTGCCGTTCAACAAGGCCGGCACCGGCGAGTATGTCGCCGGCACGTATCGCCAGCGCCTTGTGCTCGCGTCCGGTCGCTTCGCCATGCTCGATGACGGGCTCGGCTT
>NCEH01000019.1 GCA_002304505.1 Rhizobiales bacterium 32-66-11 | reverse complement strand
GCGGCCGCCGGACAGCGCCACCATATTGGCGCCGAACGAACTCTGCAGCGGCGTCATGCGGTAAAGGTTGTTCAATACCACATCGGCTTGGGAATCGCGTTTGATTTCAATATAGACGCGCATCCCCTCGCGATCGGATTCATCGCGGATTTCGGCGATGCCTTCCAGCCGCTTCTCGCGCACCAGCTCCGCGATCTTCTCGATCATCGTCGCCTTGTTCACCTGATAGGGGATCTCGGTGATGATGATCGCTTCGCGGTCCTTACGGACGGTCTCGATGGAGACCTTGGCCCGCATCATGATGGAGCCGCGCCCTGTCAAATAGGCCTGACGGATGCCAGAACGGCCGAGAATGAGGGCACCGGTCGGGAAATCGGGCCCGGGCACGACATCCAGCAAAGCGTCGGGATCCAGTAAAGGATCGTCGATCAGGGCCAGCGCGGCGTCGATGATTTCGCCGAGATTGTGCGGCGGGATGTTGGTCGCCATGCCGACCGCGATGCCGCCCGCGCCATTCACCAGCAGGTTCGGGAACTTGGCCGGAAGGACCGAAGGCTCGCGCTCGCTGTTGTCGTAGTTTTCCTGATAATCGACAGTGTCTTTGTCGAGATCGTCCAACAGCGCGTTGGCGACCTTTTCCAGCCGCACCTCGGTGTACCGCATGGCGGCTGGCGGATCGCCGTCCACCGAGCCGAAATTGCCCTGGCCGTCCACCAGAGGAAGCCGCATGGAAAATCGCTGGGCCATGCGCACCAGGGCGTCATAGACCGATTGGTCGCCATGGGGATGGTATTTACCGATCACGTCGCCAACCACGCGGGCCGACTTGCGATAGGACTTGTTCCACTCGTAGCCGTTCTCGTGCATGGAGAACAAAATGCGCCGATGCACCGGCTTGAGCCCGTCGCGCACGTCCGGAAGCGCCCGCGCGACGATCACGCTCATGGCGTAGTCGAGATAGGAGCGGGACAATTCTTCGGTGATGGATACCGGCCGGATGTCGGAAGGCAGGTCGCCTCCCTGTCGCGGCGTCTCGTTGTCAGCCAAAAGACGGGTCTCTCATAATGAGCTTGTAAGCCCTGTCTTTTAGCCGATTCATGCCCGTCACGCCAGCGAAAGACCGCCGGCGCGGGTATAAGTATCCTCGTTTTTACAATACCTTACGCCGACGACCTCAAGTTTGGCGCCGCATCGCCCCTTCTTGTACCGTCGCTGCGACCCCAAACAGGGCGAAATGCTCGAGCTTGCGGCGCGCGCCAACGCCTCGCCGCCAACTCGCAGCCTCTTGAAAATCCGGAGAAGTCGCAGATCCCGATCAAAACGGGATTTCGTCGTCCATGTCGTCGGAAGGGCGGCTGCCACCCGAACCCGCACCACCACCGGCGCCGCCAGCGCCGCCACCACCGGACCGGCGCCCGCCGGAACCGCCCCCATAGCTGCCGCCGCCCCCGCCGAACGAACCGCCCCCACCACCCATCGGGCTTGATGAGCCGAAATCGGAGCCGCCCGCATAATCATCGCCGCCGCCGCCCTCGCTGGAACCGCCGCTGCGGCCATCCAGAAGGGTCAGCTCGCCGCGATAGGGGCGCAGGACCACCTCAGTGGTATATTGCTCGCGGCCGTCCTTCTCATATTTTCGGGTCTCGAGCTGACCCTCGATATAGACTTTGGAGCCCTTCTTCACGAAGCGCTCCACCACGCCCACGAGATTTTCATTGAGCACCGAAATGCGGTGCCATTCCGTGCGTTCCTTGCGCTCGCCCGAGGCTTTGTCGCGCCAGGTCTCGGACGTGGCGATGGAGAAGCTCGCCACCCGCCCGCCGTTCTGGAACGAACGGATTTCCGGGTCGCGGCCCAGATTGCCGATCAGGATCACCTTATTGACGCTGCCGGCCATCGCCCGCTCCCTGTCTTGCGTGCCGGGCGATGCCGGCTGAACCGAAGCTGCACCCTAGCGCCCCCCTTCTGCGAAGCGAGGGGCGCACACGCCTTTTCCACCAAAAGGTCCCGAAGGCCGAAGCCGGAGTGCAAATGTTCTTGATCTGTTCTAGCAATCACGCACACTGGCCGCAAGATGAGTCTGAAGCCTACGCATTCCTTTTTTCGGTTTTGATGCCTATGTTCGGCTTACGTTCCCTACCGCAGCGCACACCGTGTCCTAAATTAACCAAGGTGGCGGGCAGGAAGGCGCCGCGCTCCGCTTGGCGGACGCCTTCGCCCTCCCTGCCCGCTGACCCTAAGCCCGAGCCTCATGACTGATCGCGCGCCCCCTCCCCGCATGCCCTCTTCGCCGTCCGAGCGCCGAGATGCCCGCCTGCTTTCCGTACGCGGTGCGCGCGAGCACAATCTCAAGAATGTGGACCTGGATATCCCCCGGGACAGCCTGGTGGTATTCACGGGCCTGTCCGGCTCCGGAAAGTCCTCGCTCGCCTTCGATACGATCTATGCGGAGGGCCAGCGGCGCTATGTGGAAAGCCTCTCCGCTTATGCCCGCCAATTCCTGGAGATGATGCAGAAGCCGGATGTCGACCAGATCGACGGCCTCTCGCCCGCCATCTCCATCGAGCAGAAGACCACCTCGAAGAACCCGCGCTCCACGGTGGGCACGGTGACGGAGATCTACGACTATATGCGCCTGCTCTGGGCGCGCGTCGGCATTCCCTATTCGCCCGCCACCGGCCTGCCCATCGAGAGCCAGACCGTATCCCAGATGGTGGACCGGGTGCTGGCCCTGCCCGAAGGCTCCCGGCTCTACCTGCTGGCGCCGGTGGTGCGGGGGCGCAAGGGCGAATATCGCAAGGAATTGGCGGAGTTCCTAAAGAAGGGCTTCCAGCGTGTGAAGCTCGATGGCACGTTCCATGAGATCGCCGAGGCGCCCGCGCTCGACAAGAAGTTCAAGCACGACATCGACGTGGTGGTGGATCGCCTGGTGGTGCGGGGCGATATCGCAACCCGTCTCGCCGACAGTTTCGAAACCGCGCTCGGACTCGCCGACGGCATCGCCGTGGTCGAATTCGCCGACGAGAAGGACGTGGACGGCGCGCCCAAGCGCATCATGTTCTCGGAAAAGTTCGCCTGCCCGGTCTCCGGCTTCACCATTTCGGAAATCGAGCCGCGGCTGTTTTCGTTCAACAATCCGTTCGGCGCCTGCCCGGCCTGCGACGGGCTCGGCGTGGAGCAGACCATCGATCCCGATCTCGTGGTGCCGGACAAATCCCGCACCTTGAAGCAGGGCGCCATCGCCCCTTGGGCGAAATCCACCTCGCCTTATTACGGGCAGACGCTGGACGCGCTCGCCAAGCATTACAAATTCAAGCTCACGGTGCCATTCGCCGACCTGCCGGAAAAGGCACGCGACGTGATTCTCTACGGTTCTGGCGAGGAGCAGATCGCCTTCGCCTATGACGACGGCCTGCGCGCCTACGAGACCCACAAGACCTTCGAAGGCATCGTGCGCAATCTCGACCGGCGCTGGAAGGAGACCGAAAGCGACTGGGCGCGGGAGGAGATTTCGAAATATTTCTCCACCGTGCCCTGCGCGGTCTGCCACGGCTATCGCCTGAAGCCGGAGGCTTTGGCGGTGAAGGTGGGCGGCATGCATGCCGGCGAGGCCGGCGCGCTTTCCGTGCGCGCGGCGAGCGCTTGGTTTGAGGCGCTGCCCGCCTTGCTGACCGCGAAGCAGAACGAGATCGCGGTGCGTATCCTCAAGGAGATCCGTGACCGGCTGCGCTTCCTGATGGACGTGGGGCTGGAATATCTCACCCTCGCCCGGTCCTCCGGCACGCTTTCCGGTGGGGAAAGCCAGCGCATCCGCCTTGCCTCCCAGATCGGGTCCGGCTTGTCGGGCGTGCTCTATGTGCTGGACGAGCCGTCCATCGGCCTGCACCAGCGCGACAACGCGCGCCTGCTGGAGACGCTGAAGCGCCTGCGGGAGCTGGGCAATACCGTGATCGTGGTCGAGCATGACGAGGACGCCATCCTCGCTGCCGATTATGTGGTGGACGTGGGTCCCGGCGCCGGGGTGCATGGCGGGCGGATCGTTTCCCAGGGCACGCCGGCGCAGGTCATGGCCGACCCCAATTCGCTGACGGGCCAATATCTCACCGGCGCCCTGTCCGTGGGCGTGCCGACGCGCCGCCAGCCGAATCCCCGCAAGATGCTGGCGGTGGTCGGCGCGCGCGGCAACAATCTGAAGAATGTGCGGGCGGAAATCCCGCTTGGCCTGTTCACGTGCGTGACCGGCGTTTCGGGCGGGGGCAAATCCACGCTGCTGATCGACACCTTATACAAGGCCGTGGCGCGGCGGCTGAACAATGCGAGCGAAGCGCCGGCCCCGTTCGACAAGCTGGAAGGGCTGGAGCATCTCGACAAGGTCATCGACATCGACCAGTCGCCCATCGGCCGCACGCCGCGATCCAACCCGGCGACCTATACGGGCGCCTTCACGCCCATGCGCGAATGGTTCTCCGGCCTGCCGGAGGCGAAGGCGCGCGGCTACGGGCCGGGCCGCTTCTCCTTCAACGTCAAGGGCGGCCGCTGCGAGGCCTGCCAGGGCGATGGCGTGATCAAGATCGAGATGCACTTTTTACCCGACGTGTACGTGACCTGCGACGTCTGCAAGGGCAAGCGCTATAATCGCGAGACCCTGGAAGTCACGTTCAAGGACAAATCCATCGCCGACGTGCTCGACATGACGGTGGACGAGGGCGCCGATTTCTTCAAGGCGGTGCCGAGCGTGCGCGAGAAGCTGGAGACGCTCTCGCGGGTCGGGCTTGGCTATATCAAGGTCGGCCAGCAGGCCAATACGCTTTCGGGTGGCGAGGCGCAACGGGTGAAGCTGGCCAAGGAATTGTCCAAGCGCGCCACCGGCCGCACACTCTATATCCTGGACGAGCCCACCACCGGCCTGCATTTCCATGATGTCGCGAAGCTGCTGGAGGTGCTCCACGAACTGGTGGAGCAGGGCAACACCGTGGCGGTGATCGAGCATAATCTCGAGGTCATCAAGACCGCCGACTGGGTGATCGATATCGGCCCGGAAGGGGGCGACGGCGGCGGCGAGATCGTGGCGGTGGGGCCGCCCGAGGACATCGCTCACTCGAAACGCTCCCACACGGGCGCCTTTCTGGCGGAAGTTCTCGCGCGGCGCCCCATGAAAGCCAAGGTTCCGGCCTTGCCGCCGAAGGTCAGGCGCGGTCGGCGGCAGGCCGCGGCGGAGTAAGCCTCCGTCGTTTTCCCAGCCCAGATCAAGGTCGGCCCCGGCTGGCAATGATGCAGTGCAGCGGAGGTAGGCGGCTGGGTGCGCTGCGCCCTCAGCGCGAGCAGGCGAGCGCGCGCGATCGCCGATTGAGAACGCCGCGAAAGCCTTTAACTTCGGCATTTCACGCTGCACCCCTGCCGAAAAAGTTATCAGCTGGTATAAATTATATGCGATTGCCGCAATGCTGCGTTGCGGCAATATGCATTGGCTAGGGCTCCGAACAGGCTTATCTCTTCCCCAACGATGCGGGGCGCGAAAGTGCCAGCCGCACAAAGGAGAGAAATCATGTTGCTTTGGGGTCTTCTTGCCCGCCAGGTGCGCCGTTGGCAGGCTTATAATCGTACGGTTGCCGAACTGTCCCAGCTCGATGACCGCGCGCTCGGCGATATCAATGTCAGCCGTTCCGAAATCCGTTCCATCGCCCGTCAGGCGTCGCTCGCCGCCTGATCCGTCCGCCTCGACGGACGACAAGGGCCCCCGATTCGGGGGCCTTTTTCGTTTGAGGAATGTTTTTCCTCCATTCCGGCGGTGCCGTGGGGGATGACGCGTGCGCGCATCTTGAAGCGGCCGCCATGTTCGGGCATTGAGCCAGATCGGTTTTTCGGGCGCGCCTCAGGCGGCCCCGCACCGGGAAGCTCTGCCCGGTTTCAGGACAGCTCATGACGGAACAACGCGCGGTGCATGTGATCGGTGGCGGCCTCGCCGGCTCGGAAGCGGCGTGGCAACTGGCGACGCGCGAGGTGCCGGTGGTGCTCCACGAAATGCGCCCGGTCCGCTCCACGGAAGCGCATCACACGCAGGCCTTGGCGGAGCTGGTATGCTCCAATTCCTTCCGCTCCGACGATCCCAAGGGCAATGCCGTGGGCGTCCTCCATGCGGAGATGCGCCGGGCCGGCTCGCTGATCCTGCGGTGCGCGGACGCCAATCAGGTGCCGGCGGGGGGCGCGCTCGCCGTGGATCGCGTCGGTTTTGCGGAAGCCGTGACGGCCGCGCTCGAGTCCCATCCGCTGGTGGAGATCCGCCGCGAGGAAATCGCCGGGCTACCGCCCGCGGATTGGGACAAGGTGATTATCGCCACCGGCCCCCTCACCTCACCGGCGCTGGCGCAGTCGGTCCTTGAACTGACCGGGGAAACCGCCCTCGCCTTCTTCGACGCCATCGCGCCGATCGTTCATTTCGACAGCATCGACATGAGCAAGGCCTGGTTCCAGTCGCGGTATGACAAGGTCGGTCCCGGCGGCACCGGCGCGGACTATATCAATTGTCCGCTCGACAAGGACCAGTACGAGGCCTTCATCGACGCCCTGCTGGCCGGGGAAAAGGCGCCGCTGCGCGATTTCGAAGCCAAGACGCCCTATTTCGACGGGTGCCTGCCCATCGAGGTGATGGCGGAACGCGGGCGCGAGACCCTGCGCTTCGGGCCGATGAAGCCGGTCGGCCTCACCAATCCCAATGCGCCGGACGTGAAGGCCCATGCCATCATCCAGCTGCGCCAGGACAATAAGCTTGGCACGCTCTATAATATGGTGGGCTTCCAGACCAAGCTGAAGCATGGCGAGCAGGTGCGGGTGTTCCGCACTATTCCCGGACTGGAAAATGCCGAGTTCGCCCGCCTCGGCGGCCTGCACCGCAACACCTATCTCAATTCGCCGCGCCTGTTGGACGGCACGCTGCGCCTGAAGGCTGATCCGCGCCTGCGCTTCGCTGGCCAAATCACGGGCTGCGAGGGCTATGTGGAAAGCGCCGCCGTCGGCCTTCTGGCCGGGCGCTTTGCCGCAGCCGAGCGGCGGGGCGAGGACTTGAGCCTGCCGCCCCTGACCACCGCCCACGGGGCATTGCTCGCCCATATTACCGGCGGCCATATCGAAACCATCGATGCCGGCCCGCGCTCGTTCCAACCCATGAACATCAATTTCGGCCTGTTTCCGCCGCTTGAGATCAATCCCAAGGGGGAGGACGGAAAGCGTCTGCGCAGCACGGAAAAGACCTTGGCGAAAAAGCACGCCATCGCCGCGCGCGCGCTCGCGGACCTGGATGCCTGGCTCGACAGCCCGGCCGAGGCGGCTTAAGAGGCGCACATGCCCAGGCACCTGCGCCCTTTCACCCCGGTCGAGCACAATGCCGACCTCGCCCGCTTCACCGTGGATACCGTGCTCAAGCGCGACGTGTTCTCGACGGTCGAACGCGGCACCTGGATCGACCGGACCGGCACGGAACATCCCGCCGTTCTGCGGCGGTGGAATGCGGTCTCGCCCTGGTTCTTCCCGATCGCCGCGCGCCTCGCCGCTGGCGAGGTGAAGGCCCTGGAACGGGTCAGCGCCACGGGCGTCACCACGCCCCTTCTGGCGGTGGGGCACCGCTTCCTGGTACGCGGGTGGATCGAGGGGGCGCCGCTGCAAATCGCGCGGCCCTACGGCGATCTCGGCTTCTTTCAGTCCGCCAAGGCAGCGCTGCGCACGCTGCATGCCGCCGGCTTTGCCCATAACGACCTCGCGAAGCAGCAGAACTGGCTGCGCGGCGCGGATGGCGAGGCCTGGCTGATGGATTTCCAGTTGGCGCTGCCGATCTCGCGCCGCTCGCGGCTGGGGCGCATCCTCGCCTATGAGGACGTGCGCCACCTGCTCAAGCACAAGCGCACCTATTGCCCCGACGCGCTGACCCCGCGCGAGCGCAAGATGCTGGCCACCAAGAGCGGCTTCGCCCGCGTGTGGATGGCCACCGGCAAGCGGGTGTACCGCTTCGTCACTCGCAGGCTCATGTCCTATTCGGATACCGAGGGCCGCGGGCCGCGCGTGACGCAGGTGGGGCCGCGCATCGCCGAGGCTCTGCTGGCCCATCCGGCGGTGAGCGACGTGCATATGGCGGATTTCCAGACGCTTGGCGGCAAGGTCGGCCTCTATGCCTTCGTGGAAGCCAGCGGCGATCTGACCGCCGAGACGCTGCGCGCCCATCTGGCCACGGCCTTGCCCGACCGGCCGCACCTCGACCATTT
Source organism: Rhizobiales bacterium 32-66-11 (assembly GCA_002304505.1). Taxonomy (GTDB): domain Bacteria; phylum Pseudomonadota; class Alphaproteobacteria; order Rhizobiales; family Xanthobacteraceae; genus NCEH01. Next base: position 24,189 of record NCEH01000019.1, on the reverse strand, counting down.
GCAGCTCGTGCCGCTGCTGCCGCGCGACAATAACGGCGTGGTGCGCGACGATCTGCTGCTGCTGGTGGCCCGCAACCAGATCGAGATGCTGGAAAGCCTGTCCGGCTCGCAGGTCACCCGCGAACTCGTGGATCAGATCGCGCGCGGCCGTCTCAACCTGACCGATCGGATCACGCGGCCGGCGGCTTGATCCAGTCGCGGCCGGCGCGCGCCTTCGCGGCCGCGCGCCACAGCGTCCAGGCCCGGGCAAAGGGCGGAAGACCGACGATTCGGGTGAAAGGATCGCCAGCCCGCGCAAGCGCCTTCAGATCCCCGGCGACCAGGGCCAGCGGCAGAAACGCGGGCACCGCCTGCGCCGGTACGTGCGACAAAGCCGCATGCGCCGCTTTCACATGATGGGCGGCCCGTGCACGCAATTCGGCGAGCGCAGCCGCAAGGCCCGGCCCCGCTTTTCGCTTCACCACATCCTCGCGCGTGAGACCATGGCGCTGGAGCACGTCGAGGGGAAGAAAGCACTGGCCGCGCGCGGCATGCAGCGGCAGTGCTCGCATCAGGCCGGTGAGCGCGATCGCCGCGCCCGCATGGCCGGCGGCATCTGAAAGGGCGGGATCGGCGCGGCCCAGAAGGACCGTCGCTCCGAGCTGGATCAGAACCGACGAGGTTTCGCCCGCATAGCCCTCCAGATCGTGGAGCGTGGGCATGGCATCGTCATAAAGATCGAAGGTGCGGGCATCAATCAGGTTCAGCAGGGCACCGCGCGGCAGATCGCAGGCGGCGATGGTGTCGAGCATGGCTGCCGCGACCGGATGGCCGGAAACATCGCCACGTCCCAGCCCCTCGATGATTTCGCGCCACCATTGCAGGCGCATTTCACCGGGCAGCGCCTCGCGCACCACCTCGCGCACCCGCGCCACTTCCAGGTTGAAGGCATAGAGCGCCATCAGGTGGCGGCGAGGCGCCGAAGCGGCGAACAAAGCGGCGAGAAATCGGTCGCGGTCGTGAGCGCGAATGAGATCGGCGCAATGGGAATAGGCCGCTTCCAGATCAGGCGCAGCGGATGCGCCGGAGTCTTCGCTCATGACGCGCCTCAAGGTCTCAGAATGCGATCAGCGCCGCGCCCACGCGCCGGCCTTCGGCCAGCAGCACATTATAGGTGGAGGCGGCGGCGGGCGTCGGCATTAGTTCAAAGCGCAGGTGCGCCGAGCGCAACCGCTCCTTCAGCCGCTCCGGCAGATGCGCCGGGTCTCGGCCTGTGCCCAGGAACAGCAACTCGAACGCCTTGGCTTCCGCGATGATCGGCGCGAGGGCCGCCGCATCGAGCGCGGAAAAGGTCTCGACCGCCCAGGGCCGAATCCCAGACGGCAAAGCCAGGATCGAGCCGGAATAGGACATGCCGGAAAAGTGGAAGAAACGGTCCCCATAGCCGTCGATGGGAACCTGGCGGGGCAGGAACGCCTCGGTTTTCTGCTCCGCCATCTTGGGCCGCCTCGCCTGTTATTTGCGCGGCTTGCCGCGCGAGCGCGCGCGACTCGCCGAGGGACCGGGTGCCGGCTTCGGCGCGTCGGGGGGGGCGGGCAGGATCTCCGCTTCCTCCGTCAGGGGGGCCATCACTTCATCGACCCGCGCGGCGATGCCCTGCGGCTTCTTCTCGCCCTCCACCGCGCTGGGGCGCAGGCCGAGGTGAATCAGCATCGGCGCCGCCACGAAGATGGTGGAGTAGGTGCCGACGATAATGCCCACCGCCATGGCCAGGGAGAAGCCGCGGAGCACTTCGCCGCCGAAGAAATAAAGCGCCAGCGTCGCCAGGAAGGTGGTGAGGGAGACGATGATGGTCCGCGAGAAGGTCGCGTTCACCGAGAGGTCGAGCATCTCCGGCAGGGGGATGCGCTTGTAGCGGCGCAGCATTTCGCGGATACGATCATACACCACCACCGTATCATTGAGCGAATAGCCCATGATGGTAAGGATGGCGGCGATCGAGGTGAGGTCGAAATCGATCCCGAGAATCGAATAGATCGCCAGCGTCACGAAGATATCGTGCGCCGTGGTCGCGATCGCACCCACCGCGAACTGCCATTCGAAGCGGAACCACAGATAGATCAACACCGCCACCGCGCCCAGCAGAAGCGCGATGATGGACTGGCGCACCAGTTCCGCCGACACGCTCGGACCCACCGTTTCCACGCGGCGGATGGTGTAGTCCGTACCGAGGGCGGAGGAGATCTTGCCGACGATCGCCTGCTGGGCGGCGTCCGAGGTGCCGGCCTCGCCGACGCGGATCAGCACGTCGCGGGGGGAACCGAATTCCTGGATCTGGACATCGCCCAGTTCAAGGTCGCCGAGATGTTCGCGCAGGCCGGAAATATCGGCCGCCGCCTGGCTGGTCTGCGCCTCCACCAGCGTGCCGCCCCGGAAATCGATGCCGAGGTTGAAGCCGAAGGTGGCGAAGCACACGAGAGCCAGCACCATCGCCGCCGCCGAAAGCGGAAAGGTGACGTGGCGCAGGCGCATGAAACCAATGTGGGTTTGCGCCGGGATATAATCGATCAAAGGCATTTACGGCGCACCTTCAGATGGGCAGCTTCGCCGGGCGCTGCCATTTCACCCACCATGCGATCATGAGCCGGGTGAGGGTGTAAGCAGTGAACACGGTGGTCAGAAGGCCAAGGATATAGGTGACGGCGAAGCCGCGCACCGGGCCCGAGCCGCCCAGCAGGAACAGGATTGAGCCCGTCGCAAGGGAGGTCACGTTGGCGTCCATGATGGTGCCGAGCGCGTGGGTAAAGCCCTTGTCGATGGCGGCGATGGCGGATCGGCCCTCGCGGGCCTCGTCGCGGATGCGCTCGAAGATCACGACGTTGGAATCCACCGCCATGCCGATGGTGAGCACCACGCCGGCGATGCCGGGCAAGGTCAGGGTGGCGCCGAGCACCGATTGCAGGGCGAACATCAAGGTGACGTGCACCGCCAGGGCAACCAGCGCGAAGAGGCCGAACAGGCCGTAGACGGCGACCATGAACACCGCGACCAGCCCGGCGGCCACGAAGGCGGCCAGCTTTCCGGCCTCGATGGAATCCTGCCCGAGGCTGGGACCGACGGTGCGTTCCTCCACCACCTTCAGCGGCGCCGGCAGCGCACCGGCCCGCAGCAGGATGGCGAGGTCGTTTGCCTGCTGAACGGTGAAAGAGCCCGAGATCTGGCCCGATCCACCCAGGATCGGCTCGTTGATGCGCGGCGCCGAGATCACCTGATTGTCGAGCACGATGGCGAACGGCTGGCCGACCGCCGCCTGCGTGGTCGCGGCGAAGCGGCGGGCACCGTTGGAATTGAAGCGGAAGGTGACGATGGGCTGCCGCGTATTCTGGTCGAAGCCGGGCTGGGCGTCCACCAGATCCTCACCGGAAACGCGAACCTGCTTCTCCACAAGGTAAGGAATGCCGTCCTGGCCCTGGAGCACCTCGGAATCCGGCGGCGGGCGGCCTTCCAGCGCCTGTTGGGGCGACATGGATTGATCCACCATGCGGAACGACAGCTTGGCGGTCTGCCCGAGCAGGGTCTTCAGGCGCTGCGGGTCCTGAAGGCCGGGCACCTGCACCAGGATGCGGTCCGCGCCCTGGCGCTGGATGTTCGGTTCCACCGTGCCGAGCTGGTCGATACGGCGGCGGATGATCTCGATGGACTGGTCGACCGCCGAGCGAATGCGGGCGGTCAGCCCGGCATCCGTCAAGGTGACGGTGACCGCCCCCTCGCTCGCGCTGGAGACCGTGAGGTCCATTTCGCCGGTGCTGCCGCCGAGCAGGCTATTGGTGATGGGCGCCGCGAGCTTGCGCAGCTCCGCCACCGCCTTGGTTGTGTCGTTGGGATCGCGCAGACGAAGCTGGATCGCGCTGTCGCGGATCGTCAGCCCGCTATAGCCGATGCGCTGCTCGCGCAGCACATTGCGAACCTCGTCCCGGATCTGCTCGGCCCGCTCTTTGCGCAGGGCCGCGCCGTCCACCTCCAGGAGGATGTGCGAGCCGCCCTGAAGGTCAAGGCCGAGCGTCACGCGGCTCGAAGCGAGCCACGACGGCAGCACGGCCAAGGCGGCGGGCGGAAGCAGATTGGGAAGGGCGAACAGGATACCGATCGCCGTGATGACGAGAATCGCCGTCGTCTTTAGCCGGGAAAAGTGCAGCATCGTCTTGCGATTCTACGGCCTCAGGAGGCCGCCTCATCCTTAGCGGGTTCGGCCTTGGAGCGCACCACTGTGATCTGCGAGCGTAGCTGGCGCACCTTCACATTGTCGGCGATCTGCAACTCGACCTCGGCCTCGTCGACCACACGCGCAACCTTGCCAACCAAACCACCTGCGGTGACCACCACGTCGCCGCGGCGCAGGGAGTTCACCATTTCCTGGTGCGCCTTGGCGCGCTTCTGCTGGGGCCGCAGGATCAGGAAATACATGACCACGAAGATCAACAGGAACGGGGCAAGCTGAATGAGCATGTCGGTCCCGCCGCCGGCGGCCGTGGCGCCCTGGGCGAAAGCGGGGGTAATGAACATGTGCATCCTCGTTCTATCTGAAGAAAGGCCAGGCCGCGCGCAGATGGCACAAGGCCGGGCGAAGCGGCGGGACTATACCGGCCGAGCCGCCGAATGCAAACGCGACGCGCCAGCTTGTGCGCACCTGCTTGACCCAAGGCGCAAATAAGGGTCCCAAAGAGCGGCCGCCGAGCTGCGCGGCCGTACCGGATCCGGCGCATGACCCGCAATCGCCTCGTCGAGGACCTGTTCGTCGCTCTGCGCTTCTTCTCGCGGCTGCCGGTGCCGGCCCGGATCGGGGAGGACACGCCTTTCGGAGCGCCTCCCCTCGCGCGCATCGCCTATGTGATTCCCCTGGCGGGGGCCGCCATCAGCCTGTTTGGCGCCGCGGTCCTGCTTCTGGCATCGGCCCTCGGCTTCCCGCCCTTTCTCGCCGCGTGCCTCTCCATCGCCGCCCTGGTGCTGGCCACCGGCGCCTTCCACGAGGACGGGCTGGCCGACACGGCGGACGGTTTCGGCGGGGGCCGCGACAAGGACCGGCGGCTTGAGATCATGCGCGACAGCCGCATCGGCACCTTTGGCGCGTGCGCGCTTGCTCTCTCACTTTTGATCAGGGTGGCAAGTCTCGAGGCCCTGCTGGTGCTCGGCGGTCCGGTGCGCGCCGTGCTTGCGCTGATCGCGGCCGGCGCGGCCTCGCGAGCGGCGGGAATCGTCCTGCTTCAGGTTTTGCCGCCTGCCCGTGCGGATGGCGCTTCTGCGGGTGCAGGACAGCCCGGCGCCGATGCCGCAATGGCTTGCGCCCTCATGGCCGCGCTCGTCGTGGCGGTCCTGCTGGTACCGAGCTTCGGGGTGGGCGCCACCTTTGCGGGACTGGTCGCCCCGGCCCTGGCCGGCTTCGCCATGGCAAGGCTTTCCGCGCGCCTGATCGGCGGGCAGACCGGCGATGTCGCCGGCGCCACGCAGCAAGTGGCGGAGATTGCCTTCCTGCTGGCGGTGCTTATGTTCGCGAAGGCCGTTTGAGGCATCCGCCACCCCGGTTGAGCGGCCCGCGACGGCCCGAAGAGCGCAGATGAGCGACGCCAAATCCGTTTTCCCCTCCCCCTTCCCTGGCGGACCTGCCGCCGCATCGCAGGCGATCGCAACGCCGTGCGTGAAAATCTGCCAGGTCGATCCCTTGTCCAGCCTGTGCCTGGGATGCGGGCGGACGACGCAGGAAATCGGCGCCTGGATCTCCATGTCCGCCGAACGGCGCGCCGCTGTGATGGATCAATTGCCCACGCGGCTCGAACGCCTGCGCCAGCAACGCCCCGAAGCCTTTGCGGATTGAGACATGCGCGGCGACCGTCTTCTGTGGATTTTGCTGCTGGGCCTGTTCGGCGGCGTGATCGTGCTTGCCGTCCATCATGAGCAGGGCGAGGTGGCGGGGCTCGATTTGAGCCAGTTCGCGAGCCTGATTTCGAAATTCGCGATTCTCATCTTCGTCGGCGCGGTCGCGTGGTCGATGTTCCGCGGCCGCATCGGCGAAGCGCTGATGGCGGCTCTGTTCTGGGTGATCGTCGCGGTGGTTCTGGCCATGGGCTACACCTATCGCGATCCGCTGCGGCAGGTGGCCGACAAAGTGTTGGTGCAGCTCATTCCGGGCTATGTGGGCGCCGGCAGCGGCCCGACCGCGACGGTGGAAATCGCGCGCGGCGCCGACGGGGATTTCGCCGTCCGGGCTGCGATCAATGATTCGCCGGTGCACATGCTGGTGGATACCGGAGCCTCCTCCGTGGTGCTCACGCTGGAAGCGGCCCGTTCCGCCGGCCTTCCGGTAGATTTCCTCAAATATGACGTGCCGGTGGACACAGCGAACGGGCGCACCAAGGCGGCCTCGGTGGTTCTCGACAAGATCACCATCGGCTCCATCGTGGAACGGCGGGTGCCGGCCCTCGTCTCGCCCGCTGGGGTCCTGCGCACCAGCCTGCTGGGCATGAGCTTTCTGCAACGGCTCGACAGTTTCGAGATCCGCGGCGAGAAACTCGTGATGCGCGGGCCGCTCGCTGGGCGATGAAGGAAATGCCCTCCATGCTTCGCCAGCCCAGCGCGAGCGAGCGCGACGCCGAGCGCGCGATCCTCATCGCCATCCTGCTCGATCTGAGCCTTGCGGTACCCTATGGGATCGCCGCGCTGGTCATCGGCTCCCTGTCCATGCTGTCGGAAATGTTGCGCGGGACGCTGCTGCTGGTGGTCGCCATGGCCTCGCTCCAGACCCTGCGCAACCTGCATCGCGGCCGGATCTCAAGCTATGAGTACGGCATCGGGAAAGTGGAACGCGGCCTCGGTTTCCTGATCGGCCTCCTGCTGGTTCTGGCCGCTGGCTTCATCGTCAGCCGTGCCTTCAGCGAAGGAGGTGGAGAGCCCAAGGACGACTTCTGGGCGGGCGCCGCCATCGTGCTCGTTGGCTATAATTTCCTGGTGAATGCGGGGCCCATCGGGCCGTTGTGGAAGGCGAGCCGGGCCGGCGGCTCCATGATCGTGCAAGCCCAGCTGCGCGCCCATGTCGCCAAGGCCGTGGCCTCCTTCCCCGTGGTGGTGTGCGTCGTCATCGACGCGCTCTCATCCGACCCCGCCATTGCGCGTACAGCGGATGTTATCGGCGGCCTGATCGGTTCCGGCTTCATGGCTGTGGTGGGCGTGTCCATGGTCCGCGAAGCCCTGCCCGATCTGCTGGACCGCTCGCTCGCCGAGCCGATCCAGCAGAAGGTGAACCGGGCGCTCGCGGTCTTCTTCGACGATTACGATGCCCTCCTGGGTGTGCGGACGCGCCGCTCTGGCCGCATCGCCCATGTGGAGATCACCATCGGCTTCGCGCCGAAGCGGACCATGGGCGAGGTCTCCCATGTGCTGGCCCGGATGGAAGACCAGCTCAAGCGCGACATTCCCGACATCGACGCGGTCCTGATCGCCCGCGCCTTGCCGTGACGCCCGGCGTCAGAGCATTTCCAGGCCGCGCTTGCGGGTGGGCGGGCGGAATTCCACATCGATGGCGGCCAGATCCTCGGCATCCAGCACGATGGCGGCGGACGCGATATTCGCCCGCACATGATCCGGCGTTCCGGCCTTGGGAATGGCAATCACATCCGGGCGGCGGATCACCCAGGCGAGCGCGATCTGGTAGGGATCGACCCCATGCTTGCGCGCCACAGCGCCAAGCGCGCCCGAGCGGGGCAGCCGCGCCTGCTCGATGGGGCTATAGGCCATGATCGGGATTTTGTGCTCCGCCAGGAACGGGAACAGATCATATTCCGGCCCACGGCGCGTGGGGTTGTAGAGCACCTGGTCTACCGCGCAGGCGCCGCCGCCCCGTTCAAGCAATTCTTCCATATCGTCGGTGTCGAGATTGCTCACACCCCAATGGCGGATCTTGCCCGCCGCCTGGAGCGCCTCGAAGGCGGCGACGGTGTCCTCGAAGGGATGGCTGCCGCGCCAGTGGAGCAGATAAAGATCGATGCGGTCCGTGCGCATGCGCTTGAGGCTGCGCTCGCATGCTTCGACCGCACCGCGCTTGCTGGCATTGTGGGGGTAGACCTTGGACACCAGGAACACCTTGTCCCGATAGCCTTGAAGCGCCTCGCCGAGCATATCCTCGGTGCGGCCGTCGCCATACATCTCCGCGGTGTCGATAAGGGTTGCACCGAGGTCCACGCCAAGGCGCAGGGATTCGATCTCCTGCGCGCGCCGGGCCGCCTGCTCGCCCATGAACCAAGTGCCCTGCCCGATGGCCGGAACGGTTTCACCACCCGGAAGCTTCACAGTTCTTGGCATTTTGTATCCCCGTTTGGGCCGGACCCTAACCGACCTGCCACGGGGTGAAAAGGCACCCGCTGCGACAGGGCAGCGGGTGCCGGGCGTTATACCGGCTCAGAAATTGCCGAAGATGTGACTGAACTCATAAGCGGTCTGCTCCACGCCGCTGCCGAGCGGGGAGACCACGCCGACCGTGCTGCCATTATCTCGGCCGAGCGACCACATGGCGAGGCGCGCGATGTCCGGATTGCCGTCCGCGTAATCCAGCAATTCCTGCGCATCCTGGAGCGTGAACACCTCGCTGCTCACGTCGTTGATGCCGATCATCGGCGTGATGCCGAGCTTCGCGTCGATGCCAATCTCCTTGAGCTGGGCGAGCGTGGCGATCGCGGCGGAAATCGCATCCTTGCCCATGTCCCCGCTGTCGACCGAAGCGCCGTAATCCATCGCCATGATGTTCACCACGTCGATGTGCACACCGTCGGCGGCGGCCTGCTTCAGCAGGTTGATTCCATCCTGCGTGAGGCCGGTGGGGAGCACCGGCAAGGTGAAGGAGATCGTGAGATCCGGGTTCGCCTGGTCGAGCGCGACCAGTGCCTGGTCGCGCAGATGATTGGCGGCCCTATTGGTGACAGCCGCGCCCTCGATGTCGAAGTCGAGGGAGTTCACATGGTAGCGGTCGATGACGGACTGATATTCCGCCGTCAGCTTGGCCGCGCTGGTGGCGGTGAGCGCGGCTTCCTGGCCGTTGGCGCCGCCGAACGAGATGGTGATGTTCCCGCCGGCCGCCTGGATCGCCTCGATCTGCGACAGCATGGTGGTGCCATTCCAGAGCGTGTCGTTTTCAATGGTGCCGGTGCCCTGCCAGCCGACCTGATCGGTGCCGGAGCTGAGCATGAAGGCCAAGGTGAAATCCAGCACGCCGGAATTCTTGGCGATGGCGAGCAGGTCCTGGCTCGTGCTCAGGGACATGTCGATGTAAGGCGCGAACACCTGGTCGAGATCGTCGGAGCTGCCGGCGAGCCCGGTCGTCACGTGGATCGGGCTTGTGGCGGCCGAGGTTCCGGCCTCATCGATCGCCACCACGGTGAAGTCGTAGCCGGTGGAGGCGTCCAGGTCCGCGACTTTGTAATGGGTGTCAGTGGTGGTCGCGATAAGCACCCCGTTCATATAGATGCCGTAGCCCGTCACCGTGCCGACGCCGGAGACCGTCGCCGCATCCCAGACCAGCACGGTCGAGGTGTCGGTGGTGCTTGCCGCGAACAGGTCCTCGGGTGCGTTCGGAACCACGGGGGTGCTGTCCAGATAGCCGGCGAAGGTCCACACTTCGCCGCTGCCTTCGGTGCCGTGATTGGTGGCGGGATCGCTGCCTTGGGTCCACCAGCTGGCCTTGTAGACTATGCCGTTCTCGCTCGCGAAATCGCCGGCATTATAGACCTTGGTGGCAGACCAGGGATCCGCATAGATGGTGGTGCCACCCGTACCAGTGCCGCCCGTGCCAGTGCCGCCGGTACCGGAATCTCCCGTACCTCCAGAACCTGTCCCGCCGGTCCCTGTTCCACCCGTTCCGGTGCCGCCAGATCCGGTGGTGCCGGACAGCGCATCGGTCCATTCGCTGACGGCCGAACCGTCCTTGGCGATGATGTTGGCCAGGCTCAGGTCGGTGAGCTTGACGCCCGTAAGGGTATAGGTCTGGTTATTGCTCGGAATGGAGATAACCACAGACCCCGCGACTTCGGAGACCGTGAAATTGTCGGCCGAGAACCAGCCGAAATCCAGCTTGTCCAAAGCGGTGTCGAAATTCAGCGCCGTGTTGGTGCCCCAGGCCCAGGTGATGGTGGTGACCGTGGCCGCGCCGTCGCCGACATGGCCGGTGCCGGTTTCCCCACCGGTGCCCGTACCGCCAGTGCCCGTACCGCCAGAGCCAGTGCCGCCCGTTTCAGTGCCGCCTGAGCCAGTGCCTGTGCCGGTTCCCCCGGTCGCGAGGGCCGCGGTCCATTCCGCGAGCGCGGAGGAATCCTTGGCGGTGATGTTCGCCATCGTCAGCTGAGACAGCTTAACGCCCTGCAGCGTGTAGGTCTCGTTGTTCGACGGAATGGAAATGACGACGGAGCCGTTCACCTCCGTCACCGTGAACTGATCGGCCTGGAACCAGCCAAAATCCAGCACGTCGGTGGCGGGATTGAAGGCCAGAACGGAGTTCTTGCCCCAGGCCCAATTGATCGTGGTCGTCGTTCCCGTTGTCATCACACATCCTTCTGCGCGCCCACCGGCCCCCCGCCCCCCAGCGAGACCCAGGCTATTTCCTAGGTCAGGCTTTCTCATCTGCCTGTCATGTTCAAGCTGAAGTTAGTTCACATTGGCCGGATTTCCGTTTTTTCCCGCAGATCCCTCAACCGAGGCGCTCATACGGAGAAAACACCCTTTTGAATTTTCGATTTGTCTGGATTGTGCAACATTTAACCATGCAAATATATAAAGTACTGATGAAAATATTACGAACATATTTATATATACATAAATATACCGTCGATTTGACTCATGCATGAGGACAGTTAAGCGGCAAAGTACAAGGCCGATGTACTTTTAATAATTTGCCGGCACATTATTCGCCGGCCTTCACGCCGGGTTAGGACCTGGCTAGGCCACGGAACGCCAAGGGGGTGAAGACGCCGGGCCAGCAAGGGCGCTCCGGCCGCTCTGCGCGCTCTTCGGGGCGGCAGGCCAATTGGGCTTTGATTCCATCAATCCACCGATCAATAGAATGATGTCATGCATTTCGATGCACCCTCGCCCGTAACAGAGGCGCAGATGGAGGAGGCGGCGGGCATGTTCGCCGCCGCCCGACCCATTCCCGGAGAGCGCCGTTTTTTAGACGGCCTCTCGGACGGCGCTGCCCTTAAGCACGCCCCTTGACCCGCAGCGCAATGTTCTCCAAGTGGCATCTCTTGGCGCCGGACCCGCAGCGCCGGAGCCTCAGGCGTCATCGAGGATGGCTGCATGTGGGACGGCGAGGCCCTGATCCTTCCCGGACCATCAAAGGGAGTCCCGCCCATGACGATCGACGCGCTTGACCCTGCCGACGCGCTTGGCCTTGCGGAGCGGCACGCGCGCGACGCCACATGCGGCTGGAGCCTCGGCGTGTTTGGCGCCGTGGCCGAATTCATGCGCGACGCGGATGAAGACACCGTCATCGACCGCCGGGCGAACCGGCTTGAACTCTCGACCGCGCGCGGCGCGCTGCGGCTTGACGCCCATCCTGCCGTGCAGGTGATCGCCTACGAGACGCCCTCCAGGCACGCGGAGCGGCGCCGGCCGGGCGTTGCGCTTTGCCTGCCGCAAGATCGGGCGCAGCGTGCAGCCCGCGCGGTCCTCACCGCGCTCGGTCCGGACGCGCAGGCGATCCGCCCGGAGGACCGCGTGGGCGAAGTGTTCGATCTCGGCCTCGGCACGCCGACGCTGGATGCCCTGATCCGCACCACGGACGCCGATCTCATCGCCGCCTTGCGCGCGGCCGAAGGCGCGACGCTGTTCGCGCGCCCCGACCTGCTGGGGCAGATCGCCGCCAGCGGTCCGCACCGCGTTTTCCTCTCGACGCTGGGCCGGATCGAGGTGTTCCAGCCGATCCCGCCGCCCGATGGCACTAGTCCTGAAGGCCCGCACACCCACCTGTTGCCGAAACTCCTGGCCCACAAGCTCGGCCATGCCGCCAACCTGCCGATTCCGGACGGACTCGCGGTGTGCCTGTCGATCCACCCGCTCGGCGAGATGGCGGTTCGCTAACGCCGCTCCGGCCAAGGCGGCAGCGGACATTTGACGCCGCGGTCGCTCCCAGGGAGGCGAGGCGCGGCTTCGCTCATCCCGTCTCGGCACGACGGACCGCTTCGGGTCGCCATGAGATTCATCAAAAGAAAAGGGCGCCCCGAAAGGCGCCCTGGTCAGTCACGATGAACAGGTCAGATCACTTGATCTTCGTCTCGCGGAACTCGACGTGCTTCTTCGCCACCGGGTCATACTTCTTAAGCACCAGCTTGTCGGTCTTGGTGCGGGAGTTCTTCTTGGTGACATAGAACACGCCCGTGTCCGCGCTGGACAGAAGCTTGATCTTAATGGTTGCAGCCTTGGCCATGGTCTATCCTTGATGCCGCTACGGCGCGCGAACCGATAAGCGGTCGCGGAAAAGAATTACGCTCGCGCCACCGCTTTGGCGGCACGTGGGCGCGGAAATTCACTCATCACGCCCCAAATGTCAAGCATGGGCACGCTTTTCCACCATCAGATGGCCCGCCACCACGAGGACGTACATGCCGAGCATGCCCGCCATCACATAAGCGAAGCCATATGGATTGTAGATGTCCATGCCGAGCCCGACCAGCGGCGGCCCGATGATGAGCCCGAGCGAATAGAGCATCACGAACGCCGCATTGGCGGCGGCAAGATCAGCGCCATGGAATCGCGCGCCAAGATGGGCGAGCCCCACCGTATAGAGGCTCCCCACGACGCCGGTAGCCAGAAACACCGCGACCTTGAAAGCAAGCGTATCCACCGGGATCTGCACCATCACCAGCGCCCCGATGGTGCCGAACACCGCGCACCCGAGCAGCAGGATGCGGCGGTCGATTCGGTCGCTGACGAGACCGAGCGGGATCTGGAACACCACGTTTCCCAGCACCGCGATGGTCAACAGCAGCGAGGCGCCGCTCTCAGGCAGGCCGAGTCGCACGCCATAGAGCGGCAGGAAGCTCATGACCGCGGTTTCGATGGCGCCGAACACAAGGGCCGCAAGCGTCGCCACGGGCGACAGTCGGACGAACATCAGCACGCCGTGATGGTCGCCATCGGCGATCTTGGGCGTCATGCCGCGCGCCATGAGAATGGGGATCGCGCCCGCCGCGAGCATGATCGCCCCCGCCACATAAGGCGGCCAGCCACGGGCGCCCAGAAGACCGAGAATCGCCGGCCCGATGGCCGCGCCCACCGACAGACCGGTGGCATAAATCCCCATGATCAGCCCGCGCCGGTGAGGCGGGGCCACCGCATTGATCCAATATTCACTGACCGCGAACAGAACGCAGAGCGCGGCGCCGAAGGCGAAGCGCAGCGGAAACCACAGCACGAAGGACGGCACCAGCTTGAACGCCAGCAGGCTCACGGCGGTCACGGCGATCGCCAGCGTCAGCAGCGCCCGAACGCCGAGCTTGCGCACCATCAGAGGTACGAACGGGGCGGTGGCGACCGTCGCGACCCCGGCGACCGCCGTGTTGATGCCGATCCAGGTGTTCGAAATGCCACGCGATTCCAATTCGAGCGCCAGGAGCGGAATCGACAGGCTGATACCGATGCCGACCACCGATATGGCGGAGATCGCTGCGGTAATTGAGGCAGCCCGGCTCATGGGAGCGCCGGACTGCTGGGGGGCATGCATGAGAATTCCTGAGACGTTCCTGAAGAGTGTCCCGCCGCCGGCGGCTTAATCGAGCAGGGTGCGCACGAATTTGCCGTAGCGCACGCTGTAGAACGGCACCGGCATTTCACGCCGGAAGCCGCCGTCCAGCCGGGCCTGCACCTCTTCCAGGATGACGCGGGTGATGGCCGGGAGTTCCGCTTTCTCGGTTTCCTTGAAGGTCAGCCAGCGGGTTTCGATGAGTTCGGAATCCGGTCCCACCATCCCCTCGACCTTCTTTGCGATGGCGCTGACGTCGGCCGCGAAGAAACGCGTGTCGAAGCGCTTGGGGCGGCGCGGCGGGGTGATGGCGCGCAGAACGAAAGTCAGCGATTCGAGATTGGGGAACACGCCGTGTTCGCGGAAGGCATCCCAACCCTCGGCCGGGCTTTCCGGCGCGCCGGCCTCGGTGGTGCCGACGAGGATGCCGGTTTCCTCATACATCTCTCGGATGGCGGCGGCGGCGAGCGCCCGGCTGCGCTGGGCGCTGGCGCGGGGCGTCAGTTCCTGAAGGCGCCGCTCGCTTTCATTATCCAGCATGCCGAACACCGGCATGGCGCGATCGCTCGCCTCGAGGCTGCCGCCGGGAAACACGAACACATTGGGCATGAAGCGGTGGCCGGGATGGCGCAACCCCATCAGCACGCGCGGTTCCTTGCGGCTGCGATCCAGCAGGATGAGCGAGGCCGCGTCGCGCGGCCGCACGTTCGGGCTGGTCTGCTGGCGTTCGACAGCGGAAAGGCGTGCAGCAAGATCAGTCATTGGATGGCCGTTGGAAGAGCGGAGGGGCGCGGTTCGCGTTCGGGACTGTTCGGGTCGAAGCCATGCATGCGCCGCGACCATTGCAGCGCGATGAGGGCCCCCTTCAATACCGGGAGCAGCGCCAAGCTCAAGACCAGAGTGAGGGGAAGGAAGGTGACGAGGTGGACCCAGACCTCCGGACGGAACACTTCCTCGACCAGGACCAGCAATGGTACGACGATATGCCCCACCACGAAAATCACAGCATAAGGCGGCGCGTCGTCGGCGCGATGATGGTGGAATTCCTCGTCGCAGACCGGGCACGCATCCCGCACCTTGAGATAGGCGCTGAACATGCGGCCGGTGCCGCATTGGGGGCAGCGGCCGAGCGCGCCGCGCGTCAGCGCACGGCCGAGCGGACGCTCGCCGCCGGGCACTGGAGCCACCTTCCCATAAGCATAGGATGGGCCGGTCGGATCAATGGCACTCATGGTCGTTTGCGTCCCCCGCCCGCCCCCGACGGGCCCGACTTGGATGGTCCAGGCTTACCCGATCCGGTTTTACCCGTTCCTGGCTTGCCGCGCCCTTGCGTCCCCTGGCTTCCGCGCGCCGGGCCGGTGGCATCGCCCGCCGGCTTCAAGCTGCGCGTCTTCCCCGGTCCCGGTTTTCCGGCGCCCGGCTTTCCCGAACCAAGCCGTCGCCCGGGACGAGCCCCGGCACGGGCGCCCCTTACATAGGCGCCCTCCGACAGAAGCTCAAATCGCAACGCGCCGGCGACGGGAGCCGCTTCCACCAGCTTCACCTCGACCCGGTCGCCGATGCGGTGCATTTCCCCCGTGCGATCGCCCACGAGGGCCTGTCGCGCCTCGTCGAACCGATAATAATCGGCGCCCAGCGTGGAAGCGGGAATAAACCCGTCGGCGCCGGTCTCATCGAGTGCGACGAACAGTCCCGCCTTGGTGGCCCCGGTGACGCGGGCGGAAAAGGTAGCGCCGATCTGGTCGGCGAGGTGATGGGCAATCAGACGGTCCACCGTCTCGCGCTCCGCCGCCATGGCGCGGCGCTCGGTGCCGGAAATGGATGTGGCGACCTCCGCCAGTTGTTCGAGCGTGGTGCCCTCCGGCAGGCCATCCTTGCCGAAATGGTGCGCGCGCACCAGGCCGCGATGAACGATCAGGTCCGAATAGCGGCGGATCGGCGAGGTGAAATGCGCGTAGCGCCGCAGGTTGAGGCCGAAATGCCCGTAGTTCTCGGGCGAATATTCCGCCTGGGACTGGCTGCGCAACACCACCTGGTTGACCATGGGCGCAATGTCGCTGCCCACGACCTGCGCCAGGATATGGTTGAAATTGGAGGGCCGGACCTGGTCGCTCTTGGGTAGCTTGATGTCGAGCGTCGCCAAAAACTCGCGCAGGATCGACAGCTTTTCCAGCGTCGGGCCGTCGTGGACACGATAGACCAGCGGGGTGCGCTTTTCCTCCAGCGTCTCCGCCGCCGCCACATTGGCGAGGATCATGAACTCCTCGATCAGACGGTGGGCGTCGAGTCGCTGCGGGACGATCACGCGGTCCACCGTGCCGTCGTCCTTGAGCACGATCTTGCGCTCGGGCAGATCCAGATCGAGGGGCTGACGGGCCTCGCGGGCGATCTTCAGGCAGGCATAAGCCGCATAAAGCGGCCGCAGGACGCCTTCCAACAGCGGATCGGTGACCTCATCCGCCTGCCCGTCGATGGCCGCCTGGGCCTGCGCATAGGCCAGTTTCGCCGCAGAGCGCATGAGGACGCGATGGAAGGTGTGGCCGCGCTTGCGGCCGTCGGCGCCGATCACCATGCGCACCGCGAGCGCGGGGCGGTCCTCGTGCGGGCGCAGCGAGCACAGATCGTTGGAAATGCGCTCCGGCAGCATGGGCACGACGCGGTCGGGGAAATAGACCGAGTTTCCGCGCAGCAGAGCTTCGCGGTCCAGCGCGGAGCCGGGCGAGATATAGGCGGCGACATCGGCGATGGCGACCGTGAGAATGAAGCCGCCCTTATTGGCGGGGTCCTCGTCCGCCTCCGCATGGACCGCGTCGTCATGGTCCTTGGCGTCCGGCGGATCGATGGTGAGGAGGGGCAGCTTGCGCCAATCCTCCCGTCCGGCGAGCTTCACCGGCTTGGCGGCGGCGGCTTCCTCCAGCACCGCGGGCGGGAAGACATGGGGAATGCCGTGGGCGTGGATGGCGACCAGCGAGATCGCCTTTTCGGTCGCCAGCGAGCCGAGCCGCTCCTTCACCCGCGCCGTGGGCAAGCCGAACACGCGCTGGCGCATCAGTTCGACCGAGACGAGGTCGCCGTCCTGTGCTTCCTGCTCGGCGCCCGGCGGTACCTGCAATTCGCGGCCGAGATTCTTCTTGTCGACGGGGATGATGCGCCCGCCGCCGTGCGGCGCGGCGCGGAAAATGCCGATGGTCTGTTTGCGCGCCTTCTCCAGCACCTTGATGACGCGGCCGGTTGGCAGACCTTCCTGCGCGCGGTCATCGAAAATGCGCAGCAGCACCCGATCCGAAAGACCGGGCGCCGGCCCCTGCCCGCGCCGGGCCGTGACGACGCGGATCCGCGGCGGCTCGCCGTGCTGGTCTTCATCCCATTCCACCGGAACGGCGATCAGATCGCCGTCGGCGTCGCGACTTGCGATATCCGCCAGCAGCACGCCTCCGAGCGCGCCGGGCACGTGAACCTTGCGGCGGCGCCGCTCCACCGCCCCATCTTCGGCGAGATCGCGCAGCAGCGCCTTCAGCTCGATTTTCTGCGCCCCGTTGAGACCATACGCCCGGGCGATCTCCCGCTTGTCCACCTCGCCGCCGCGTGCCGCGATGAAGGCCGTCAGCTCCGCCTTGGTGGGCACCTCGCCTTGACGGGCCGGCGGCACGAAGGCCGCGCGCGCCTCCGCCTCGACCGCCGCGAGCCGGCGGCCGGCGCGCGTCTTGCTCCCGGCCTTGGGGCGGGAATGGGGGGAACGGCCGGCGGGCGTTGAGGATTTCGGCAAGGCAAGGGTCCAGTGATCGGGCCGAACCTACCTGAGCGGGCCGCCTTCTGCCAGCGTTTGCCCATGCGTGCGGCGCGACCCTGCGCTCCCACCCGGTTTTCCGGACACAATGCCGCCAGCACACGTTCGGCCGACGGCGAAAGCATTCACGAAAAGGCGAGTTCGAAAACTTTCGTACCTAAAAGCCGCTTCGGGCGTTGAACGAAAGGCGCAGCAGGCCGAGAGTGCGGCGCTTTCCCGCCCGCCTGTATCATCCGGGCTCGCGGCTCAGCCGCCTTGCGATGAGTCTCTCATGAGCGCACCGACCGACCCGTCCAGTCCCGCCTCTCCCCCCTCCGCCGCCTCCCTGAGCCATGCGGAGATCCTCACCATCATCATCGGCATCACGCTGGCGATGCTGCTGGCCGCGCTGGACCAGACCATCGTCGCGACTGCCCTGCCCACCATCGGTTCGGACCTGAACGATTTCGTCAATCTGTCCTGGGTCGTCACGGCCTATCTGCTGAGCTCCACCGCGGTGACGCCGCTCTATGGCAAACTGAGCGACGTGCTCGGCCGCCGCGTCGTGCTGTTGTTCGCCATCGGCGTGTTCATGCTGGGCTCGCTCGCCTGTGCCCTGGCGCCGAGCATGCTGGCGCTGATCCTGGCGCGCGGCCTTCAGGGATTGGGCGGCGGCGGATTGATCTCGCTGGCGCAGACCATCATCGCCGACGTCGTCTCGCCCCGCGAGCGGGGACGATATCAGGGCTATATCGCCAGCGTGTTCGCGGCCAGCAGCATCGCCGGGCCGGTGCTGGGCGGCGTGATCGCCGATCACCTCCACTGGTCGCTGATCTTCTGGATCAACCTGCCGCTCGGCCTTGCCGCCTTCCTGATGACCGAACGGACCTTGCGCCGCCTGCCGCGCCATGAACGGCGCCACAAGGTGGACGTTCTGGGCGGCGCCCTTATGATCGCCGCGGCCACCACCTTGCTGCTCGCGCTCACCTGGGGCGGGGTGCACTATCCCTGGGGTTCCGCGCCCATCCTCTGCCTGTTCGCGGTCGCGCTGGTGCTTTCCATCGCCTTCGTGTGGCGCATGAGGACCGCGCCGGAACCGTTTCTGCCGCTGTCGATCCTTGCCAACCGCGTGGTCAGCATGAGCGTCAGCTCGGTGTTCTTCGTCGCCGGCATCATGATCGCGCTGTCGATCAATGTGCCGCTTTATTTCGAGACCGTGCGCCTGTTCACGCCCAGCCAGTCGGGCCTCGCCCTCATTCCGCAATCGGCCGGCGTGGTGCTGGGCGCGACCATCTCGGGCCGGGCGATGGCACGGCTGACCCATTACAAACTGCCGGCGATGATCGGGCTGTCCATCTCGTGCGCGTGCCTGGTGGCGTTCGCCCTGCTGCCGGACCACGTGCCCACGGCGCTGCTGCTGGTGATGCTGGGGCTGATGGGGGTCGGCATCGGAACCGTGCTGCCGGTGTCCACGGTCGCGATCCAGAACGCCGTTTTGCCGCACCAATTGGGCACCGCCACCGGAACGTCGAATTTCTTCCGTGCCCTCGGCGCCGCCATCTTCGTGGCAATGCTTGGCGCGGTCCTGCTCGGGGCGCTGGGCGTGTCCCAGCAGGGCGATATCGCCATGCTGGCCCACAATTCAGATCCGGCGGTGTTGAGCCGTGCCTTCCATTTGGTGTTCGCAGCGGCGGCAGTCGCGACGCTGTGCGGCCTCGGCTTCCTGATCGCCATGGAGGAACGCCCGCTGCGCCGCACCGTCCGCGACGCAGAAGAGGTGCCCGCCCTCGCTGAGTAAGGCGCCCGCGCTGAGCCGGATCCTCCGGAGAACGCCGCCGCCTGTCCGCGCCGGAGGCCGAAGCCCCCACAGTCTCCGGCCGGTCAGGAGGCTGGCGGTCAGGAGGCTTTGGCCTTTGCGGCAGGCTTTGTCCCCGTCGCTTTCTTGGCCGTGGCCTTCTTGGCCGCGGGCTTTTTGGTCGCCGCCTTGGGCTTCGCCGCAGCCGGATCGTCCCCGTCCGTGGCGGCCCTGGCCTTGGGGGCCGCAGCCTTCTTTGCCGGAGCCTTGCGCGCCGTCTTGCCCGCGGGCATCGTCGCCGCCTTGGCATCGATCAGCGTGATCGCCTCCGCCAGCGTGAGCTGGTCGGGATCGAGCGCCTTGGGCAAGGTGGCGTTGATCTTGCCGTGATTGACGTAAGGCCCGAACCGGCCCGGCCGCACCGTGATCGCCCCGCCGCTCGGATGATCGCCGAGATTGCGGCCAGCGGTGGCACCGCCCCGCGCGCCCCTGCCCTTCGACTGCTTCTCAGCCAGCAGGGTGATCGCGCGATTGAGCCCGATGGCGAGAATATCGTCGCCGTCCTCAATGTTTGCATACACCTTGCCGTGCTGAATATAGGGCCCGAACCGGCCGATGCCGGCGAGAATGGGTTCGCCATCCTCCGGATGCACCCCGATGGGGCGCGGGAGCGCGAGCAGCGCCAGGGCCGTCTCAAGGTCCACGTCGGCGGGCTTCATGCCCTTGGGCAGGCTGGAGCGCTTGGGCTTGGCGCCGTCGACGCCCTCGCCCAATTGCAGATAGGTGCCGAAGCGCCCATCGCGGATCGTGACTTCGAGCCCGGTCTCGGGATCGGCGCCGAGCTTGCGCGTACCCTCGCCTTCCTGCGGCGCTTCCCCGCTGAGGGGCTGGGTGTGGCGGCATTCGGGATAATTGGAACAGCCGATGAAGGCGCCGAACTTACCCATCTTCAGCGACAGCCGGCCGGTGCCGCAGGTGGGGCACAAGCGCGGATCGGTGCCGTCCGCCTTCGGCGGGAAGATGTGCGCGGTCAGCATCTCGTCGAGCGCATCGAGCACCTGCGAGACGCGCAGCTCCTTGGTGGCATCGACCGCGAGCGAAAAGTCCGCCCAGAATTCGCGCAGCACCTGCTTCCAGTCCACCTCGTCGGCGGAGACGCGATCCAGCTTTTCCTCCAGATCGGCGGTGAAGTCGTATTCCACGTACTTTTTGAAGAAGCTCTCCAGGAAGGCGGTCACGAGCCGCCCCTTGTCCTCGGCGACGAGGCGCTTCTTCTCAAGCTTCACATATTCGCGGTCCTGCAGTACCGCGAGCACGGCTGCATAGGTGGAGGGACGGCCGATGCCGAGCTCCTCCATCCGCTTCACCAGCGAGGCTTCGGAGAAGCGCGGCGGCGGCTCGGTGAAATGCTGGGCGGTCGCGATCTCGCGCTTGTCGAGCTTTTCCCCGGCGGACATGGCGGGGAGCCGGCGGCTCTCCTCGTCCTCGTCGTCGTCGTCCTTGCCTTCGCGATAAAGCGCCAGGAACCCGTCGAACTTGACCACCGTGCCGGTGGCGGTGAGATCCAGCGTGCGCGCGCCGGCCTGGGCGATGATGTCAGCCGTGGTGCGCTCAAGCGCCGCCGATTCCATCTGGCTGGCCACCGTGCGGGTCCAGATCAGCTCGTAGAGCCGGGCCTGGTCGGCATCGAGATGGCGCGCCACCTCGCGCGGGCTGCGATGGGAATCGGTGGGGCGGATGGCCTCGTGGGCCTCCTGGGCGTTCTTGGCCTTGGTGGTGTATTTGCGCGGAACGGCCGGCAGATAGCGGTCGCCGAACTGCTTGCCGATGGCGCTACGTGTCGCCGCCACGGCTTCCGGCGCCATGTCCACGCCATCGGTTCGCATATAGGTGATGAGGCCCACGGTCTCGCCGCCAATGTCCACGCCTTCGTACAGGCGCTGGGCGATCTGCATGGTGCGGGCCGGCGCGAGGCCGAGCTTGCGGCTCGCTTCCTGCTGGAGCGTGGACGTGGTGAAGGGCGGCTGGGGATGCCGCTTGAGCGGCTTCGCCTCGACATTACGTACCGAGAAGGCGGCGCTCTCCAGCGCCGCGCGGAAGTCGGCGGCCTCCTCGGCGGTGCCGACCGACAGGCGCGTGATCTTCTTGCCATCGGCGCCCGAGAGGCGCGCTTCGAACGTTTCGCCACGCGGGGTCGCGAGCTGGGCGGCGATCGACCAATATTCGCGCGGAACGAAGGTCTCGATCTCGCGCTCGCGGTCACACACGAGCCGCAGCGCCACAGACTGGACGCGACCGGCCGAGCGGGCGCCCGGCAGCTTGCGCCACAGCACCGGCGAAAGGGTGAAGCCCACCAGATAATCCAGGGCGCGGCGGGCAAGATAGGCATCCACCAGCGCGATATCGATCGCGCGCGGCGCCTTCATCGCCTCCAGCACCGCCTGCTTGGTGATGGCGTTGAACACCACGCGCTCGACCTTCTGGCCCTTGAGCGCCTTCTTTTCGCGCAGCACCTCGAGCACGTGCCAGGAAATCGCCTCGCCTTCGCGATCCGGGTCGGTGGCGAGGATCAGCCCATCGGCCGCCTTCACCGCCTTTGCAATGTCGCTCAGGCGCTTCTGCGATTTCGGATCGACCTCCCACAGCATGCGGAAGTCGGCCTCGGGATCAACCGAGCCGTCCTTCGACGGGAGATCGCGGACATGTCCGTAGGAGGCGATGACCTCATAATCCGGACCAAGATATTTGTTGATCGTCTTCGCCTTTGCGGGCGATTCGACGATGACGACCTGCATGACGGCTGCTGTCTCTTGAAATCGCCGCGGCCCCTGGCGGCGGCGGCAACATGGGGTGCGACGCCCGGCCTGTCAAATCCTCAGGCCGCGACCCGCCTTCCAAGCCCCCCTTTCGTGAATACAACCTTGAGTAGGTTGTTTAACCCGCCCCAACTCGCAGGATGCGCCAATATGGACCGGGGCAAGAGGATGTCGGGATGTCTGGGGCGCGGGAAGACTTCAACGAGGACCAGGCCGCCGAGTTCGCAGCCTATGTGGCGTCGTTGACTGCCGAATTGTCGCGCCTTGCACGCCGGCACCGACTGTCCACCCTCGCTTATCTGCTGGAAATGTCGAGAATGGAAGCGCGCGGTATCGCCCAGCCGCCGCCCTTGGGCAAGACCCAGGAGGCGCGCGAATAGCTAGCGCAGGCTCACCAATCCCCCGCCATGCCGCTCAAGCCGCCCCGCCAGATCCAGCTCCAGAAGCACCCACTGCACATCGCTGACGCTGGCGCCGGAGAATCGCACCAAATCGTCCATGGGGGTCGGTACCGGCCCGAGCAGCTCGGCGATGCGCGCGCGCACCGTGTCGTCGGGAGGGGAAGGCTCGGGCGGAGTGGCGGGCGCTTCCAGGTCCTGCGCAGGCAGACGCGCGAACAGGGGAGTCAGCGCCTCCACCACATCCTCGGCACCGGTGACAAGGGTCGCCCCCCGTTTCAGCAGCGCATTGGTGCCGCCGGCGCGCGGGTCCAGGGGCGAGCCGGGAATCGCGAAGACCTCCCGCCCCTGTTCGGCGGCGAGGCGCGCGGTGATCAGCGAGCCGGAGCGCTCCGCCGCCTCCACCACCACGACTCCGAGCGCCATGCCGGAGACGAGGCGATTGCGGCGCGGAAAGTCCCGTGCGCGCGGCTCCCAGTTGAGCGGCATTTCGGACACCAGCGCGCCTCGCTCGGCGACCGCCTCTATCAATTTGAGGTTTTCCGGCGGGTAGGGACGCGCCAGCCCGCCGGCAAACACGCCGATGGTGCCGCCTGCTAGACTGGCTTCATGAGCGGCCGCATCGATGCCGCGCGCCAGCCCGGACACGATCGCATAACCCGCCGCTCCGAGATCGCGGGCGAAGCGGCCGGCGAGCGTACGCCCGGCGGCAGAGGCATTGCGGGCGCCGACGATGGCGATCTTCGGCAAACGCAATGTATCGCCCGTGCCGCGCACGCACAGGAGCGGCGGCGCATCGTCGATTTCCTGAAGGGGATGGGGATAATCCGCTTCACCCATGGCGACCAGCCGGCCACCGATGCGCGAGAGCGCCGCGATTTCGTCCTCGGCCTCGGCCAGGGTTGGGATGCGAGGGGGAATCAGGCGTCCACCTTTGGTCGCCAGCGTAGGCAGGGCCTCAAGCGCGGCGGCAGCCCCGCCGAACTGGTTGATGAGGGCCCGGAACGTGCGTGGCCCCACCTGCTCGGTGCGAATCAGCCGCAGCCAGTCGACGCGCTGGCGGGGCGAAAGGGTGACGCCCCGCCGTGCCATCCGCTCAACCCTTCGCGCCGATGCGGCCTTCGGTGCCGGACAGCAGGCGGGCGATATTGGCGTGGTGCTTGGCCCAGAGGAGCACGGTGAGCCCCGCCATCAGCAGCCCCATTTCAGGTCCACCGGCGAAATAGGCGGCGAGCGCCGTCGCCACTGAGGCAACAAGGGCTGCGAGCGAGGAATAACGCGTCAGCGCGGCGATACCGAGCCAGACCAGAGCGAAGACCAGGGCGGACACCCAGGAGAGTCCGAGCGCCACGCCGAGGAAGGTCGCGACTCCCTTTCCGCCCTTGAAGCCGAGCCATACCGGGAACAGATGCCCGAGAAATGCCCCGAGACCGGCGACGAGCGCAGCGTCCTGCCCCAGCCATGCGCGCGCGATAAGCACCGCCGCCGTGCCTTTCAGCGCGTCGCCCAGCAAGGTGAGCGCGGCAAGGTCCTTGCGGCCGGTGCGCAGGACATTGGTCGCGCCGATATTTCCTGAGCCGATGGTGCGGATGTCGCGGGTTCCGGCGAGGCGCGTGATGATGATGCCGAACGGGATCGAACCCAGGACATAGCCGAGGGCC
>NCEH01000018.1 GCA_002304505.1 Rhizobiales bacterium 32-66-11 | reverse complement strand
CACGCGCACCACCAGCCGGCCGCCTTGGTGCGAGATGTTCACATCCGAGAACAGGCCGGTCGCATAGAGGGCCGCGAGACCCTCGTTGATCTTGGCGGGCGAGAGCGACTCGCCTGGCTTTACCGCGAAATAAGACCGGATCGTCGCCGCGTCGACGCGGCGATTGCCCTCGACCACGATGCTCGAGGCGGATTGAGCGGCCGCGGGACCGGCGATGAGGATGGAACCGGCGGTCGTCGCCATCGCGGCGCTGAGCGCGATGCCGAGGACGGCGGCCAGTTTCACGATGACTCGGACCCGAGCAGTCATATGGCGCGCAACCTTGAATTCGTTGTTCTCAAACCCGGGCGCCTGGGCGCTCGGATTCTCACCGTCGAGGCGCTTGTACAGGCTTTTCCCCGCACTGCAAACGCCTGTCCCACCAGCGGCTTCCGCTTTTCCGCCGACCGTGGCCGCTGCGCCACGACTGGCCCTTTCCTCACATGGTTGCCAAGTGCAGCACGTCGTTCCATGTGGCAAAAACCATCAGCATCAACACAATGGCGAGGCCAATGCGAAAACCGATGTCCTGCGTGCGGGCGCTGAGCGGCCGCCCGCGCACCGCTTCCACAGCGTAGAACAGCAGATGCCCCCCGTCCAACAGCGGGATGGGAAAGAGGTTAAGAAGTCCGATGGAAACCGAAAGAACCGCCGCGAGGGAGAGAAGCGCACCGATTCCATAGGTGGCTACCTGCCCGGACACCTGGGCGATGCGGATCGGGCCGCCCAGCTGATCGGCCGATTCCCGCCCGGCGATCAGGCCGCCGAGATAATCGAAGGTGCGCGCGACCACGAACCAGGTCTCTTGACCGCCCATGGCGATCGCCTCCACGGGGCCATAGCGGCGCGTGGTGACATCGGCGGCCGCAAGCGAGCGGGAAATCCCCAGCAGCCCCATCTTGTGCGCATTGCCGAACGCGTCCTTCACCTCGCGCAATTGCGGAGTCGCGGTCAGCGAAAGCTCGGCATTGCCGCGCTCCACCTTGAAGCTCAAGGCCTGGCCGGCATTGGAGCCGACGATGCGCTGCATATCGGAGAAGCTCTCCACGGGCGTGCCGTCGATGGAGAGCACCAGGTCGCCGGGCACGAATCCGGCCTGCTCGGCGGCACTGCCGGTGGCCACCTGATCCACGCGCGGGGCCGTCACCTGGCGGCCGAACACCATGAACACCATGGAGAAAATGACCACCGCGAGGATGAAATTGGCGATCGGCCCGGCCGCGACAATGGCGGCGCGCCACGCCAGCGGCGCGTAGAAGAAGCTTTCCTTGCGCTCCTGCGGGGTCATCTGCCGCAGCTTTTCCGTGTTCGGCGTGCTCGCGGCGTCCTCGTCACCGAAGAATCGCACATAGCCGCCGAGCGGCACCGCGGCGAGGCGCCAGCGCGTGCCGTGGCGGTCGTTGAAGCCGGCGATCTCCGGGCCAAAGCCCAGGGAGAAGGTCAGGACCCGCACGCCCGCGCGCCGCGCCACCCAGAAATGGCCGAGCTCGTGAAAAAACACCACCAGGGTCAGCACGAACAGGAACGGCACCACATAGCCGAGGAGCGAGGTGCCCCAGGCGCCCAGACTCGCAAACACTTCCATCGTCCGTTCCTCGCGCGCGCCGCGCCGGCCCGTGGCGAAGCGCCGCGCAGCCGATGGCACCGAATGTTGGGCAAAGGTCGCGCCGTGCGCCCTTCGCGATCCACAGGAGATGAGGCCGAATGCCCCAGCGCAGAGCCTTAGGATGCCTTTGCGGCAAACTTAGGCAAGCGCGAATGCGATCATCGTCCGCAACCGCACTCAGGCGACCGCCGCTGCGGCATATTTCGGCAGCAGAGACACCGCGACGCGGCGCGCCTGCGCATCCAGCGCCAACGCCTCCGCCAACGAGGCCGGCGGACCGCCGGCGGGAAGCGTCGCCAACGTCTCCTCGACGATGGCCGCGATGCCGAACATGCCGATCGCCCCCTCGAGGAAGGCCGCGACGGCGATCTCGTTCGCGCCATTGAGAATGGTCGGGGCGCTTCCGCCCGCTTCCATGGCTTCCATGGCGAGGCGCAAGGCGGGGAATCGCTCGAGATCCGGCGCCTCGAAGGTCAGCCGGCCCACCTTGGTGAGGTCCAGCCGCCGGCACGAGGTTTCCAGCCGGTCGGGAAAGCCGAGGCAATGGGCGATGGGCACGCACATGTCGGGCACCGCCAGACCGGCGACCACCGATCCGTCGCGGAACGAGACGAGGCCATGCACCACCGATTCGGGATGCACCACCGCTTCCAGCTGGGCCGCGGGAATCGCGAACAAATGGTGCGCCTCGATCAGTTCCAGCCCCTTGTTCATCAAGGTGGCGGAATCGATGGTGATCTTGGCGCCCATCGACCAATTGGGGTGCTTCAGCGCATCGGCGGCGCGGGCACGCGCAATCTGCTCGCGCGGGGCGGTGCGGAACGGGCCGCCGGAAGCGGTGATGGTCACCCGCTCCACATCCGCGCGCGGCCCGGCGCCAAGCGCCTGGTAGATGGCGTTATGCTCGGAATCCATCGGCAGCAAGGTGGTGCCGGTGCGCGCGGCTTCGGCGATGAAGAACGCGCCCGCCGCCACCAGGCATTCCTTGTTGGCGACCGCGAGCCGCCGGCCCGGCCCGAAGGCCGCGACCGTGGGCGCAAGGCCCGCGACACCCGAAATGGCGGCGACCACAAGATTCGCCTCGCGCTGGGCCGCCTCGATGATGGCCGAAGGACCCGCGCCGCTTTCGATTCCCGTGCCCGCGAGCAGATCGGCGAGTTCCGCGCCCTTGGCCGGATCGGCGATGGCGGCGAAACGAGCGTTGAGATCGCGCGCGACCTGCGCGAGAGCCTGGGGATCGCGCCCGCCGGCCACCGCTTCCACGCGATAGCGCCCGGGCGCTTCGTTCAGCACCTTCACCGTGCTGCGGCCCACCGAGCCGGTGACCCCGAGGATGGAAATGACGGTCATGGGGGAAGACCTACCACAAAAGCAGACCCGCCGCAGGGGCGAGGTCGTTGCGGGCAAAGCCGATCAGGCCGGCGAGCAGCACCGCGGCGAGAAATCCGTCCAGCCGGTCGAGCACGCCGCCATGTCCGGGAATGAGGCTTCCGGCATCCTTCACCCCGAACGCCCGCTTGAAGGCCGATTCGGCAAGATCGCCCGACTGCGCCACCGCACTTAGGACGATGCCAAGCACCACCCACATGGGGTTGAAGACAAGCCCCGCCGCAAGCAGCAGCGCGATTCCCGCCCCCATGCCGCAGAGCGCGCCGCCCAATGCGCCGGACCAGGTCTTGTTGGGCGAGAGGCGCGGCCACAGCTTGGGGCCACCGAAGGTGCGGCCGGTGAAATAGGCGCCGATGTCCGTGCTCCAGACCACCGCATAGAGGAACAGCACGGCGACGAGGCCCAATTGGTCGGTATCGCGCAGCGCAACGATGGGCAGGCTCGCCACCGCCCCGCATAAAACTCCAGCTCCCGCCCAAATCCGGCCGCGCGCGACCAGGATCGCCAGCACCGCGCCGGCCAGGCAGATCATGGTCGCCCCCGCCCCGGACCCGGTGGCTGCGAGCACCGCGCTCGCGGCCAGCACGGCCGCCCCGCCGATGGCGATCGGCGCCAGGCGCGGGGCAACGCGCGCGACAGTGCCGCATTCATAGACGATGGCGATGCCGGCGAGCGCCCAGATCAGCGCGAACGGCCAGCCGCCGAACCAGGTCAGCGCCAGGACGAGCGGCGCCAGTATGGCGGCGGAAAGGGTGCGCTGGCCGAGGTCTTTTCCGCCGATCACGTGCGCACGCTGCCGGCGCGGGCGGCAATGCCGCCGAACCGACGGTCACGCCGGGCATATTCCTCGATGGCACCCACCAGCGCGGCGTGATCGAACTCGGGCCAATAGATGGGCAGGAACACGAGTTCCGAATAGGCGCCCTGCCACAGCAGGAAATTGGAGAGGCGCTGCTCGCCGCTGGTGCGCACGATCAGGTCCGGGTCGGGAATGCCGGCGGTGTCGAGGCGGGCGGTGATCATGTCCGCGCTGATGTCCTGCGGCCGGATCTTGCCGGCCACCGCATCGGCCGCGAGACGCGCGGCGGCGGCGGCAATCTCCTGCCGCCCGCCGTAATTGAACGCGACCACCAGGGTGAGGCCGGTATTGTCCCGGGTCAGGGCCTCCGCCTCATCCAGCAGCTGGCAGATGTCGCGGGCGAGCTCGGCCCGCTCGCCGATGATGCGGACTCGCACATTGGCGCTGTGCAGCTCGGCCAGATCGTGCCGAACGAACCGCTTCAGGAGGCCCATGAGGTCCGAGACCTCGCTTGCCGGGCGCGACCAGTTCTCGCTGGAGAAGCTGTAGATGGTGAGATAGCGGATGCCGATCTCACGCGCCGCCCGCACGCACCGGCGCAGCGCCTCGAGCCCGCGCCGGTGACCTTCGAACCGGGGAAGGTTGCGGGCCGTCGCCCAGCGCCCGTTGCCGTCCATGATGACGCCCACATGCACCGGAATGCACGCGCCACCCGCGGCTGGCGTCGCTGAGGCGCCGTTACGCACCGACATGGCCCCTTCCCCCTTCATGCCATGCTCCTCAGACCGAGAGGATTTCCTTTTCCTTGTGGGCGAGGGTCTGGTCCAATTCGGCGATCACCTCGTCCGTCGCCTTCTGCACCTGGGTGGAGAAGCGCTCGAGGTCATCGGCGCTGATCTCGCTGTCCTTTTCGAGCTTCTTGAGCAGGTCCATGCCATCGCGCCGCACATGGCGCACCGAAACGCGGGCCGCCTCGGCATATTTGTGGGCGACCTTCACCATTTCCTGGCGCCGCTCCTGGTTCAGCTCGGGGATGCGAATGCGCATCACCTGGCCTTCGGTGGAGGGGTTGAGGCCGAGATTGCTGTCGCGGATCGCCTTCTCCACCGCGCTGACCATGGAGCGGTCCCACACCTGCACGGAAAGCATACGCGGCTCGGGCACCGAGACCGTCGCCACCTGGCTGATGGGCATGTGGGTGCCGTAGGCGTCCACCTGGATCGGCTCCAGGAGGCTGGCCGACGCGCGGCCGGTCCGCAGGCCGCCGAGTTCCTGCTTCAGCACGCCCACCGCGCCCTGCATACGGCGCTTGAGATCGGCAAGGTCGAATGCGTCGGTGCTCATGTCAAATTCCTGTTCTTCATTTTCCCGGCGCGACTTGCCGGTTCTATCCTTCCCGCCCCGCCTGACGACAAGGCCGAAGGCCAAGGTCTCTGAAACCCGGCACACCCGGGAAACGCGCGAAACCCGCCGGGCGCCGCGCACCGGCGACACGGCCGCCCCGCCGATACCCGCTTGATGCGGACCGGCGGAGCACGACGCGTCGCTACTCCCAACTCAAGTCCTCAAGGCGCAACCACGGTGACGTGGCCCTCGCCCTTGGCGGCCGCCACGATGGCACCCGGCTCGCGAATAGAAAAGACGATTATCGGCAAGGCAGCTTCACGGGCAAGGGCGAACGCAGCGGCATCCATCACCTTCAGATCGTAGGCCAGCGCCTGATCATGGGTGAGGCGGTCGTAGCGGCGGGCGTTGGGGTCGAGCTTGGGATCGGCGGTATAGACGCCGTCCACATTGGTCGCCTTCAGAACCGCGTCGCAGCTCAATTCCGCCGCGCGCAGGACCGCGCCGGTATCGGTGGTGAAGTACGGATTGCCCGTCCCGCCCGCCAGCAGCACGATCCGCCCCCGCCGCAGATGCCGCATGGCCGGCTGGCGGGCATAGGGCTCGCAGACGGTCGGCATGGGGATGGCGGACATGGTGCGGGCCGGTTCGCCGGCGGCTTCCACCGCTTGCTCCAGGGCCAGGCAGTTCATGACGGTGGCGAGCATGCCCATATGGTCGGCGGTGGACCGGTTGAGGTCCTCGCCGGCAACACGCGCGCCCCGCAAAATATTGCCGCCGCCGACAACCACGGCAACCTCGCAGCCGAGCGCACGCACGGCCACGAGATCGCGGGCGATCCGCGTCACGGTCGGGGGATGGAGCCCGAACGGCTCCGGTCCCATCAAGGCCTCGCCGGAGACCTTGATGAGGACGCGGGGATAGGGAAGGTCGGACATGGCCCCCTCCCCCGCCCCGATCAGGACTGACCCGCGACTGTAGCGGCGACTTCGGCTGCGAAGTCGCTCTCTTCCTTCTCGATGCCTTCGCCGAGCGCGTAACGCACGAAGGCCGTGAGCTTCACCGGCGCGCCGACGCCGCCCTCGGCTTCCTTCAGCACCTGGGCCACCGACTTGGAGCCGTCATGCACGAACGGCTGCTCCAGCAGGGTGACTTCCTTGAAGAAGGTCTTCATGCCGCTTTCGGCGATCTTGTCCTGCACGTTGGCGGGCTTGCCCTGGTGCTTCTCGAGCAGGATCGCCTTCTCGCGGGCGACCACGCTCTCGTCGATGCCCGAGGCATCGAGCGCCAGCGGGCTCAGCGCCGCGACATGCATGGCGATCTGGCGGCCGAGGGTGGAGAGCTTCTCCACATCACCCTTGGATTCCAGAGCCACCAGCACGCCGATGCGGCCGAGGCCCTCGGACACCGTGCCGTGCACATAAGACGCGATCACGCCATGCTCGACCTGGAGCTTGGCGACGCGGCGCAGCGTCATGTTCTCGCCGATGGTGGCGATCAGGGTCGCGAGCTTCTCGGACACCGTCACGCTCTCACCCGGAAAATGGGCGGCGGCCAGGGCTTCGAGCGAGCCGTCGGTGTTGAGGGCGATCTTGGCGGCTTCGCGCACGAACGCCTGGAAATCGGCGTTGCGGGCGACGAAATCGGTCTCGGCATTCACTTCCAGCGCGACCGCATAATGGCCCGAGGATTCCACCGAAACGAGGCCTTCGGCGGCCACGCGGCCAGCCTTCTTGGCGGCCTTGGCGAGACCCTTCTTGCGCAGCCAGTCGATGGCGGCCTCGATGTCGCCGGCGGTCTCGGTCAGAGCGGCCTTGCAGTCCATCATGCCGGCGCCGGTCTTGTCGCGCAATTCCTTCACGAGTGCTGCCGTGATCGCGGCCATGCTCAGCTTCCTCTTCTTCTCATGCCACGGCCGGCCAAGGGGGTGCCCAAGCCGGCCGCCGGGGCGCTTATCGCCCCTTCACTCAAATGACCTCCGGAGAAGGGATCACTCCACTTCGGCGGAGAACTCCTTCGCCTGGGCGATCCAGCCGTCAACGCGGCCCGGCAGTCCCACTTCTTCACCGATGTGGTGCGCGTCCTGGGCATCCAGGCCGGCGATCTGGGTGAAGTGGAAGATGCCGAGATCGTTGAGCTTCTGCTCGATCTCCGGGCTCACGCCCGTGAGCTTCTTCAGGTCGTCGGCGACGCCGCGCGGACCCGACAGGGGCTCGAAGGTGGACCACACGCTCAACTCGGCGGGCAGGTCCTCGATCAGGGGCTCTTCAGCCGCGCCCACATCGCCGAAATCGCCGGCGCCGCGGGAAATGCCGTCGATGGCGGCGCGGGCGACCAGATCGCAATAGAGCTGGATCGCGCGGCCGGCGTCGTCATTGCCCGGAACCGGGAAGGCGATGCCGTCGGGATCGCAATTGGTGTCGAGGATGGCCGCCACCGGGATGCCGAGGCGCTGGGCCTCCTTCACGGCGATGTCTTCCTTGTTCGTGTCGATCACGAACAGCAGGTCGGGCAGGCCGCCCATGTCGCGGATGCCACCGAGGGCGCGTTCCAGCTTCTCCTTTTCACGGGAGAGCGTCAGGCGCTCCTTCTTGGTGTAGCCGGAGCCCGCCTCGGGGCCGGCCAGCATCTCTTCCAGCTTCTTGAGCCGGGCGATGGAATTGGAGATCGTCTTCCAATTGGTGAGCATGCCGCCCAGCCAACGGGAATTCACGAAATACTGCGCCGAGCGGCGGGCGGCGTCAGCCACCTGGTCCGCGGCCTGGCGCTTGGTGCCGACGAACAGCACGCGGCCGCCATTGGCCACCGTGTCGGACACGGCCTGAAGGGCGCGATGGAGCGCCGGCACGGTCTGCGACAGGTCGATGATGTGGATGTTGTTGCGGACGCCGAAGATATACGGCGCCATCTTGGGGTTCCAGCGGTGCGACTGGTGACCGAAATGCACGCCAGCTTCCAAAAGCTGACGCATGGAATAATCAGGAATTGCCACTTCTATTCTCCGGTTGAGCCTCCGCGGACGTACCCTCGGCCCGTCAGGGACGAAGGCACCGGATTGGCCAATTGGCCGACTGTCCGCGTGCGGAATGGCGCGGCTTATAGGCGAAGGGGGGCAAAAGGGCAAGGGCACCGCCGATTTTCGCCCTCCCCTTCCCAGGGAATCCGCTGGTTAAGTGAGATTTTCTCACCTGCACGCGGATTTTTCGCGTTTGCCCGCGCCCGGTCGCGGCGGCCAGCCTTGGGGCACATTCAACGCCAGCCCCAATGGAGCCGCCCATGTCCACCCTGCATCCCGTCCTTTGCGACATCAACGAGGGAATCGCCACCCTCACCCTCAACCGGCCGGAAAAGCTGAACGCCATCGATTATGCCCTCGCCGATGCGCTGCTCGCCTTCCTCGACACGCTCGAAACCGATGAGACCGTGAAAGCCGTGATTCTCACCGGCGCAGGGGACCGGGCGTTTTCCGCCGGCGGCGACATTCATCAGTTTTCCCGCAGCGTGCGCTTGGGCCCGCTTGGCGCGGTGCGCGATTTCGTGCGGCGCGGCCAGACGCTGACCTCGCGGATCGAGGCCTTTCCCAAGCCCATCATCGCGGCGGTCAACGGCATCGCCTTCGGCGGCGGATGCGAGATCACGGAAGCGGCGCCGCTCGCCATCGCCAGCGAGACCGCGCTGTTTGCCAAGCCGGAAATCAAGCTCGGCATGCCGCCCACCTTCGGCGGCACCCAGCGCCTGCCGCGCCTCGCCGGCCGCAAGCGCGCGCTCGAGCTGCTGCTGACCGGGGACAGCTTCTCGCCGGAGCACGCCCTTGCGCTGGGCCTGATCAATCAGATCGTGCCGGCAGCGGAGCTCATGCCCGCGGCACGGGCGCTCGCGCAGCGCATCCTGCGCCACTCGCCCGTGGCGGTGACCAGCGTCCTGACGGCGGTGACGCGCGGCATCAACCAGACCATCGGCGAGGGTCTTCAGGTGGAAAGCGAGCAGTTCGCCCGCATGGTCCCGACCCACGATCTGCGCGAGGGCCTGGAAGCCTGGATCGAGCGGCGCCAACCGCGCTACATGGGGCGCTGAGGCGGCGTCCCCGGCTGCGGGGCGGCGAGTTCGTCCCGCAGCCAGGTCCGGAACGCCGCCACCTCCGGCCGGTGCAGCGAGGCCGGATCGGCCAGCAGCCAATAGGCGGTGCGGGCCTCCACGGGTGGTCCGAGCACCGCCACCAGCCGGCCCGCTTCGAGATCCCCGGCAACCACCGGCAGCCGCCCCATGGCCACCCCGAGCCCCTGTGCCGCTGCCTCCCAGGCCAGATGGATGGAATCAAAGCGCAAGCCGCGCTCCAGATCGGGCGCCGCGATCCCGCGCAGCGCCGCCCAGGCGCCCCAATCCTCGGCCACGTCCGTCACATGCAGCAAGGTGTGGCCCGCGAGATCCGCATGCGTCCGCACTGCGGCGGCGAGGCGCGGCGCGCACACCGGGACCAGGTGCTGGCGCACCAGCAGATCGGCGGAAACGCCCTGCCATCCGCCCTCCCCCATGCGAATGGCCATGTCCACGCCGTCGCGCGGAAACTCGATCCTGCGGTGGGCGCTGTCGAGGCTCACGTCGATGCCGGGATGGCGGGCCTGGAAGCGGGAGAGGTGGGGAATGAGCCAGCGCAGGCCGAAGGTGGGCGCGACACTCACGCTCAGCCGATCCGCAGGGCGGCGCCCCGGCACCGCTTCGGTGGCGGATGCGATCTGCGCCAGGATCTCCCGCACCCGCGGAAGATAGGCGAGCCCCGCCGGCGTCAGCGTCAATTGCCGATGGCCGCGGGCGAACAACGGCACGCCGAGCCAATCCTCAAGTCCCTGAACCCCGTGGCTCACCGCGCTCGGCGTGAGGTTGAGTTCCTCCGCCGCAAGCTTGAACGAGAGGTGCCGGCCCGCCGCCTCGAACAGGCGCAGCGCGTTGAGGGGCGGCAGCCGGTAGACCATGAACGGCGCCGCTCAGGCCGCTTCCACCGCGACCACGCCCGGAATCGCCTTGAGCGCTCCGGCGATCTGCGGCGAAACCGAATAGCGGCCGTCGAGGCGGATTTCGACCTCCGCCCTCCCCTGTTCCATCATCAGGATGAGGCTGACTTCGCCATCGCCCTTGCCGCCCGACAGGCGCTTGGCGATTCCCTCCAGGGGATCGACCGATTGCACGAAAATCCGCAGGCTCTTGTGATGCTTGGCGGTGGCCGCGTCGAGCCGCTCGCAGGTCTGGATGCGCACCCGCACATCCTCGCCCTGGAGTTCCGCATTGACCATCATGAGGATGGGCGTGCCCGGCTCCAGCAGATCGCGATAATGGGCGAGCCCTTCCGAGAAGATCACCGCCTCGAAATGGCCGGACGGGTCCGAGAGGCCCACAATGCCCATGCGCGTGCCCGACTTGGTGCGCCGCTCCTGCTTGGACACCACGGTGGCGGCGAGCCGGCCCGCTGCCGCACCGGCGCGCACGCCGCGGGCAAAATCGCTGAACGGCTGCACCCGCAGCTTCTTCAGCGATTGCGCATAATCGTCCAGCGGGTGGCCGGTGAGGAAGAAGCCGATGGAATCATATTCGCGCTGCAAGCGCTCCGACGGCTCCCAGGGCGCGGCATCCGGCAAGGGCAGTTCCGCCTTCACCGGACCGGAGCCGAACATATCGTTCTGGCCCAGCGCCCGCCCCTGCTCCTCGCGCGCCGCATGGGCGGCGATGGAATCGAGGGCGGCGAAGGCCCGCGCCCTGTTCTTCTCCAGCACATCGAAGCAGCCCGCCGCCACCAGGCTTTCCAGGGTGCGCTTGTTGACCAGCTTGGCCGGCAGGCGATCCGCGAAATCGGACAGCGAGGCGAAGGGCTTCTGCGCGCGCGCCGCCACCAGCGCGTCGACGGCATGTCCGCCCACGCCCTTGATGGCCGCCATCGCATAGATGATCTTGCCGTCCACCACGGCGAATTCGCGGGTGGAGAGATTGATATTGGGCGGCACCACCTCGATGCCGAGCCGCTGCGCCTCCTGGCGGAATTCCGCCAGCTTGTCGGTATTGCCCATGTCCAGCGTCATGGAGGCGGCGAGGAATTCCGTCGCATAATTGGCCTTCAGCCAGGCCGTCTGATAGGCGACCAGGGCATAGGCCGCCGCGTGGGATTTGTTGAAGCCGTAATCCGCGAACTTGGCCAAAAGGTCGAAGATCATGTCGGCCTGTGCCTTCGGCACGCCGCGCTCCTCGGCGCCGGAGACGAAGCGCTCGCGCTGCTTCTCCATCTCGGCGCGGATCTTCTTACCCATGGCGCGGCGCAGCAGGTCGGCTTCGCCGAGCGAATAGCCCGACAGCGCCTGCGCGATCTGCATCACCTGTTCCTGGTAGATGATGACGCCGAAGGTTTCCTTCAGATAGGGCTCGAGCTTGGGGTGGATATAGTCCGGCTCCGCGCGTCCGTGCTTGCAGTCGCAATAGACCGGGATATTGGCCATGGGGCCGGGACGATAGAGCGCCACGAGGGCGATCAGGTCTTCCACCCGGTCGGCCTTCATATCCACAAGCGCGCGGCGCATGCCCGCGCTTTCCACCTGGAACACGCCCACCGTCTCGCCGCGCGCCAGCATGGCGTAGGTCTTGGGATCGTCGAGCGGAATTTTGGAGATATCGAGATCAATGCCGCGCTGGTGCACCAGCTTCACGGCCTTCTCGATGGTGGTCAGCGTCTTCAGGCCGAGGAAGTCGAACTTCACAAGGCCCGCCTGCTCCACCCATTTCATATTATATTGGGTGACCGGCATGTCGGACTTTGGATCGCGATACAGCGGCACCAGTTCGTGCAAGGGCCGGTCGCCGATCACGATGCCGGCGGCATGGGTCGAGGCATGGCGGTTCAGCCCTTCCAGGCGCACGGCGATATCGAACGCGCGCTTGACCACCTCTTCCTCGGCCTGGGCGGCCTGCAAGCGCGGCTCATCGTGGATCGCCTGCTTCAGCGTGACCGGCGCGGCGGGATTCTGCGGCACCAGCTTGCAGAGCTTGTCCACCTGGCCATAGGGCATTTCCAGCACCCGGCCGACGTCGCGCAGCACGCCGCGCGCCTGGAGCGTACCGAAGGTGATGATCTGCGCCACCTGCGCCCGCCCATAGCGCTGCTGGACGTAATGAATCACCTCGTCGCGGCGCTCCTGGCAGAAGTCCACGTCGAAGTCCGGCATGGACACGCGATCGGGATTCAGGAAGCGCTCGAACAGCAGGCCGAAGCGGAGCGGGTCGAGGTCGGTGATCTGGAGCGAATAGGCCACCAGCGAGCCGGCGCCCGAACCACGCCCCGGTCCCACCGGAATATCGTGCGCCTTCGCCCATTTGATGAAGTCCGACACGATAAGGAAGTAGCCGGGGAACTTCATCTTGGTGATGACGGACAATTCGTAGGCGAGGCGCTCCTCATAGACGGCGGTCTGAAGGCCCGGTGCCGGGCCGTGCTTGGCAAGGCGGGCGACGAGCCCTTCCTGCGCCTGCCGCTCCAGCTCCGCCGCCTCTTCCGCGAGCGGATCGCCATCGCCGCCGCCGGTGGTGAAGCGCGGCAGAATCGGCTTCACCGTGCGCACCCGATAGGCGCAGCGCTGGGCGATTTCCACCGTGTTCGCCGTCGCCTCGGGAAGGTCGGCGAACAGGGTCAGCATTTCCTCGCGGGTCTTGAAACGATGGTCCGGGGTCAGGCGCGGGCGGTCTCCATCGGCCACCACGCGGCCTTCCGCGATGCAGCCCAAGGCATCATGGGCTTCATAATCGCCGTGCGAACCGAAGAACGGCTCGTTGGCGGCCACCAGCGGGAGCGCGCGGGAATAGGCGAGATCCAGCAATTGCGGCTCGACGATGCGCTCGCGCTCCATGCCATGGCGCTGGAGCTCCACATAGAGGCGGTCGCCGAACATCTGCGCCAGCATGTCGAGCCGCTCGGCGGCAAGGTCGCCATGCCCGCCGGCGAGCGCCCGGTCGATGGGGCCGTTGGGGCCGCCGGTCAGCGCGATGAGCCCCTCGTTCGCCTCGCGCAGCCAGTCGAGCGAGATGCGCGATTCCTCGTCGCTCGGCGTCTCCATGAAGGCGCGGGAGACCAGCTTCATCAGGTTGCGCCAGCCGATTTCGCGGGCGGCCAGCAGCACCAGGCGCGGCTTCTTGGGCGGCAGGGCGCCGCGCGGGCCGGGCGCTTCCACGAGGTCCACCGCCAGCGAACATCCCATGATGGGCTGAATGCCGGCGCCCGCCATTTTCTCCGAGAATTCCAGCGCACCGAACAGATTGCCGGTGTCGGTCAGCGCCAAAGCGGGCTGCGAATCGGCCTTCGCCAGGTCCGCCAGCTTGCCGATCGAAAGCGCGCCCTCCAGCAGCGAATAGGAGGAATGGACGTGGAGATGGACGAAGCCGGGAGTGCGCATGGATCTTCCAGGGGGCGACGCGCGGACGCCGCGCACGAGTCGCAATGTCGTATTGTACCCCAGATGGGACGCCCCGCGAGCCGGAGCAAGTTCAACTTTCCATTTGCCTCGAACGCGCGATCCACGACAGTTCCCCGCGCTTTTCCTGAACGGGGCATCACCATGCGGGGCTTCATCGGCAGCTGGCAGTTCTGGGCGCTTGGAGCCGCCCTATTCGCGGCGCTCACCGCCATCTTCGGCAAAGTGGGGGTCAGCGCCGTTCACAGCGATCTGGCAACCCTCATCCGCACGATCGTCATTCTCGCCATCATCACGCTGATGGTCGTCGCGGGGAACGCCTGGCAGCCGCTCGACACCATTTCCTCCAAAACCTGGCTGTTCCTCGTGCTTTCGGGCGCGGCCACGGGCGCGTCCTGGCTGTGTTATTTCCGCGCCCTGCAGATCGGCGAGGCTGGCCAGGTGGCGCCGCTCGACAAGCTGAGCGTGGTGATGGTCGCCGTGTTCGGCGCCCTGTTCCTCGGCGAGCGCCTCTCGCTCGTGAATTGGGCGGGCGTCGCGCTGATCGCCGCCGGCGCCATCCTGGTCGCCCTGCGCTGACCCGCCGCGCGGCGCGACCCGCCGGAGCAAAGGCCAGTCCCGGGTGAGGCGGCGCGTGGCCGAAATCGGCGCCGAACTTTCACCGAAATCGCGCTTTCATCGGGCCGACGAGCACTGAGATGAGCCCCTAAACAGAAATTACTCCGCGCTAAGCTATTGTTTCACGTGAAACATTTTGCGCGAAGTGCCTAGTCCAGCTCAACGATCCGCCCGTCGATCACGGTCACGCGCCGGTGCATGCGCGCCGCCAATTGCAGATTATGCGTGGCGATGATGGCCGCGACTCCGGTGGCATGGACCAGTTCGGCGAGAGCGGAGAACACATGGTCCGAGGTCTTGGGATCGAGATTGCCGGTCGGCTCGTCCGCCAGCAGCAGGCGCGGCGCATTGGCGAGCGCGCGGGCGATGGCCACGCGCTGCTGTTCGCCGCCGGACAGCTCCGACGGGCGATGCACCAGGCGATGGCCGAGGCCGAGATAGCTCAGCAGATCCTTCGCCCGTGCGGCAGCGTCCTTCTTTGACAGGCCGCGGATCATCTGCGGCATCATCACGTTTTCCAGCGCCGAGAATTCCGCCAGCAGATTATGGGATTGATAGACGAAGCCCACATGCACCCGCCGCATGCGGGTGCGCTCGCGGTCGGGCAGCTTCACCGTGGGCTGCCCGTCGATGAAGACCTCGCCCTCGTCGGGATGCTCCAGCAGGCCCGCCATATGCAGAAGTGTGGATTTGCCCGAGCCCGAAGGCGCCACCAGCGCCACCGACTGGCCGCGCTCGACCACGAGATCCGCCCCGCGCAGCACCTCGATGGTGCCCGCGCCCTGGACGTAGCGCCGCCCCACGCCGGCAAGCGCAAGGGCGGCCGGATTGGGCTCTGTCTGGAAGGGAGAAATCGCCATCACTCGTATCTCAACGCTTCCACCGGATCGAGCCGCGCGGCCCGCCAGGAGGGATAAAGGGTGGCGAGCAGCGACAGCACAAGCGCCATGACCACGACCGAGGTTGTTTCCCCGGCATTCATCTCCGCCGGCAGGCGGCTGAGATAATATAGCTCCGGCGAGAACAGCTCCGTGGACGTGAGATAGGAGATGAAGCGGCGGATTTCCTCGATGTTCAGGCACACCAGGACCCCGAGCCCCAGACCCACCATCGTGCCCACCACGCCGATGCTCGCGCCGGTGATGAGGAACACGCGCATGATCGCCCCTTGCGTCGCGCCCATGGTGCGCAACACCGCGATGTCGCGCCCCTTGTCCTTCACCAGCATGATGAGGCCCGACACGATGTTCAGCGCGGCCACGAGCACGATCAGCGTGAGGATGAGGAACATCACGTTGCGCTCGACCTGGAGCGCATTGAAGAAGGTGGCGTTGCGCTGCCGCCAGTCCACCAGATAGACCGGCCGCCCCGCCGCCGCCTGGATCGCCGGCTTGAGGATCGCCACGTCATCGGGATTGTCGATATAGACCTCGATGGCGTTCACATCGTTGGGGCGGTTGAAATAGGCCTGCGCTTCCGGCAGCGGCATGAACAGAAAGGCGCTGTCGTATTCCGACATGCCAATCTCGAACAC
Organism: Rhizobiales bacterium 32-66-11; assembly: GCA_002304505.1. Lineage (GTDB taxonomy): Bacteria > Pseudomonadota > Alphaproteobacteria > Rhizobiales > Xanthobacteraceae > NCEH01. The sequence goes on along the minus strand of NCEH01000018.1, from coordinate 16,882 downwards.
CGCCGCGATCTTATAGACCTTGATGCGCGGCGAGGTGCCCATGGGCGTCACCGCCCCGCGTGGCGCCACCAGCGTGATGTTGTCGCCGGCGCGTAGGGCCAATTGGTCGGCGAGCCGCTTGCCGATCGCCACCCCCTGCCCCTGGTCGAACCCTTCCAGGCTGCCCTGGCGAATATTGTTCGCGATCGAGGGCAGGCCGCGCAGGTCCTTTTCCGAGAGGCCGCGCGCCAGAACGCCGCTGGCATTATAGGGCGAGGAGGCAAGGGCCTGCCCTTCCACCAGCGGCACGGCAAGACGCACGCCGTTGAGCTTGGCGATCCGGTCCGCCACCGCGATGTAATCGGTGAGCGGCGTTTCCAGCGGCTGTACCAGCAGATGTCCGTTGAGGCCGAGGATCTTGCCGAGCAATTCTTGCCGGAAGCCGTTCATCACCGCCATCACGATGATCAGCGTCGCCACGCCGAGCACGATGCCGAGGAACGAGAATCCAGCAATGACCGAGATGAAGCCTTCTTTGCGGCGCGCCCGCAAATAGCGCAGGGACAGCATCCACTCGAAGGCCGAGAACGGCCGCGTGCCCGTCGGTTCTTCCGAGCGGGCCGCAGAAGCTGGAGCCATGCGCTGGCCTCCCGTCATTTCTTGAGCCTTTCATAGGCGTCCGCGATGGACATGAGTTCGCGCGAGCCGTCGGAGCGGCGCTTCAGTTCGACCTTGCCCTCGGCGAGGCTCTTGGGCCCAACCAAGATCTGCCAGGGCAGGCCAATGAGATCGGCGGTGGCGAATTTCGCCCCTGCCCGCTCCTCGGTATCGTCATAGAGCACGTCGACCCCGCTGGCGGTGAGCTTTGCGTAAAGCTCGGCGCAGGCGCCATCGACTGCGGCATCGCCCACCTTGAGGTTGAGGATGCCCACCTGGAACGGCGCCACCGCATCCGGCCAGATGATGCCGTTCTCGTCGTGCGAGGCTTCGATCATCGCCGCCACCAGCCGCGACGGGCCGATGCCGTAGGAGCCCATGTGGATCGGATGCTCGGCCCCGTCCGGCCCCTGCACCTTGGCGCCGAAGGGATCGGAATATTTGGTGCCGAAATAGAAGATGTGCCCCACCTCGATGCCGCGCGCGGCCATGCGGCGCGCCTCGGGGATCGCGGCAAACGCGGCTTCGTCATGCTTTTCCGAGGTCGCGGCGTAGAGCTTCGTCCACTGGTCGAACACGCCCTGGAGCTGGGCCGCGTCATCGAAATTCATGTCGGCGGCCGGGGGGGCGAGATCCAGATAATCGGCATGGCAGAACACCTCGCTCTCGCCGGTGGAGGCGAGAATGATGAATTCATGCGAGAGATTGCCGCCGATCGGCCCGGTATCGGCCACCATGGGAATCGCTTTCAGCCCCATCCGCGAGAAGGTGCGCAAATAGGCGACGAACATCTTGTTGTAGGAATGGCGGGCACCTTCCGCATCGAGGTCGAAGGAATAGGCATCCTTCATCAAAAACTCGCGCGAGCGGTAAACGCCGAAGCGCGGGCGCACCTCGTCGCGGAACTTCCACTGGATATGGTAAAGGTTGAGAGGCAGGCTCTTGTAGGATTTCACATAGGCCCGCACGATTTCGGTGACCATTTCCTCATTGGTCGGGCCGAACAGCATCTCGCGATCGTGACGGTCGCGGATGCGCAGCATCTCCTTGCCGTAGTCGTCATAGCGCCCGCTCTCGCGCCACAGGTCCGCCGACTGGATGGTCGGCATAAGCATTTCATTGGCGCCGGCGCGGTTCTGCTCTTCGCGGATGATGTTGCAGATCTTGGTCAGCACCCGGTGACCGAGCGGCAGCCAGGCATAGATGCCCGCGCTCTCCTGCCGCACCATGCCGGCGCGCAGCATGAGCCGGTGCGAAACGATCTCCGCCTCCTTCGGAACTTCACGAAGGATGGGCAGAAAATAGCGGGACAAGCGCATCTGGATAACTCTGCGGCTGGACGTTTCAAAAGCGTGGCGGAGAGAAAGCGGAACGGTTGGCAAAATACAAGCCCGCCCCGCCCGCATCCGTGCTGCGACGCAACAAATGATCTATTGCGGCGCAAGGATGACAAAGGCGTAAATCTTGTTCTACTTTGAGCACGCCAAAAGAAAGGGGACCGCCATTGCGCCCAAGCGGCGCGATGGGGAGGGTCCGGGTCTCGGGAGGATCATCAACAACAAGCCGACCGACGACCGTCAAAGATGGCGCGCGCAATTCGGGAACGGCAGCACTGAAGGATCGAGCGGCTGCACCCGCGGCGAACCAGAATAAGGTGCATTAAAACGAGAAAAAGGCGAGACCTCGGTCTCGCCTTTCTTTTTTCATCCGCGGGGTCAGCCCCCTTCCCCGAAGATCAGCTTCCCGAATCTCCGGCACCGGACGACTCTTCCGGCGCCCGGCCATTCACTCGTCGCTGGTGCTGAACGGCATGGGGAAATCCTCCAGCGTAAGGATGCCGTTCATCACGATATAGAACAGCCCGAACGTGACGATGGCCGCGACCAGTGTGGTTGCCGCCACCTTGCGCATCAGGAAAGGCCGCATCGGCGCGCCGGGATCGGTGCCTGGATCCACGTCACCCGCCTCTGCCTGCGACCGCACGCCGAACGGAAGAATGGCGAACAGCACCGTCCACCAGACGATGAAATAGATGGCGAGTACCGATCCGATCTTCACGCGCTTCGCGTCCTCACGCCTGTTCCAGCTCCACCAGCGTCCCGTTGAAATCCTTCGGGTGCAGGAACAGCACCGGCTTGCCGTGGGCGCCGATTCGCGGCTCCCCGGTGCCGAGCACCCGCGCGCCCGTCGCCTTCAGCTGCTCGCGCGCCGCGAGGATATCCTCGACCTCGTAGCAGATGTGGTGGATGCCACCGTCGGGATTGCGTTCCAGGAACTTCAAAATCGGCGAATCCGCGCCGAGGGGCTCCAGCAGTTCGATCTTGGTGTTGGGCAGGTTGATGAACACCGTGCTCACGCCATGCTCGTGCTGCGGCACGATCTCGGAGACATCCGCCCCGAGCGTGTCGCGATAGAGGGCGGAGGCCGCCGCAATGTCGCGCACCGCAATGGCCACATGATTGAGCCGGCCGATCATGAACCCCTCCTGAAGCACCGTTGAGCCGCGGACCCGCCTGACACGTCGCAGGGTCCTATCAAACTTCGAGAATATGCACGTGGCAAACCGGCTTTTTGCCCCACAGGCCATTCACCGCAGACCGCACCGCGCGTTCAATGGTCTCGGCGAGGGCGTCGGGATCGCGGCGGCGGGCCCGTGGCAGGCCGTTCATGGTCGCCACCACCGTGTCGAACACGTGATCGAGCATGTCGATGCCGCCCTCCCCGCGCTCGGGAATGCCGGTCAGTTCCAGCGCGGGTTCCCCAACGAGGGCCCCCTTCTGGTCCACCGCCAGAGCCACCGAGACCACGCCCACGAAACCGAGGCGCCGGCGCTCCGGGATGGTCTGGGCGGTATCGGCCACCAGCAGGCGCCCATCCTTATAAAGACGGCCGAAAGGAATATCGTCCACGCGCTCGGCCGGACCCGGCGCAAGACGAATGACATTGCCGTCGTAGCAATTCACCACTTCCGGCACACCCAGGCGACGCGCGAGGGCGGCATGCTCGGCCAGATGCAGGGGCTCACCATGCACGGGTATGGAGACCTGCGGGCGCACCCAGCCGTACATCTGCTCCAGCTCCCCCCGGCGCGGATGGCCGGAGACGTGAACCAGGGCGTCGCGATCGGTCATCACCCGCACGCCGCGCTTCACCAGGCCGTTGATGACGGTGTTCACCACCTTCTCATTGCCGGGAATGGTGCGGGAGGAAAAGACCACCAGATCACCCTTTGACAGGGCAATCTCGGGATGATCGTCCGTGGCGATCCGGCTCAAGGCCGCGCGGGGCTCGCCCTGCGACCCGGTGAGCAGCGCCACGACCTTGTCACGCGGCAAGTAGCCGTAGGCGTCGGCGCCGCGAAATGGCGGAATGCCGTCCAGCATGCCGTGCTCGCGGGCAACCCCGATCACCCGCTCCATCGCGCGCCCCACGACCACCACTTCGCGATCGGCGGCCAGCGCCGCCTCGGCGATGGACCTCACGCGTGCCACATTGGACGAGAATGTGGTGAAGCAGATGCGGTGCTTGGCGGCCGCAACGATTTCCTTCAGCGTCGCCCCGACATCGGCCTCGGACGGCGAAACGCCGTCGCGGATGGCGTTCGTCGAATCGCAGATGATGGCGCGCACGCCCTCATCACCCAGCGCGCTCAGCCGAGCGATGTCAGTCACCGAGCCCACCACCGGGGTCGGATCAAGCTTCCAGTCGCCGGTATGCAGCACCAGCCCGAGCGACGTGCGGATCGCAACCGCATGGCTGTCCGGAATTGAATGGGCGACGGGAATGAATTCCACCTCGAACGGGCCGATGGAAATCCGCGCGCCCGCCCGCACCACATTGACCGGAATGTTCGGCGCGCCCGGTTCGCCCCAGCGCTTGGCCTCCAGCAGGCCGGCGGTGAAGGCCGTGGTGTAGATCGGGCATTTGAGGCGCGGCCACAGGTCGATCACCGCGCCGACATGGTCCTCGTGGCCATGGGTGAGGATGAGACCGACGATGTTCGCCTTTTCCTTTTCCAGGAAGCGAATGTCTGGCAACACCAGATCCACGCCCGGCGCCTCGTCCCCCGCGAAGCTCATGCCGAGGTCCATCATCAGCCATTTGCGGGCGCGACGCGGACCGAAACCGTAAAGACCAAGATTCATGCCGATCTCGCCCACCCCGCCCAGGGGTGCGAAGACCAGCTCGTTCTGTTCCGCCATGTGACCTATCATTCCGCCTTCGGCAGGGAGACATCGCCGGCGGTGATGATCTCTGCAATTCCGTCCCGCCGCCGCAACATCATGGCGCCGCGGGCATCGATGCTCTCAAAACGTCCCGTCACTTCCCGCTCGCCGATGCGCACGCTCACCGTATCGCCGATGGCGAGGGCATGGCGCATCCAGTCGGTACGAACCGAGGGAAAGCCGTTGCCGCCATTCCATTGGTTGAGGCGCACCGCCATGGCCCGATCCAGGGCTTCCAGCACGCGATCAGGCGCGGTGGGCGCCCCCACCGCTTCCAGGCTGGTGGCCCGATACGGCAGGTCTTCGGGGTGGTGAAGGCAGTTGACGCCGAACCCGATGACCGCCGCCGGGCGCCCCGCCGCGTCGGTGCCGCCTTCCACCAGGATGCCGGCAAGCTTGCCGCCGTCCAGGATCAGGTCATTGGGCCATTTCAGCTTGAGCCCTTCGGTCGTCAGCAATGGCGCGGCAGCCAGCACGGCATCGCGCAGCGCCAGGCCGGCAACGAAGCAAAGCTGCGCCACATGCGCCACCGGCGCCGGATTCGGCAGAACCAGGGTCGCAAACAGATTGCCGAGCTCGCTCGTCCAGGGCCGCCCGCGCCGCCCGCGCCCTGCGCTCTGAATGTCGGCCACCAACCAAACGGGCATGGCCTCGCCACGGCCGAGCCGCGCGAGACCTTCCGCGTTGGTGGAACCGATCTCCGTGAATCGGACGATGGGAATCGTGGAGCTTTGGAAACGCTGCGCCGCCATAGTTCAGAAAAGTGCCCGGGCGGCCACACCGGCCGCGTTGATCAGCGGCGAGGGATAAACGAAATAGAAGATGGTGAACAGACCGGAAAGGCCCAACACCGCCTTCAGTTCACCGGGCATGGGGTCGAAGGCTTCCGCCGGCTCGTCAAAATACATGATCTTGACCACCCGGAGGTAATAATAGGCGCCCACCACCGAGGCGAGCACGCCGATCACCGCGAGGCCGTAGAGGCCCGCCTCGATCGCTGCCAGGAACACGTAATATTTGGCCAGGAAGCCGGCCAGCGGCGGAATGCCGGCGAGCGAGAACATCAGCCCGCCCAGCAGCAGCGCCATCATCGGATTGGTCCGCGCGAGGCCGGCCAACTCGTCCACATTCTCAACCGCATTGCCGTTGCGGCGCATGGCCAACACGCAGGCGAAGCTGCCCAGGGTCATGGCGACATAGATGGCCATGTAGATCAGCACGCCGCGAATGCCCTGCGGGGTCGCGGCTGCAAGGCCCACCAGGGCAAAGCCCATGTGGCCGATGGAGGAATAGGCCAGCAGGCGCTTGATGTTGCGCTGGCCGATGGCGGCAAACGCGCCGAGCACCATCGAGGCGATGGATACGAAGGCGATGATCTGCTGCCAGGAATGGGTGATATGCGGGAAGGCTTCGGTGGCAACCCGCAGGAACACAGCCATGGCGGCCACTTTCGGAGCAGTGGCGAAGAAGGTCGTCACCGGGGTCGGCGCGCCTTCATAGACGTCGGGCGTCCACATGTGGAACGGCACGGCGGAGACCTTGAAGCACAGGCCGGCGAACAGGAACACGATACCGAACACCAGCCCGATGGTCGGCGTCGTGGCCGCAGCGGCGATGGCGCCGAAATTCACCGAATCGGTGAAGCCATAGATCAGCGAGGCGCCGTAGAGCAGCATGCCGGAGGACAAAGCGCCGAGAACGAAATACTTCAGGCCCGCCTCGGTGGAGCGCACCGAGTCCCGATTGTAGGCGGCCACCACATAAAGCGAGAGGCTCATCAGCTCGAGGCCGAGATACAGCGCGATCAGATCCCCGGCCGAGACCAGCATGCACATGCCGAGCGTGGCGATGAGGATGAGCACCGGATATTCGAACTTGCTCTGCCGCTCACGGTTCAGCCAATGCACCGACAAGATCAGCGATACCAGGGCGCCGAGGATGGCGAGCGCTTTCATGAAGCGGCTGAAATCATCGATCACGAGGCTGCCGCCGAACGCCGAGACGGCAGTGTGCGGCGCAACCAGCACCAGGATGCCGGCGGCGGCCAGCACCGCGATGGCGAGGCCGTTCACCAGATTGGCGGCCGCTTCACCGCGGATCGCACCGACCAGCAGCAGCACGATCGCCGAAACGGCGAGCGTGACTTCGGGAAGAACGGCGCCGAGCGGAGGCAGGGACGACATCGGGCGACCTCGGGTCAGAAGCTGAACATCAGCGTGGCGGTCTTCACCGCCGACGCGACAGTATCGGTACGGGCAACCACCGCATTCACCGCCGTGGACGTCATGTCCAGGATCGGCGCCGGCCAGAAGCCGAACAGAATGGTGATCACCACGAGCGGAACGAGGATGGCAATCTCGCGCGGGCTGAGATCGAGGATGCCTTTGAGATTGTCTTTTTCAAGCGGCCCGAAGATCACGCGCCAGTACAGCCACAGGGCATAGGCGGCCGAGAAGATCACGCCCGTCGCCGCGAAGAACGCAATCCAGCTGTTGCGCTCGAACGCCGCCAGCATGGTGAGGAATTCGCCGACGAACCCAGAGGTGCCCGGCAGGCCCACATTGGCCATGGTGAAGATCATGAAGGCGGTCGCATAAAGCGGCATGCGCTTCACCAGCCCGCCATAGGCCGAGATATCGCGGGTATGCATGCGGTCGTAAATGACGCCGACGCAGAGGAACAGCGCGCCCGAGACAAAGCCGTGCGAGATCATGAGGAACATGGCGCCCTGGAGCCCCTGCTCGTTCATCGCGAACAGGCCCATGGTGACGAAGCCCATGTGCGCCACGGAAGAATAGGCGATCAGCTTCTTGATGTCGGTCTGCACCAGCGCCACCAGCGAGGTGTAGATGATGGCAACCACTGACAGCGTGAACACCAGCGGCGCGAACAGATGCGAGGCATCCGGGAACATGGGCAGCGAGTAGCGGATGAAGCCGTAGCCGCCCATCTTCAGCAGCACGCCCGCCAGGATCACCGAGCCGGCCGTCGGCGCTTCCACGTGCGCGTCGGGCAGCCAGGTGTGCACCGGCCACATGGGCATCTTCACAGCGAACGAGGCGAAGAAGGCCAGCCAGAGCCAGGTCTGCATCCCAACCGGGAAGCCGTGGGTCATCAGGGTCGGCACGTCAGTGGTGCCGGCCTGCCAGTAGATCGCCATGATGGCGAGCATCAGCAGCACCGAACCCGCAAGCGTATAGAGGAAGAACTTGAAGCTCGCGTAAATACGCCGCGGGCCACCCCAGATGCCAATGATGAGGAACATCGGGATCAGCGAAGCTTCGAAGTAGAAGTAAAACAGAACCAGATCGAGCGCGCAGAAGGTGCCGACCATCAAGGTCTCCAGCACCAGGAACGCGATCATATATTCCTTCACCCGCTTCTTCACGCTCTCCCAGCTCGCCAGGATGCAGAACGGCATGAGGAAGGTGGTGAGGATCACCAGCGGGAGGGAGATGCCGTCGACACCCATGTGATAGGCGGCGACATCGCCCAGCCAGGGATGCTTCTCGACGAACTGGAAGCCTGCCGCCTTGGAGTCGAAGCCCGGCAGCAGCAGCAGGGAGACAATGAAGGTGACGAGCGTCGTCCACAGCGCCACCCAGCGGGCATTGCGGGCGGACACCACATCGTCACCCCGGACCACCAGGATGAACAGCGCTCCCACCAAAGGCAGGAAGGTGACGACGGAGAGGATGGGCCATGTGGTCATCGTCACACTCCGGCGAACATGAACCAAGTGATGAAGGCGGCGACGCCGATCAGCATCACGAAGGCATAGTGATAGAGATAGCCGCTTTGCAGACGCACGACCGAGGCGGTCACGTCCAGCACGCGGGCGGAAATCCCGTCCGGCCCCAGACCGTCGATGATGCGGCCGTCACCCTGCTTCCAGAGCACGCGGCCGATCCACAGAACGGGGCGGATGATGATGAAATTGTAGATTTCGTCGAAGTACCATTTGTTCAGCAGGAACTGATACAGCGCGTCCTGGCTGCGGACGAGCGCCACCGGCACCGACGGATCGAGCACATAGAACCAATAGGCGACGAGGAAACCCAGCGCCATCATGACGGTGGGCGCATAGGCCGCCCAGCCGGGGATATCGTGCATCTCGTGCAGGATGTGATTTTCCGCGCCCATGAAGATGGATTGACGGAAGAAGTCCTGCACGTGGTGGCCGACAAAATCGCCATAGAACACCATGCCGGCAAACACCGAGCCGACGGCGAGGACGCCGAGCGGAATGGTCATCGCCAGCGGAGATTCGTGGGCGTTTTCGTAATGATGGTGGTCGTGGGGATGACCGTGGAAGGTCATGAACACGAGGCGCCAGGAATAGAAGGAAGTGAGCGCGGCGGCCGCCACGGTCATCACCCAGCCGTAGAGCGCGAAGCTGTTGTCGCTGGCCCAGGCGGCCTCGATGATCGCGTCCTTGGAATAATAGCCCGCGAGGAACGGAAAGCCCGTGATCGCCAGCGTCCCGATCAGCATCATCGCATAGGTGAAGGGAATCTTCTTATAGAGCCCACCCATGTGGCGCATGTCCTGCTCGTGGTGCATCGCATTGATGACCGAGCCGGCGCAGAGGAACAGCAGCGCCTTGAAGCAGGCATGGGTGAACAGGTGGAAGATGCCGACCGAATAGGCCCCCGCCCCCATGGCCACGAACATGTAGCCGAGCTGGGAACAAGTGGAATAGGCGATCACCTTCTTGATGTCGTTTTGCACCAGGGCGACCGTGGCCGCGAACATCGCGGTCGTGGCACCCACCAGCATCACAACGCTCAGGGCGGTGTGCGAGAGCTCGAAGATGGGCGACATGCGCGCCACCATGAACACCCCGGCCGTCACCATGGTCGCGGCATGGATGAGGGCGGACACCGGGGTCGGCCCCTCCATCGCGTCCGGCAACCAGGTGTGGAGCAGGAACTGGGCCGACTTGCCCATGGCGCCGACGAACAGCAGCAGGGCGATCACCGTCGGCGCATCCCAGGCATGGCCGAGGAAATTGATGCTCTTGCCGACCAGCGAAGGCGCCTGGGCGAACACCGCGTCGAACGTGACCGAGCCGGTCATCACGAACACGGCGAAAATGCCGAGCATGAAGCCGAAGTCGCCGACGCGGTTCACCACGAAGGCCTTCATGGCCGCCGCATTCGCCGAGGGCTTCTCATACCAGAAGCCGATCAGGAGGTAGGAGGCGAGGCCCACGCCCTCCCAACCGAAGAACAGCTGGACCAGATTGTCCGCCGTCACCAGCATCAGCATGGCGAAGGTGAACAGGGACAGATAAGCGAAGAAACGCTGGCGGCTCGGATCCTCGTGCATGTAGCCGATGGAATAGAGGTGGACCAGCGAGGACACCGTGGTCACGACGATCAGCATGATCACCGTCATGGTGTCGATGCGGAACGCCCAGTCGATCTTGAGATCGCCCACATGGATCCAGCGCATCACCTGCACGTGCGCATCGTGCCCGCCGAAGCCCACCTGGAAGAAGGCCACCCAGGCGAGCGCGCAGGAGATGAACAGAAACGCGGTGGTGATGATTTCCGCCGGGCGCGCGCCGAGCACGCGGCCGAAAAGACCGGCGATGAGAAAGCCGATGAGGGGGAGAAAGACGATCGCCTGATACATGGCCTCAGCCCTTCATGGCATTGATGTCCTCGACGGCGATCGAACCGCGGTTGCGGTAGAACACCACGAGGATGGCGAGCCCGATGGCCGCCTCGGCGGCAGCGACGGTCAGCACCAGGAGCGCGAACACCTGGCCGACAATGCTGCCGTGGAAAGCGGAGAAGGCGACCAGATTGATGTTCACGGCGAGCAGGATCAGCTCCACCGACATCAGGATGACGATCACGTTCTTCCGGTTGAGGAAGATGCCGAGCGTGCCCAGCGTGAACAGGATCGCCGCGACCGTGAGATAGTGGGAAAGCGAAATGTCCATCTTTCCCTCCTAGATGCCCTGGCCCGGGCGCACCTTGACCACTTCCATCGCGGTCTCGGGCGTACGGGCAACCTGGGCGGAGACGTTCTGGCGCTTCACGTTCACCTTGTGGCGCAGCGTGAGCACGATGGCGCCGATCATGGCGACGAGCAGCACCATGCCCGAGGCCTCGAAGAAATAGACATAATCGGTGTAGAGCACGAGACCGAGCGCCTTGGTGTTGCTGATCGCCGCGCCGCCGACGGCCGCCGCCTTCGGGAATTGCGCCACCGCGGGCGCGGTCGCCCAGGTGCTCACCACCAGGATCAGCTCCACCAGGAACACCACGCCCACCAGCGCGCCCACAGGCAGATATTGCAGGAACCCTTGCCGCAGCTCGACGAAGTCCACGTCCAGCATCATCACGACGAAAAGGAATAGCACCGCCACCGCGCCGACATAGACCACCACCAGGATCAGGGCGAGGAACTCAACGCCGATCAGGATGAACAGGCCCGCCGCATTGACGAAGCACAAAATGAGGAACAGGACCGAATGGACCGGGTTGCGGGAGGAGATAACCATGAAGGCCGACGCCACCAGGACGCCGGCGAAGAGATAGAAAAATACTGCCGCGACACTCATGCGCCGAGCTCCCCTCTCCGCGGCGCCACGGCGCCGATCCTATGCGGCCGCGCGTGGCGGCCGGCCCGTCGATAGCCCGTACCCATCACATTAGTCCACTGTCTCGGGTGCCCGCAGGACGCGCGCCCCCTCAGCCCCAACCCTCACCGCCCGCCAGAAGCGGGCGAACCCTGTCACTCACCGATAAGGCGCGTCCTGCGCGATGGACTGCGCGATCTCGCGCTCCCACCGGTCGCCATTGGCGAGCAGGCGTTCCTTGTCGTAGTACAATTCCTCGCGGGTCTCGGTCGCGAACTCAAAGTTCGGCCCCTCGACAATGGCGTCCACCGGGCAGGCTTCCTGGCAGAAGCCGCAATAGATGCACTTCACCATGTCGATGTCATAACGCGTCGTGCGGCGGGTGCCGTCGTTGCGGCGCGGGCCGGCTTCGATGGTGATGGCCTGGGCGGGGCAGATGGCCTCGCACAATTTGCAGGCGATGCAACGCTCTTCCCCGTTGGGATAGCGGCGCAACGCATGCTCGCCCCGGAAGCGCGGCGAGATGGGGTTCTTCTCGAACGGGTAGTTGATGGTCGCCTTGGGCGCAAAGAAATAGCGCATGGCGAGCACAAAACCCGAGAGAAACTCGGTGAGGAAAACGGCGCGGGCCGCTTGATCCAGTTTCATGACATCGCTCCCGCCGCGCCGACGCGGCCGAATGAAGGGAAACAGGGCTCGATCATTGGGGCGCCGTCCCGGTGAAGTGAAGGACGCTCGCCACCACCACCACGGCCACCAAAGAGATCGGCAGGAAGATCTTCCAGCCGAGCCGCATCAGCTGGTCGTAGCGATAGCGCGGCACCATCGCCTTCGCCATGGCGAACAGGAAGAACATGAAGCACAGCTTCAGCACGAACCAGACGATCCCCGGCACCCAGGTGAAGGGGGCGAACGGCAGCGGCGAGAGCCAGCCCCCGAGGAACAGGATCGTGCCGAGGGCGCACATGGTCATGATCGCCACGTATTCGCCCAGCATGAACAGCAGGTAGGGGGTGGAGGAATATTCCACCATGAAGCCGGCGACGAGCTCGGATTCCGCTTCCACCAGGTCGAACGGCGGGCGGTTGGTTTCCGCGAGCGCCGACACCAGGAAGATCACGAACATCGGCAGCAGCGGCAGGAAATACCAGTTGAGCAAGCCCAGCCGGCCGTTCTGCGCCTCGACGATGGCGGAGAGGTTTTGCGACCCCGCGCACATCAGCACCGTGATGATGACGAAGCCGATCGACACTTCGTAGGACACCATCTGCGCCGCCGAGCGCAGCGCCGCCAGGAACGGATATTTCGAGTTCGACGCCCAGCCGGCCATGATGATGCCGTACACGCCCAGCGAGGAAATCGCGAAAATGTAGAGAATGCCGATGTTGAGATCGGCAATCACCCAGCCCGAGGCCAAGGGAATGGCCGCCCAGGCGGAGAGCGCGAGCACGCAGCTCACCAGCGGCGCCAGGATGAAGATGCCCTTGTTGGCGCCAGCCGGGATGATCGGCTCCTTGAGGACGAACTTCAGCAGGTCGGCGAAGGATTGCAGCAGGCCGAAGGGGCCGACCACGTTGGGGCCGCGGCGCATCTGCACCGCCGCCCAGATCTTGCGGTCCGCCAACAGGATGAAGGCGATAAAGATCAGCAGTGCCACCAGCAGCGCGAGGCTCGCGCCGAGGATGATCAGCACCTGGATAAGGGTATCCTGCCAGCTCATGGGTTCTTCCCGCCCCTCAATCCGTCATCCGGCAGGGCGCATGCCCAGCCGGCTTCCAGCAGGCCGAGGCCCGCTCACCCAATGTCCTGTTTCCCGTTCTGACCGCCATGGTCCTACTCCGCCGCCACGGCATCGCTGCCGAGCCGCAGTTTCGAGCATTCCGCCATCACCGCGGAGGCCCGCGCGATCGGGTTGGTCAGGAAGAAATCACCAATGGTGGAGACGAACGCGCCCTTGTCCGCCGTTCCGCCCAGGCCTGCAAGCGCGGCGATGGACCCGGCGTCTGCCGGCTCCACCTGATCCAGCCGGCCGAGGTGCGGATAGGCCGCGACCAGCGCCGCGCGCAGGGCCAGAAGCGTGTCGTAGGGCAGCTTATGGCCGATCACCTCGGACAGGGCCCGCAGCACCGCCCAATCCTCGCGCGCATCGCCCGGCGGGAAGGCCGCGCGATTGGCGAACTGGGGTCGCCCTTCGGTATTGACGTAAATGCCGGATTTTTCCGGATAAGCCGCGCCCGGCAGGATCACATCCGCCCGGTGGGCGCCGCGATCACCGTGGGTGCCGAGATAGATGACGAAGGCGCCGGGCGCCACATCCACTTCGTCCGCACCCAGCAGGAAGGCCACGTCCAGCGCGCCGGCGGCAGTCATGCCCGCCACATCGAGACCGCCTTCGCCCGGAACCACGCCCACATCGAGCGCACCGACGCGGGAGGCCGCCGTGTGCAGGACCGCAAAGCCGTTCCAGCCCTCCTTCACCGCGCCGACGGCGACCGCCACGCGGGCCGCGAGCGAAAGCACCGCAGCACCGTCGGGCCGGGCGACAGCCCCCTGCCCCACGATCACCAGCGGCCGCTCGGCCGCCTTCAGCGCCTCGGCGAAGGTGCCGGAGCCGGCCAGCTCAGCCAGCGTCTCGGGGCCGGCCCCAAGATATTCATAAGGATAGGTCAGGTCCACGCGCGGGCCGATCACGCCGACCTTGAGGCCACCGGCCCGCCAGCGCTTGCGGATACGGGCGTTCAGCACACTCGCCTCATGGCGCGGATCGGTGCCGATGAGCAGGATCGCGTCCGCCGCCTCGATTCCGTCGATGCCGGCGTTGAAGATATAGCTGGCACGTCCCAGAGCCGGGTTGAGCGCCGCGCCGTCCTGACGGGAGTCGATGTTCTTCGAGCCGAGCTTGTCGAACAATTGCTTGAGCGCAAACGCCTCCTCGACGGTGGCGAGGTCGCCCAGGATCGCGCCGATGCGGGCCGGCGCGGTCGCCTTCACCCTGGCGGCGATCACGCTGAAGGCTTCGGTCCAGGTGGCCGGCACGAGACGCCCGTCCTTGCGCACATAGGGGCGATCCAGGCGCTGCGCCTTCAGGCCGTCCCACACGTAGCGGGTCTTATCGGAAATCCATTCCTCGTTCACCGCCTCGTTGGTGCGCGGCAGAATGCGCATCACTTCGCGGCCACGAGTATCGATGCGGATGTTAGAGCCGACCGCGTCCATCACGTCCACGGATTCGGTCTTGGTCAATTCCCAGGGCCGCGCATGGAAGGCATAGGGCTTGTGGGTCAGCGCGCCCACCGGGCAGAGATCGGCCACATTGCCCTGCAATTCCGAATGCATGGCGTGTTCGAGATAGGTGGTGATTTCCATGTCCTCGCCGCGCCCGATGGCGCCGAGATCCGCCGCGCCGGCAACTTCCGTGGTGAAGCGCACGCAGCGGGTGCAATGGATGCACCGGTTCATGGAGGTCCGCACCAGCGGGCCAATATACTTGTCTTCCACTGCCCGCTTGTTCTCGGCGAAGCGGGAGGTGTCCACGCCATAGGCCATGGCCTGGTCCTGCAAATCGCACTCGCCGCCTTGGTCGCAGATCGGGCAATCCAGCGGATGGTTGATGAGCAGGAACTCCATCACCCCTTCGCGCGCCTTCTTCACCATGGGGCTCTTGGTGAGCACCACCGGCGGCTCGCCGTTCGGGCCCGGACGCAGATCCTTCACCGCCATGGCGCAAGAGGCCGTCGGCTTGGGCGGGCCGCCCTTCACTTCCACCAGGCACATGCGGCAATTGCCGGCGATGGACAGGCGTTCATGGAAGCAGAAGCGCGGAATTTCGACGCCCGCAACCTCGCACGCCTGCAACAGCGTGTATTCGGCGGGGACGTCTACCTCGGTGCCGTCGACAATCAGCTTGGCCATGACAGGTCCCTACTGCAAATCGATCGGATCAAGCGCACGCTCGATCCGGCCGACGCGGTGTTCCAGGCGTTCGAAGCGGCGACTGTTTTCCACAACGGCCTCCTCAAGCGCGGTCACGCGAACTTCCAGGTGATGGATATCCTCCGCCATTCGCTCGGTGCGCGCGTCGATCCGGCGCACGAGCGTCAAGAGGGAGCTATCCGGTTCGTCGGCCATGCCTCACTCCGCCGCCACCGGCATATGCACCGGGTCGGAATGGGGATTAGCCGCATATTGGTCGATGCGCTTCTCGATCTCATGACGGAAGTGCCGGATCAGCCCCTGAACCGGCCAGGCCGCCGCGTCGCCGAGGGCGCAGATGGTATGGCCTTCGATCTGGGTCGTCACTTCGAGCAGCAAATCGATCTCGCGCTTCTGCGCGCGGCCTTCGGCCATGCGGTTCAGCACCCGCCACATCCAGCCCGTGCCCTCGCGGCACGGCGTGCACTGGCCGCAGCTCTCGTGCTTGAAGAAATAGGAGATGCGCGCGATCGCCCGCACGATATCCGTGGACTTGTCCATCACCAGGATGCCGGCGGTGCCGAGGCTGGACTTGGCGGCGCGGGTGCCGTCGAAATCCATGATCAGGTCTTCGCACTGGTCGGCCGGGATCACCGGGCAGGACGCGCCGCCGGGAATGATGGCGAGCAGATTGTCCCAGCCGCCGCGGATGCCGCCGCCGTGGCGCTCGATCAATTCCTTGAACGGCGTCCCCATGGCGTCCTCGACCACGCAGGGCGTGTTCACATGGCCGGAGATGCCGAACAGCTTGGTTCCGACATTGTTCGGACGGCCGATGCCGGCGAACCAGGCCGCGCCGCGCCGCAGGATGTCGGGCGCCACCGCGATCGATTCCACGTTGTTGACCGTGGTCGGGCAGCCATAGAGGCCCATGTTGGCGGGGAATGGCGGCTTCAGCCGCGGCATGCCCTTCTTGCCTTCCAGGCTCTCCAGCAGCGCGGTTTCCTCGCCGCAGATATAGGCGCCGGCGCCGTGATGCACGTAGAGATCGAAAGGATAGCCGTGGACATTGTCCTTGCCGATGAGCTTGGCCTCATAGGCCTGCTCGACAGCCGCTTCGAGCTGCTCACGCTCGCGGACATATTCGCCGCGCACATAGATATAGGCCGCGTGCGCCCCCATGGCGAAGGAGGCGATGAGGCACCCTTCGATCAGGAGATGCGGATCATGCCGCATGATCTCCCGGTCCTTGCAGGTGCCTGGCTCGGACTCGTCGGCGTTCACCACCAGATAATGGGGGCGGCCATCGGACTGCTTGGGCATGAAGGACCATTTGAGGCCGGTCGAGAAGCCGGCGCCGCCACGGCCGCGCAGGCCCGAGACCTTCATCTCATTGATGATCCAGTCGCGGCCCTTTTCCAGAATGCCCTTGGTGCCGTCCCAATTGCCGCGCGCCAGCGCGCCCTTCAGGCCCCAGTCGTGGATGCCGTAGAGATTGGTGAAGATGCGGTCC
>NCEH01000159.1 GCA_002304505.1 Rhizobiales bacterium 32-66-11 | reverse complement strand
CGCTTCGTCGAGCGTGACGCGGCCGGCGGTGTCGAGCATGACGACGTCGTAATTGCCGAACTTCGCCGCCTCGATGGCGCGCTTGGCGATCTGCACCGCGCTCTGGCCCGGAACGATCGGCAAGGTGGCGACGCCGACCTGCGTGCCGAGGGTGGCCAATTGCTCCATGGCGGCGGGGCGGCGGGTGTCGAGGGACGCCATCAGCACGCGCCGCTTGCCGCGCTCGGTCAGGCGCTTGGCGATCTTGGCGGTGGTGGTGGTCTTGCCCGAGCCCTGGAGGCCGACCATCAGCATGGGCACGGGCGCTGCGGCGTGCAGGTCGATGGGATCGGCATCCGAACCCAGCACCGCCACCAGCTCGTCATGGACGATCTTGACCACCATCTGGCCGGGGGTCACCGACTTGATGACCTCCGCCCCGACCGCCCGGGCGCGCACCTTGTCGATGAATTCGCGCACCACGTCGAGCGCCACGTCGGCTTCGAGCAAAGCGCGCCGAACCTCGCGCATGGCTTCGGAGACGTCGGCCTCGGTGAGGGAGCCACGCCGCTTGAGCTTGTCGAGTATGCCGCCGAGGCGGTCGGAAAGGCTGTCGAACATGGGTCCGTCCGGGTATCTCCGGCTCATCGCCGAAGGGCTTTTCCCAAGAACAGGCGCAACGCAGAACACGCCCGAGGGCGCACAGCGCTGTCGGGCGGGGACCTCCGGGCTCTCGGCCCGGTCGGCTGGATCGGCGTTGCCGTCCGTGAGAAGGGCGCGTTCTTAGCACCGACCGGCCGCGAGGGCAATGGCGTGCGCCGAAAGGGTCTGCGCGGGAACCATCCGCGCCGCGAGGCGGTTGCCCGTGTGGCGCACAGGGCGCCCCGGGAGCCCGCGCCCATGATCAACGACCTCTGGTACAAGAACGCCGTTCTTTATTCCCTCAATGTCGGCACGTTCATGGATTCCAATGGTGACGGGATCGGCGATTTTCCCGGCCTCATGCGGCGCCTGGATTATCTGCACGGGCTGGGCGTGACGGCGGTGTGGCTGGCGCCGTTCCAGCAATCCCCGTGCCGCGACGACGGCTATGATATCAGCGATTATTACAGCGTCGATCCGCGCTACGGCACGCTCGGGGATTTCGTGGAATTCACCCACGCCGCCAAGCAGCGCGGCATGCGGGTGCTGATCGACCTCGTCGTGAACCACACGTCCGACGAACACCCCTGGTTCAAGCAGGCGTGCGCGGATCCCAATTCCATGTATCGGGACTGGTATGTCTGGTCGAAGACCAAGCCGAAGAACGCCGACACGGGCATGGTGTTTCCCGGCGTGCAGAAGAGCACCTGGACCCGGAATAAAGAGGCTGGTGCCTATTACTTCCACCGTTTCTACGATTTCCAGCCGGATCTCAATACCCAGAACCCGCAGGTGGTGGCGGAAATCCTGAAGATCATGGGATTTTGGATCGAGCTCGGGGTCAGCGGCTTCCGGATGGATGCGGTGCCGTTCGTGATCGCCGAGAAGGGCGCCGGCGTGACCAAGCCAAAGGAACGCTTCGATCTGCTGCGCACCTTCCGCGAATTCCTGCAATGGCGGAAGGGCGATTGCATCGTCCTGGCCGAGGCAAATGTGCTGCCGGAAGTGAATTTCGACTATTTCGGCCGCGATGGCGACCGCATGCACATGATGTTCAATTTCCAGGTCAACCAATCCTCTTTCTACGCCCTCGCCGCCGCCGATTCCGGTCCACTGAAAACCGCGTTGCAGGCCACCAAGGCGCGTCCCGCCACCGCCCAATGGGGCCAGTTCCTGCGCAATCACGACGAGCTGGACCTCGGCCGCCTTTCCAAGGACGAGCAGGCCGAGGTCTTCGCCGCCTTCGGGCCGGAGAAGGACATGCAGCTTTACGACCGGGGAATCCGTCGCCGGCTCGCGCCGATGCTGGACGGCGACCGGGCGCGGCTGGAACTTGCCTATTGCCTGATGTTCTCGCTGCCCGGCACCCCGGTGCTGCGCTATGGCGACGAGATCGCCATGGGCGACGACCTCTCCCTGCCCGAGCGCAACGGCGCGCGCACGCCCATGCAATGGTCCACCGAGCCGCAGGGCGGCTTCACCAAGAGCGACACGCCGCTGCTGCCGGTGATCAGCGAGGGGCCCTATGGCTATGCCCATGTGAATGTCGCGGAGCAGCGGCGCGATCCCAATTCCTTCCTCAACTGGATGGAGCGCATGATCCGCATGCGCATGGAGATGCCGGAAATCGGCTGGGGCGATTTCACGGTGCTGGAAACCGGCAATCCGGCGGTGCTCGCGCTCCGCTACGATTGGCGCAACAATTCGGTGCTTACGGTGCTCAATCTCTCGCGCTCGCCGCTGGAGGTGGAAGTGGACGTGGGGCAAGGCGCGCAGGGCACGCGGCTGGTGGATGTGCTCGCCGACAGCCACAGCGCCGCCGACGCGCGCGGGCGGCACTGCATCTATCTCGAAGGCTACGGCTATCGCTGGTATCGCGTCGGCGGGCTCGACTATCTCTTGAAGCGCAGCGACATCGGCATTCCCGAGCGCGGCTGGGCGCGCGCACCGCAAGAGACCAACGATGGCGCGGCGGCAAAGCGCGGGGCGGGCCGCACGGCCAAGCCGTCGGCAGCCAAGCCGGCAGCAGCCAAGTCGCGGGAGGCCAAGTCGCGAGACGCCAAGTCGCCAGACACCAAGTCGCCGAACACCAAGCCGCCAGCAGCCAAGGCCAGCAAAGGCGACGCCTTGCCCGGTGCGCCCGCCACCCGGGCGCCCAGCCGGGGGGCTCCCGCACAGGCAAAAGCGGCGCGGCAAGCCGCCGCTACGGTGGGAGCAAAGGCCAAGCCCGAGAAGAAGGGCGCGGAAAAGAAAGCCGCAGCGAAGACCGGCGCGGCGCAAAAGGCCCCTGGCGAAGCCCCGGCCGGGAAAACCAAACGCTCCGGCGGCGCGACCAAGGCGCGGGCGCGGCGGCCCAATCCCCGCCCGCGCGGCTGAGGACAGGCAGCGGGCGACCAGCGCCGCCCGTCACAAGGCGAGGCTGGTCGTGCCCTTCATGAGCACCGGGCCGGTGGGGCGGCCGGTGGGCGAGCCGGCGCGCGGCTCCAGCGAAATCTCGAACAATTGGTTCGGCGCCGTGCGCGGCAGGTCGCGCAGATTGAGTCGGATGGTGCGCGTGCGGTCGCTCAGCCCGATCGAGACCGGCCCGCGCGCCGGATCCCACAAGGTCCACACCTCCAGGGCGCGGTCCTCGGGCACATCGATATTCTGGATCGGAATCAATTCCGCCGTGCCGTCCGCGAAGGCGTTGACCACGGCGGCGGGCTGGCCCTGCGGCCCCATGAGAACCGCCACGAAGGTGGGCGCCGGCGCTCGGCCGAGCGGACCAAGCACGATGCCGGCCACCAGCAATACGCTCGCCGCCGCGCCGGCAAAGCCGGCGAACCGCCAGAAGCGCAGGCTGCGCCAGAGCGCGGAAAGGGCGGAGGCTGGGTCCGGCACAAGCGGGGGCGCGGGGAGAGGCGGGCGCGCCGGCAATGCTGCGGGCCCGGAGGCGGAGGACGCGGAAGTGGGCGCGAACGCCTCGGTTCGCGCCCGGTCCACCGCCGGCGGCAGGTCGGGCGCGGCGGGCGCGGCGTCGAGGGTGGCGGAGATGCGGGCCAGCAAGGTTTCCGGCGCCTCCACCGGCATGGCGGTGGAATCCAGCTCTGCGAAGCGCTGCCGCCAATCCTCCACCCTGGCGCGGAATTCGGGATCGCTGGCGAGCAGGCGCTCGGCCAATGTCTCTTCCGGCGCGTCCAGCAGGCCCAGCACATGCTCGGCGGCGAGGCGGTCGAACTCCTCCGGGGGGAAAGCCTGCCCGCTCATGCCAGGCACTCCTTCAACACCAAGAGCGAGCGGCGGATCCAGGATTTCATCGTCCCGAGCGGCACCGCGAAGCGGCCGGCGAGTTCGCCATGGGTCAGGCCGTTCGCATAGGCCAGCACGATGGCCGTGCGGCGGGCAGGGTCGAGGCGGTCGAGGCAGGCGCGCAGGCGGCTGGTCTCGCAGAGGCGCAGCAGCGCGCCTTCCGGCCCCTCGTCCTCGCTCACCAGATGGAACGGCTCGTAGTCCGCGATCAGATCGGTGCGCTTCTCGCCACGCAGGATATTGAGGCAGCGGTTGCGCAGAATGGCATAGATCCAGGTGCGCCCGGTGCCGCGCGCGGGGTCGAAACCGCCCGCTTGGCGCCAGACCAGCACGAAGGTGTCGTGCACCGCTTCTTCCGCCAGCGCCTGCCGGCGCAGCATGCGGCGGGCGACGCCGAGCATCTGCGCGGCTTCGCGGGCATAGATCTGGTTGAGGGCGGCCCGTTCGGCGCGCGCGCAAGCGCCGAGGGCGACATTGATGTCGTACCCGTCCGCCGTGTCCGGTACCGAAGCCGCCATGCGTGCCATTCTCCGTGCCGGTCTGCGTGTGGCTTTCCCAAAGGCATCTACACCTAACCCATGGGGGCGGAGGCGCGGGAGCAGATTTCGCGCCCGAGAATTTTTTTCGTCCGCCCCGCATCCGCCCGGCCTCCCCGTGTGTACCCCCTTCGACCGGCAGATGGGCCGGCAGTCCTGGGAGATGACCACATGCTGAGACAGACCCTCATCGCATCCTTGCTCGCCACCGTCGCCGTGTCCGCCGTGCAAGCGGAGACCGTCGCCGCCCTGGTGGGCGACGATCAGATCGCCATCGTCGACACCGGCGCCAAGAAAGTCGAGAAGACCTGGAAGATCGCCGGCATTTCCGGCAAGGTCCTGGGCATCGACGTGCGCCCCGCCGACGGCATGCTCTATGCCGTGCTCGATGACGGTTCGGTGGTGACCGTGGACACGGCCACCGGCAAGGCGACGCTCAAGGCGAAGCTGGACTCCAGGCTCAATGACGGCGTGATGGCGACGGTGGACTTCAACCCGGTCGCGGATCGCCTGCGCATCATCGGCTCGGACGGCATGAACCTGCGCGCCAATGTGGACGACGGCAAGGTGACCCGCGACGGCAATCTCAAGTTCGCGGGCACCGATTCCATGAAGGACAAGACCCCGACGGTGATCGCCGGCGCCTATACCAATGCGGTCAAGGGCGCGAAGGAAACCGCCCTTTATGACATTGATGCCAGCGGCGCGGTGCTGAAGCAGGTCCCGCCGAACGACGGCGTGCTCAATACGGTCGGCATGCTGGGCATGGCGGGCAAGGGGGCGGCTTTCGATATCGTCACCGCCGCCGACGGCACGAATGCGGCATGGCTGATGGCCGGCGACACGCTCTACAAGGTGGACCTCGCCACCGGAAAGGGCATGGCCGCCGCCAAGATCGAGGGCGTGAAGGGCACCGTGCGCGATATCGCGATCCTGCCCAAGGCCATGTGAGCGCGCCCCTCTCCGGTCGCGCCAAGGCTCTTTCCCTTTGACTTCCTTGCGACCCGCCTGTCTGCGGCATGCGCGGCGACAATCGCCGGGCCTGCCGGGGCCAGGGTCTCAACGAGGGCGGTCCGGCGGGTTTCCGCGCGCCTGCCGGACCGCCGCGCTCCGGACCGCCGCGTTATTGGCCGGAAAACGGGCCGAACACCATGTCCGGGGCGCTGGTGTTGTGGCGCGAGGGCACGAGCCGCCCGGCCCACAGGTCGAGCACCGGACCGCCCTTGAAATCCAGGATGTCGCCCTCTCCCCAGCCCTTCAGGCCTGGCGCGCGCCAGGCCACCCGCGCCACGTCGGCGTTGAAGGCGGTGACATACATGGAGCGCAGGGCCGCGAACGGCTTGCCCGCTATTGCGGCGTCGAAGGTCACGTCCAGCACCATCTCGTCGCGGTCCAAGCCCGACACGGCGAGCCGCGCCGCACCGCCGCCGGCAAAGGACAGCACGAAGGTGCGGGTCGCCGGTTCGAAGGCGATCTCCTTCAGTATCACCAGCGGGCGGCCCTCGGTTTCCACCGGCCCGAGGAGGAAAGACGAGCCATAGGCGGTATTGGCGAGATGGGGCGGGGCGAGCGGGCGCGCGCGCCAATAGCCGTCGGGCGGATAGACCACCAGCACCTCTTCGACGCGCTCGTTCCGGCGCACCCAGAGCTGCACCATGTGCAGGCCCTCGGTGACCTTGTCCCCGACCCGCACCGGCACGCTTGCGGGCCGCCAGAAGGCGGGAAACGTATAGCCCGTCAGCCACAGGTCCGGCGTCTCGAAGAAGGTAACGCGCTTCGGCGCGGCCGGAAAGGAGGGATCGCCGCTCATGTCGCAGGCGGTCCAATTGGGCTCGGTCCGATCGGCGACCAAGGCGCCGAGATAGGCGGGGTGCGCCGCCTGGATGCGGAACCGGCGCACCTCGGCCGAGGAGAAGGTCAGCGCCACATTATCCTTTTCCGCGCACAGCACCGGCTCGCTCTCGTTGCGCACCTCCACCGCGAGCGGCGCGCCGGCGGCGGGACGCGACAGACCCGCGGACAGGCAGAGCAGAAGCAGGACGGGGAGGGAGCGCAGGGGCAGCATGGCGGTTTCCGGCGGGGCGTTGCCGCATCACCAAAGCACGGCCCCGCCTCCCGGCGCCATCCTCATGCGCGGCGCGCGGGGATGCCGCCGGCGGACGCAACCAAAAGAAAAGGGGCGCCGAAGCGCCCCGTCTCATTTTTCTGAAGTCTCATGCTGCTTAATGCGCCGCCCTCAGAGACCGGCGAGGCACATGTACTTGATGTTCAGATATTCATCGCAGCCGTACTTGGAGCCCTCGCGGCCGACGCCGCTCTCCTTATAGCCGCCGAACGGGGCGACTTCCGAGGTGATGACGCCGGCATTGATGCCCACCTGGCCATATTCCAGCGCCTCGGCCACCCGGAACGCGCGGGCGAGGTCCTTGGTGAAGAAATAGCAGGCGAGGCCATATTCGGTGGCATTGGCGAGGCGCACGGCCTCTTCCTCGGTCTCGAACTTGAACACCGGCGCCATGGGCCCGAAAATCTCCTCGCGGGCGAACGCCATGTCGGCGGTGGC